>SKXQ01000117.1 GCA_007128315.1 Spirochaetaceae bacterium | reverse complement strand
TCAGATGCGCCATATCAGCAGCTGTCTCTCCCGGGTTCGCACGCGCGATCACCTGCAGCTCCGGGGCATCGGCAAGACCGAAAAAATCACACGATGCAGCGGCAAATGCCACCAGGACGACCAGACCTGCCATAAAACTTCTTTTCATTTCATGCTCCTCAGCAAAAATTTCTGCACGGACAAAGGTTCTCCAATCCGTGTCTGAGGAGAGCGTACTGCACACAGGCGCCGTATCCAGAAGCAGGTAATAAAAGTACACGTCGCAGAGGACTCGCCGGCCTTTACCCGACAGCTTCTGAAAGCACCTGCCGATGGCTTACATCCTTACTCAGATAGTCACTCGGAGTCATGCCTGCAAAGCGGTGAAAGTCTTTGGACAGATGCGACGGGTCCGCGTAACCGAACAGTGTCGACAGCTCCCGCCAGGTCAGGTGGGGCGAGGTCCGACAGCGCCTGAGCACGCTGTTGAAATGACTGATCTGCTGGTAGCGCTTGGGAGTAAGACCCACATACCGAGAGAACAATTCGACGAAGTGTTTGTGCGAAAAGCCGATGGTACGCTCGGCAAAGTCGACAAGTGATGTGTGGGCAGTTTTACCGTCACGAATTGCCGAAATCGCGTAGTCGATCTCTGCAGCGTACTTCAAATCGGGGGTGTAGTGCGTGCGCAGATATGCTTCGGCAATCTGAAACATCACGCCTGGATCGGACTCTTCGCGGAGTCGATCGTGAAGGATGCGGAGCCTCGGACCGAGCACATCACGAGCCGGCAGAATGCAGTTCGTAAGTCTACCCGCCTGCGGGCCGATAAATCTGGCTGCGCCTCCGGGAGCGAATACGATGCCAAAAGCCCGCGAACACATCGATGTATCGTAGAGGTTAAAGCTTTTCTGCGGACCGATGAGGAGCGGTTCGGCCGCGGCAACCACTTTCAGATTCGATTGGTTAGCAGCCACAACTGTGCGCCCCTCAAGCGGAATCAGAATGTCCACCGTGGCTTCCGACAGCATCCTGAAACCGTGGTCCGCGGCACCGAAGCCGTCGTAGTATGCGAACCAGTAGACGCTCTTGCCCAGAAGACCTGCAGGCCGCACGCTTGTTACATTCATGTAACTGCAAAGTATGCGCTTTTATGGAACGCGTGGACAGCACCGCTCAAACGTCAGGGGCTCCTCGCCGAAATGATCGCGGAGGCACACCCGTCATGCGCTTCACGAATCGGGAGAACGCATACATGTCGGGGAATCCGGTCTGGTGGGCAATGAGCTTGATCGGCAGATCGGAATGCGACAGCAGCTTCTCGATCTGGGAGAACCTGGTTTCGTCCATGTAGGGTTTCAGTGCCCGTCCGGTCTCCGTACGGAAACGGTTCGACACATGGCCCGCGGACAGATGCAGCGCGCTGGCCAGCTCTTCGAGTCCGACGTGTCGACCTGCTGCCTCATGCAATACCGCATCGATTCGCGCGAGAAAGGTACTCGACGCGGCTGCGGCCTCGCCGACGTTGTCCATACCGGCGTCTGTCGTGTACCTCGTAACAGCTTCAAGCAGCGACGAAGCGGTCGCTGTCTCTACAGCTCCACCACGATCGACTTCCGGTGCGAGCTGTGCCAGTGCCGAAATGACCGGAGCGAGAAGATGCCCGGTATCGATCGTCCAGCGCGCGTCCTCGTCATACGTCCATGGCGATTCAAACTTATAGGTGACCCAGCGCACGGCGGAGTCGGGATAGGAGAACGCGTGCATTCGCCCGGGTGCAAGCAGCAGTGCATGTCCGCGAAGCAGTGTACCCGAAACACCTGAGTCCCACACGCCGATCACGCCTGAAACACCAATTTCAAGCTGCCAGAAATCATGAGTGTGCCGTTCGGTCCGCCCGGCAGCATTCGAGACCCCATCGTGCACGAAGAGAATGGTGACGGCGGGGCTTTCATGCGTTTTTGATAAGTTTCTGTTGTATATTGCCATTTCAGCGCCTTCCGACTGGCATTATGCTAACTATACACGATATGACGTATCCTGCAATCAAAACCGAATATGCCCGACTCTATCTCCTGCCGGTTGAAACGCGGGTACCGTTGAAATTCGGTGCCGAAACCCTGACGCACGTCACCTGCGCGCGCGTCGAACTCGGGTGTCGCGCCACCGGAGTAACGGCGCCGGAGCACACCGTGCACATCGGCTGGGGAGAGACGCCGCTGAACGTACAGTGGGTCTGGCCGTCGAGCGTCCCGTACGTCGAACGCGAGCGCGCGCTCATTGCCTTCACCCGCCTGCTGCTCGAAGAGTGGATCTCGTATTCCGGCTCGGGGCATCCCGTGGACATTGGCCATAGTTTCCTGACACAGCGGCTCCCGGCTGTCCGCGAGCGTTTTAACCGCACCGAACGCTCTGGTGCCGAACCACTCCCGGAACTCGCAGCGCTGGTCTGCTGCTCGCCGTTCGATATTGCGCTGCACGACGCATACGGGACAGCAACCGGAAGACCGGTCTACGAGTGCTACGGGCCTGACGATCTGCCGCACGATCTATCCAGTTTTTTCGACGATCCGGCGTTCGAAGGGCGCTACGTGAGTGACTATCTCAAGACTCCTGAAAAAACGAGTATTCCCGCGTGGCATCTCGTCGGCGGTCGTGACGCGGTTGAACAGGGCGACCTAACCGGCGAAGAGCCGGATGACGGATACCCCGTGCTCCTGAAAGACTGGATACAGACAGACGGATTGCGTTGTCTGAAAGTCAAACTGAGCGGTGACGATTCCGCATGGGACCTCAAACGACTTTTACAGGTCGGGCGCGTGGCGCGTGCAAACCAGGTCGAGTGGCTCAGCGCGGACTTCAACTGCCGGGTCACCAAGCCAGCATATGTCAACGACGTCCTCGATACCCTGCAGAGCCGGGATCGCGAGACATGGAACTCGCTTCTCTATGTCGAGCAGCCGTTTCCCTACGACCTGGAGGCACATCGAATTGACGTGCATTCGGTCGCGATGCGCAAACCGCTTTTCATGGATGAAAGCGCCCACGACTGGAAGATGGTCAGGCTCGGATACGAGCTCGGGTGGAACGGGGTCGCGTTGAAAACATGCAAGACGCAGACCGGTGCGCTTCTGTCGCTCTGTTGGGCGAAGGAGCACGGTATGCAGATCATGGTGCAGGATCTGACCAACCCCATGCTCGCACAGATTTCGCACGCCCAGCTCGGATACTACGCCGGAACAATCATGGGCGTAGAAACCAACGGCATGCAGTTTTACCCGGAGGCTTCGACGCCCGAGGCTGCAGTACACCCGGGACTGTACCGGCGTCGCAACGGTATGGTTGACCTGTCGTCATGCCTCGGTCGGCCGGGATTCGGATACAGAACAGAAGACATAGAGCGGCAGCTTCCGCAGCCGGAACTTGAACGGAGGAATCATGGATAAGGTACGACTGGGATTTATTGGCATTGGAAACCGTGGCACGCAGCTTCTCGAGTACAGCATGGCAAACCCGAAAGCCGAAATCGTGGCCCTGTGCGATGTATACGCGCCCTACGTCGAGCGAGACCACAGCAAAGTCGACCCTGCTTTTCTTGCGAGCCAAAAGGTTCCGGCCCTCACGGAGTCGTTCCCGGGTTCTGTCGATCGTTATACCGATTTTCGCGACCTGCTCGAGCGCCCGGATATCGACGCGGTAGTCATCAGCACGCCGGACCACTGGCACGCCGTGCAGACGATTATGGCCTTCCGCGCAGGAAAGGACGTGTTTGTCGAGAAACCGCTGACCGCAACCCTGCACGAGGGACGGAGGATGGTCGAAGTCGAGGCAGAGACCGGCCGGGTCGCCGGCGTCTGTCTGAACCGGCGGGGATCGTCGATCTACCGCGAGCTCGCAGACCGCGGTGCGGATACCATTGTCGGCAAGGTCGTGAACGCCTACGCCTCGCACACGAGCAACATGTTCATGAATGGCATTGGCCGTGCACAGCCGCAGGAACCGCCTGCCGGGTTCGACTGGGACCTCTGGCTCGGTCCGCGGCCCTACCGCCCCTATTCAAAGAGCATCGCTCCGTACAATTTCCGGTGGCAGAACGAGTTCAGTTCGCAAATGGGGAACTGGGGTGTGCACTACATGGATGTGATACGCTGGCTCACCGGCGAGCTCGCACCGATCTCGGTCACCGCTGTCGGCGGTAACTACGCGGTCGAGGACGATCGCAACATCCCGGACACAATGACCGTGCTCTTCGAGTTTGCATCCGGGCGCGTCTTCGAGTTCCAGATCAACGAGGCCTCAGCAGGATACGCGATCCCGGGAGGCGAGATAGAACTGCGCGGCACCAAAGGAACTCTGCGAGCCGATCAGAACGGCTACCAGATTGTCCCGACGAAGGCTGGCCAGTTTCAGGACTGGGATGCCTTGATAGAACCGGAAGAGAAGCACATCGAAAGCGGCGACAGCTTCGGTGACCTCGGTATCAAGGAAAACTCCACTGCCATTCTGATTGACAACTTCCTGGACGCAGTCAAAGACCACTCCGTGAAACCGTACTGCAGCCTCGAGGAGGCGCATCGCTCTACAAGCTTTGCCCATCTTGCAAACATTGCGCTTGCAACAGGCGATCGGCTTCGCTGGGACGCCGTACAGGAGCGGTTCACAAACAGTGACGCGGCAAACGAAATGCTCCACTACGAGTACCGGGGGCCATGGTCGCTCGAATAGCGACCGGAGGATCACGCATGAACAGGCAGTACATCGTTTTTTCAAAGCACCTGTCGTGGATCGGCGGGAAGCAGCTGGCCGACGCTGTCGCCGAGGCGGGCTTCGACGGGGTCGATCTCGCTGTGCGTCCCGGGGGGCACGTGCTCCCGCAGAACGTCGCCGAGGACCTGCCCCGAACGGTAGAGCGGCTCGCCGCGCGCAGCCTGTCCTGCCCGTCGCTGGTAACCGCAATTACCGGGCCGACGGCGGAGGCCGAGGCTATTGTGCGCGCGGCGTCTTCGTGCGGTGTTTCCGCCTATCGCATGGGCTACCTTGACTACGGGGACTCGATTACCGAATCGCTTCTCGAGCACCGTACCGCATTCGAAGGTCTCGCCGAGCTGAACGCTCGCCACCGGATACACGGCGCGTACCAGAACCACGTCGGGAAACGTGTCGGAAGCGCGGTATGGGATCTTCTTCCTCTGCTCGACGGTCTTCCGCCTGAATCGATGGGGTGTCAGTACGACGTGCGCCACGCAGTCCTTGAAAGCGGTACCAGCTGGGAACTCGCACTCAGACGCCTTTCTCCGTGGATACGAACCATCGTGGTCAAGGACGGGTACTGGAAGCGCGGCGACGACGGGACGTTTACCCCAACGAGCTGCCCCATCGGAACCGGCATGGTCGACTGGACGCGGTTTACCGAACTGTTACCGGGAACCGCCTGGGACGGTATCGTTTCGGTTCACTTCGAGTTTCCACTGTTTCCCGAAGATCCGGCGACCCTTACAGAGGCAGAGCGAACGCGCAAGACGATCGACGCTATGCGAGCAGAACTCGAGCGAGTAAAGGCGGTAGTCTGATCTAACCGGGCAAAGCAATGTCCGGCAACACGAACGCATCCCCGGTCTGCTCGAGACGCCGTACAAGCTCGCCGTGAAGTCGTTCCTTCTGCACCTGGAACCTCGTGTTGTAACAGAGGTTGTTCATTTCGTTGGGATCATCATTCAGATCAAAGAGAAGCCAGTCGTTTCCCGGGGTGCACACGTACTTCCAGCCGTCCCGCGTCACCACCGCCCGCCACGCACGGTTGACCGAATTAGGGTGAAACTTCCGCGGTATCTGCTGCAACAGAGCAGACTCAGGAGGCGGCGTGTGCCTGGCTTCGTGCCGGGGAAACCGGCGATCAGGATGGACCACCATGTGCGAGAAATCGTAGCCGACCATGGCCTCAGGCGTATCGATACCGCACAGCCCGAGACTCGTCGGAGCAATGTCGACGTGGTTCAGCGGGTGATCCACCTCGCCCACCTGTATATGCGCGTGCGATCCGGTACACCCTATTACGAAGGGAATGCGTATGCTCTCCTCCCAGGGAGATGACTTTTCCCACTGTCCGTGGCTGCCAAGCATATCGCCGTGGTCGCTTAAGTAGATCACGTAGGTCTCGCGGTCCACCCCGAGACGCCGAAGGCCCGACCACACCGCCTCCACCGTACGGTCGACTTCTTCGACCATCGCGGCGTAGCCCGAGATGTCCCGGCGAGCCTTTTGCTGCACGGTATCCGATACCGGGACGTTCGGCCGTAGCGTTATATCTGCCGGAGGCCGTACGCTCTCGCAGTCGGGCGGGACGTAGGGACTGTGCGGCGGCTGTACCGAGAGTACTGCGAAGAAGGGGGTATCAGGATGTCCCGTGACCTGTGACTCGAGGTGATCGAGGAACATACGCGACAGCGATCGGGTCTCGTAGTCCGACAGGCGCTCGGATTCTTCGGATTCGCCCCCGTAGACCCACACGTCGTTCTGCTTGTTGTTGTTCTCGTAACCGCGCCAGTAGGCAAACCCGCCCCGCTCGTCCACGGGCACCCGGTGATCGGAGCTGTTGGATCCTGCCAGGTGCCACTTGCCCACCCACGCCGTGTGATAGCCGGCATCGTTAAAGGCCTGCGCGACGGTACGGTAGCGGGGATCGAGGCGCGATGGAGTTTCCGTGCAGCCAGTCTGATGAGGATACATGCCGGTCAGCAGCGCCGATCGGAAGGGCGTACACCAGGGGGTGCCCGCGACCGCGTTCGAGAATACAACGCCGCTGCGGGCGAGATTATCGATCGCGGGTGTACAGAGATTCACGTCTCCATTCCAGCCGAGCGCCTGCGCGCGATGCTGGTCGGACATGATCCAGACGACGTTGGGGCGTTTGGCCAAAGTACCGTTCATGCTGCTACCTCAGCAGCCACCCTACCCCTTCATGCCAGTTGTGACTATACCTTCGACGAAGTAGCGCTGCGCGACGAAGAAAAGCAGGATTATCGGCGCGATCGAAAACACCATCATTGCATGAAGCGCGCCCCAGTTAATCGCCGCCTGAGCGTCCACGAACAGGTTCAGCGCCAGTGGCATCGGATAGAGCCGAACAGAGGTAAGATAGATCAGCGGCCCCATAAAGTCCTGCCATGTCCACATGAACGTGAACAACGCAGCCGTGAACAACGCAGGCCGCATCAGTGGAAGCAGAATACTCCAGAGAAACCGTATCCGAGAGCACCCGTCAATAAACGACGATTCGTCCAGATCGTAGGGAATGCCTCGAATGAACTGCGTGATCAGAAAGATAAAGAAGGCGGAGGCTCCAAAAAAGTGCGGAACCGTCAATGGTGCAAAACTGTCGATCCAGCCAAGATTCACGAAGAGGATATAGCGGGGGACCATGAGTACCTGGTCCGGGAGCATCATAGTTGCGAGCAGAATGGCAAACCACATCTTCTTGAGAGGAAATCGAAACCTCGAGAACGCGTAGGCCGCGAGACTGCACGAAATCAGGGTGCCTACTATTGCGAGTCCAGAAATCGTGACAGAGTTCATGAAAAACAGACCGAATGTATGTCCGCGAATAGCGCTCCAGCCCTGGGCCCAGTGGGTGAACACCCAGGTTTCCGGAAGGAGTCCGACGTTGGAGAAAATCTCCTCGTTCGGCTTGAACGTACTGAACACAAGCCAGAGAAGCGGATACACCATTACGATGCCAAAGCTCGCAAGAAACACGTGGCGTATACCGGCGGACACATAAACCCGAAGCCGTGCTGATTCGCTTAAATTTTTGTAAAGCAGTTTCATCTATTTACCCTACTTCAGGCGGGTCTCGTAGTAGACCCAGTATCGCGATGCAACAAAGTTCACCGCCGTGAACGCACCGATTATGAGTAGCAACGTCCATGACAAGGCAGCCGCGTATCCCATATTTCCGAAACGGAATGCCTGGTTATATATGTTCAATACCATGAACATGGTTTCGTTCATGGGACCACCGTTTGTGATGATCTTTGCCTGAGTAAAGACCCGAAACGCATTAATGATGTTCATCGTCAGATTGAAAAATATCACCGGAGAAATAAGTGGGACGGTAATCCTGAAAAACTGCCGCACAACACCAGCTCCATCAATTTCTGCAGACTCGTACATTTCCTGAGGCACCTGTTTCAGTGCTGCAAGAAAGATCAACATCGCCGATCCGAACTGCCATGCTGAAAGCAGTACCAGCATAAGCCTGGCGGTATCAGGATTGGCAATCCAGTCCTGTCCCTGTACACCGAACAGAGCAATAATGTTGTTGAAAAGGCCCCGACGCCCAAAAATTCTGCGCCACATGATAGCGACTGCAACACCCGAGCCAACAAGACTGGGTATGTAGTAGATGGTCCGATATACGCCAAGTCCACGAATGCCTTTGTTCAGAAGCACCGCAACAAACAGCGCAACTGCAAGGCGCAATGGAACGGAAAAGATCGCGAACCGCGCTGTCACGTTCATGGACTTGAGGGATAGCCCGTCGGTAAAAACCCTGAAGAAATTCTGGAATCCGACATACTCATACGTCGGATCGAAACTGTAGTTCGTGAACGCAAGATAGATCGAATGACTGAAGGGCCACACGGTAAACGTGAACAACCCGATCAGCCATAGCGAGAGAAAGCCGTAGGCAGTTCCTGCCTCGGCGAGGTTTCTGCGCCTGAGTGAAGCATTACGGTGTTTCATGTCTGGTCTCCGGTATCAGGAATGGAGGCCGACACTCCCGTCGGCCTCCTGAACGTATCACTGTTTACAAGTCTCGCTTACAGTCCGAGATTTCGTGCATGTTGAATGACATTCCGTACCGTCTGTTCGATCGACTGCCGACCGAATGCAAGCGCCTGTTCTTCGGCCCACTTGAGTTCCCGGAACTCACTGTATGAAGCATGAGGAGGATCGAAGCTGATTACTTCCCGATTCTGAACAGTCCAGTTGTGAATCTCGAACTGCGCTTCTGACGCTTCGTTCAGACCTTCGGCAATCAGAGCATCCCGAAATCGACTATTTGCCGGAATGCCGAACTCGGTTCCGATAATTGCGCCCGCTCGCGGGTCGTTTCGAAGGAAGTTGTACAGGCGTGCCGTAGCTTCGGGATGGCGTGACGCAGAGCTGAACTGGAGATTGGTTCCCGCTGCAAGTTCATCATTCGGGAACTCCCCGACAGGAACAGGATGAACAACCAGATTGTCGGGCGTGTTCGCCTGGAATCGAGCATACGAACCCAGCGATATCGTGAGCATTGCCGCATCCCGGGTAACCAGCGGGCTGTTCGCGCCGTCATCGGCCTGGACCGTTATGGCCGCAGGAGTTGCGGCACCGGAATCCCGGAGAGCACCCCACCACTCATAACTGAGTCTCATCTGATCAGCGGTTAACGTCAGACCGTCCGCAGCGGTAACCGGACTACCGTGTATAGCGAGATCGAAGGCACGTCGACCATTGCTTCCGTACGTAATTCCACCAAACTCGTCCAGCACTCCGTGTGTTGCCCCGCCGCTCTCGTCGTATACGCGCTGCGCGAGTTCAGCCAGATCCTGCCACGTCCAGTCCCGGGCGGGAAACGGAATACCGAGCTCTGTAAGTAGCGTCTCATTGATCAGATAGACTGCACGTATCGACTCGCTCATCGGGAGCCCCAGGAGTCGACCATCCGGGTCTGCTGCTTGAATCATGGCAAGCTGCACATCGTTGTAGGCACTGATATCGATATCAAAGTCCCTGATGTCAGCACGCGCACTCCACGGAAGTACTTCCCACGGCCCTTCATGCCCCGCAACGAAAATATCAGGCTGATTGTTCGCCGCCATCTG
>SKXQ01000116.1 GCA_007128315.1 Spirochaetaceae bacterium | reverse complement strand
GACTGGCCGCCCTATGCACCGGTATCCGAAGAAGAGCGTGAGGCGATAGACCATATTCGCGCGTGCTACGCCGGTACGCTCGCTATGGCAGATACCTGGCTCGGGAAATTCCTGGACCAGGTTGATGAGCTTGGGCTCGCCGACGATCTCCGGATTATCCTGACCACCGACCACGGCCACCTGCTCGGCGAGCACGGGTACTGGGCCAAGAACTATATGCACGACTACCCGGAACTGGTGCACCTGCCGTTGATCGTTCGCGACCCGACCGCGCAGCGGTCGGGGACGGCACCGCAGCCGGGGACGGAGGCGCCCTTGATGGCATCAGAAACGGCCATCGACGCGCTCACCACCACCATCGATATCATGCCGACCATCCTTTCCTGGCACGGTGCCGATATTCCGGAGTCCGTGCAGGGCAGGCCATGGCAGCATCTGCTCTCTTCGCCGGGAGGCGCAGACGAGCATCACGAGACAGTCCTTTTCGGCTACTGGGGGAAAACCATCAACATTACAGACGGGAAGCACCAGTACACGCGCGTGCCTGATCCCGGCAAGCCACGCTTCGATCACACTGCCATGCCGGTGCGGTACATGGGAGCCGACGCAGACGCACTGCGAAACGCCGAACTCGGCGATTTCCTGCCGACAGCGAACGGAGTGCCGGTGTATCGCGTGAAGGTTCCCGGTAGTGACGGGGGAGCACATGTGCCGCATAGTGACCTGCTTGCCGACCTGACGGCAGACGATCCGGCGGCGCACCCGATTTCCGACCCGGAGCTTCACGCTCAGTGGGAGAAGCGGCTGTACGAAACAATGAAGCGGCACGACGTCCCCACGACGGAGTTCGAGCGCTTCCGGCTTGCATAGGGAGGTCGACCCCCGTAGAATCTCCTGAATGCTGCTATACATTATTCGCCACGCCGACCCGGACTACGCTGCGGGAACCATAACCGAACACGGCCACAAGGAGGCTGCTGCTCTCGCCGAGATCATGCCTCGGCTCGCACCGACGCAGCTGTACTCTTCGCCTCTGGGTCGGGCAAAGGATACAGCCTCTTATGCGGTCGAGGTGACCGGTCTTCCGCTCCTGATAGAAGACTGGACTCAGGAGATCTCCGGGTTTTCCGTCGATCAGGAAGAACCGTACGGGGCGACGGCGATCTGGGACTATCACGGCGAAGGTGTCCGCAGCACCGATCCGCCGGGAGCGCGGACCCGAGACTGGTTGACCCTGCCGCCATACGATACCAGCGGATTTCCCGAACTGATCGAAACCATCGCGAAGAACTCGGACGAGTTCCTCTCCCGTCACGGATTCGACAGGGATAGCGGTGTGTACCGGATCCGCAACACGCGGTCCGATGCCCGTAAACAGAGCGTCCGCGAACAGCGCCTCGCCGTGTTCTGCCACGGTGGATTCGGTCTTACCTGGCTTGCCCATCTGCTGGAGCTTCCGCTTCCGCTTGTATACAGCGGATTCTATCTCTGGCCGAGCTCGGTGACGACTATCCTCTTTGACGAGCGAACAGAAGGTGTCGCTACACCGCGCTGCACCGGCCTGGGTGACGTCAGCCATCTGCATCTGGCGAACCTTACTCCGCGGCCACGCGGGATCAAGGCAAACTTCGAGTAATCGCGACGGCAAAGTTAGTTTCTGGTTAAAAAAAAGAATCTTCGTGCAATAGCGCCACAAACCGGTGTACCTTGAAAAGTATCACAGCCATACATCTTGTATGCAGGAGGTTACTAATGAAAGGTCGTATCGTTCTTTTGGGCCTGGTGTTCGTTCTTTTCGCCGGCTCGTTTGTATTCTCAGGCGGTCGTGGCGAACAGGTCGACGTAAACACTATCACGCTCGGGTATAACCCGTTTCTATCCGATTCATTCACCGACGCACCGCCACCCATCGATGTGATCAGAGAGGTGCTGGCCGAGCGGTACCCGGAAATAACACTCGAATATCTGACCATGCCGCAGGACCTGCTGGACTCACTTGTTATATGGATGACCAGTCAGGATACGACGGTAGACATTTTTGGTATGGACACGCCCTGGGTGACCCAGTTCGGCAGCGCAGGCTGGGCGGTGCCGCTGAACGATCGCATGCCGGATCTTGATACCCGAATTGCGACCGCTGGCCTTGAGACCTTTGCGTACGACGGCGACTGGCTTGCGGTACCCTTCTGGGGTAGCGTGACCGGCTTGTACTATCGGACCGATCTCCTCGAGGAATACGGCTTCAGTTCACCGGAAAGCGTCACGGAAATGGTCGAGATTATTGAGACTATCCGGGCCGACCGCCCCGAGCTTGCCGGACTTCTGTGGCCGGGTGAGCGTGGCGAGTCTCTGAACATGTTCTACGCAACCCTGTTGCATGCCTTTGGCGGTCAGTATACCGACGCGAATGGAAATTACCTGTTCGACTCTCCCGAAAGTGTCCGTGCGGTACAGTTCATGCGGGATACCATTGTCAATGAGTGGTCACCACGTGCGGTACAGAACTGGGAACGCCTGGAGTCACGGCAGCGCTTTGTCGCCGGGGAAGCAATCTTCTCCTGGGACAACCATGACATAATCGTGTTTCTCGACAACCCGGAACGTTCGGAAGTTGCCGGGAACTGGGATCTGATTCCATTTCCTGCAGAGCCGGAAGGCCGATCCGTAGCGATTACCGGTGGATTCGCCTTTGCCATGAACCCTTTCAGCGCCAAACTCGAAAACGCTACCAGAGTTCTTGAGGTGATCTCGAGCGAGGAAGTACAGCGCGGGTTTGCTCTCGCGTGGGGTCCTGTTCAGCAGTATATCGGTCTGTACGATGATCCTGTGGTGCAGGAGTACAACCCCAACTCCGAGAAACTCGGACCTCTCGTCGACGTGGCCCTCAACCGGCCACCTTCACGAAACTACGGTGAGCTCTCCGCGCTGATGCAGGAAGAGCTTAATGCAGCGATCACTGGTACCCGTTCGGTCGAAGCTGCTCTTGCCAACATGCAGCGACGCGCATCTGCGCTTCGCTGACTCCCGAACTTTTCTGTGAGAATCGGCCGCCAGCAGGCGGCCGATTTTGTCTTCAACGAACGGTCAGATAAGAACCGTCCTTGACGTGTTTCTGTTCTACGGAGAGGATCAAGACACTCGACTGCACATGCGAGGTGGCAGGTGACTTCAAACAGACTTGAAACGAGAATGGCCATGGTGCTCGCATTCCCGGCTCTGCTGGGACTGCTTGTATTTAACTACTACCCGATAATACAGAGTCTTCTGTATTCGTTTTTCGACCTTGACTTCACGACTGACTGGCTCAACGCACCGTTTATAGGCTTTCAGAACTACGCGACAGTCATGGCGAGTGATCAGTTCTGGTATACCTTTCTGTTTACGACCGGGTTTACCGTGGTTGCTGTTACGCTGGATATCAGTCTTGGGATGCTGTTCGCACTGTCGACGTTTTACGTGCCTAAAGGTATGCGAGGTCTGCTCAGGGCCTTTATCATCGTGCCCTGGGCAATTCCGAAGGTCATTCAGGCGTCCATGTGGCGCTGGATGCTCAACAGCGACGTCGGTCCCATTGGTGACATCCTGGTACGGATAGGACTCGTCGAGGAGCCGCCACTGTTCCTTGCCGAACGGGTCCTTGCCATGGGAAGTATCGTTGCCGCGTACACATGGAAAGGTGCGAGCATCGCCGCGTTTTTCCTCATGGGGGGGCTTGCCCTTATTCCGGGAGAGGTCAGGGAGTCGGCCATTGTCGACGGAGCCGGACCGTTGCGACGTTTTTTTTCCATCAGCCTGCCTATTGTCATGCCGACGGTATTCGTCGCGCTGCTGTATCGCAGTCAGGATGCACTTCGTGTCTTTGACGTTGTCTACGGTCTGACCGGCGGTGGTCCGGGCACGAGTACCGACACGCTCAGCTCCTTCGCCTACAACGCCTACTTCCGCTTTGCCCAGTTTGGCCGCGCGTCAACCTACGCGGTGGTAACTTTTATTCTTGTTGGTGCGGTTGGCACCTTCTATATCAGTCGGGTACGCAGGAACTTCAGTTTCAGGGATTAGTCATGAACAAAAAACAGCGCGCAATTCGACATAAGATTCTTTCGGTCCTGATCGTAACCGTGATCGGTGTGTGGTGCCTGGCGCCACTGGCGTGGATTTTTATCACATCCGTGAAACCGATGGGGACGGAGTACCGGATTCCCGTCGAGTACTGGCCGTCCGAGCCGACGCTTGATAACTATCGCACCGTTCTCGGCGAGCGGTTCACGATACAAAGATCAATTCTCAACAGCGCAATCGTATCGACCGGATCGGTCATCGGAACGCTGACGATGGCCACACTCTCGGCATACGCTATCGCGAGGTTGAAGTTTCGCTACCGCATTCACACGCTGTACGCCATGCAGATAGCTGGTATGATTCCGCCCATCGTGGTCATTGCGCCGACCTTCGTCATGATGCGGGCACTCGGGCTCTTGCGAACCTACTGGGCGATGATACTGCCGAATATGGTGTACGCGCTGCCCCTGTCCTCGTTTCTGATCGCCAGCTACTTCGCGAACGTTCCCTTTGAACTCGAAGACGCGGCGAAAATCGACGGAGCGGGCACTCTCAAGACGATCTTTCGCATTGTGCTGCCTATTGCGGCGCCCGGGATCTTTTCGGCGGGAGTTCTGGCTTTCCTCGGGTCCTGGGGCGAGTTCATGCTGGCCAACACGGTGAGCATTGGTTCGCCTGCGGTTGAGACCGTCCCGGTCGCGATACAGAGTCTCAGCAGAGCCTTTAATCTTCAGTGGTCCTGGGTCGCTGCGGGAACGATGGTTACGATCATGCCCATCATTATTGCCGTCCTTGTCTTTCAGAGAGTAGTTGTGACGGGTCTTTCGGCTGGTGGTGTAAAATAACGTGTTTGAGAAAAAGTATACCGTACACGTGATCTCCCACACACACTGGGACCGGGAGTGGTATCGTACGCAGCAGCAGTTCCGTATGAGCCTGGTGCGCACGGTGGACACCGTTCTCGAGTACATACGTGACAATCCGGGTTTCCGCTGCTTCCTCCTCGACGGTCAGTCGATTCTCATCGACGACTATCTTGCCGTGCGACCCGAGAAACGGGAAGAAATCAGGAATTGCGTGGCCGAACGAAGGCTCTTCATCGGTCCCTGGTACACACAGCCAGATGAGTTTCTGGTGTCCGCCGAAAGCCTGATCAGGAACCTTCAGCTAGGGATACGGACGGCAAGATCCTACGGCAGGACCATGCGACTCGGCTGGATTCCGGACACCTTTGGGCATATTTCGCAACTCCCGCAGATACTGAGCCAGTTCGGAATTCGGGCTGCAGCGCTTACCCGCGGAATTGGGAACGAGCTCCCTGAACCGAGAATCGAGTTTTTGTGGCGCAGCCCGGACGGGAGTGAAGTGCTGGTGCTGCACCAGATGCAGGGCTACTTCAGCGCAGGCCTCCTCGCCTTTCCCTTTTTCTGGGGTGATGTTTCGAATATCGCGCCTTCGGCGAAGCGGGCAGCGGAGCGTGTCGCCCAGCTTCTTGACTCTCTGAAACAGGCAGCAAGTGGCCCGAATCTTGTGCTCTGGAATGGTGCCGACCACATGCCACCCGAACCCGGCATCGCAGAGACCATCGACGAGCTCAACGATATCAGCCGTGATTACCACTTCGTCCACAGCGACGTGGAGACGCTCGCCGAGGCGGTTCGTGCTTCGGATCCGCAGTTGCCGGTGGTCAAGGGTGAGTTGAGAGGCAGCCGCTATCATCCGTTACTCTATTCCATCCTCTCGACTCGGACCTACCTGAAACAGCGAAACAGCCGCATACAACGGCTTCTCGAGCGATACGCCGAGCCGATTTCGGCGCTTGCCTCCATTGTCCCGTCTCAGGATCTCTCACCCGGCGCGGTCGCCCGCTACCGCTATCCGGCAGCCGAGCTGCGTGAAGCGTGGAAGCTCCTTCTTCAGAATCACGGTCACGACAGCATCGGCGGGTGCAGTATAGATCAGGTACACCGCGAGATGATTACCCGCTTCGACCAGAGTGAACAGATCGCGTCCCGCATCGCGTTTGAGTCTCTCAAGCATCTTTCGGAGGTCCTTGATACTTCGTGGGCACCGAATGATGCACCGATGTGTGTATGCTTCAATCCGCTCGATCGTCCGTCCAGGCGGGTTGTACAGCACGAGTTTCGCCTGGCGCGGCCGCTCGCTGAACCCGTCGTTGTTCTCGATCATGATCTAAACACCTGGTCCGCTCAGATGCTCTCCTGCGCGGAGCACAGTCATGGCTGGCTCGATCGCGACACGACCGTGGCAGGCTGCATCGGGAACCTGCCATGGTGGCAGGAAGTGCTCAAGCGCATGGATGAACTCGACATTGCGGACTTCGAGCTTGAGCTTGAAGCCTCGTCCGCAACCGACCTTGTGCTTCGCATCTTTCTGTCTGATTATGGCGGGATTGAGACAGGAGTTCTCGGACGGCTCGCTGAAGCCTTGCAGCTTCATGACCGATCGGCAAAAGTTACTCTGAGGGCGTCGTTTGCACACCACAAGATCGCATTTGCGGCGCCCCTCGACGCGGTGAGTTACACAGCGTACGCTATCGTTTCATCACCAGCGAAACCCGACCGAGCTGGCGGTTCCTCGACGGCCGATTCCGTCGCCATACAATCCCGAAACGGTATGCACAGCCTTCTTTTTTCCGGCGGAACGATAGACGTTGAAGCCGGGGGGAGTCTCAGGCTCACGACTCCCGATGGTACGGTCTATGCCGGTCTCGGGCAGATTGTCGATCAGGGTGATGGAGGCGACACCTACGATTTCTCTCCGGTCGGAACCGAACGCGCACTGGTTCTTGAAGACGAGGTTGTTGTCGATGTTCTTCAGGCGGGTCCGGTACAGGCGTGCCTGGAAGTCCGCTTCGAGTCACGCCTTCCGGCATGGCTCGAGGGTGAACGTGACCGCCGCAGCCTCGCGACGGTGAACGTGCCGGTTCGCATGCAGGTTTCCGTTGAGGCCGGGAGTGATCTCGTCCGGATTCGGACTACGATCGGCAATACCGTACGCGACCACCGGATGCGGGCCGTGTTCCCCTGTCTCCCGGCGGATGCCTCTGCCGCTCCCGGGGCGTCCGGCGGGTCGGAGCCGACCCTCTTAGTCGATTCGCCGTTTTCGATCGAACGTCGGGAGCTGAGCCCCCGGGGCGTTGACGACTGGGAGCAGAAGCCGAGTTCCATACAACCGCACCTCAGCTGGGTGGGCCTTGGTGATCGGAGCTCTGCGGTGGCTGTTGTAGCTGACGGTCTGCACGAGCACGAGATAATCGACACACCCGCGGGCAAGTCCGTCGCGCTCACGCTCATACGATCAGTCGGGTGGCTGTCACGTGGTGATCTGTCCAGTCGCGAAGGCCAGGCGGGCCCCATGATCGAGACACCGGAAGCCCAATGTATCGGTGACGGGACTTTCGAGTACGCGTTTCGGGTTTTCCCCGGCGAACACGAGCTGCGGCGAAACGTACCGAGTCTGACCGATACCTTTTCAGCACCGCTGACTGTCGCAACGGAAAATACTCCGGAGCGGCGGGCCGAAGAAGCCAGAAAGGCAACGACGGCGTATGACCGCAGGCAGTGCAGTTACATCAGCCTGCACAACACCGGATTCATTCTGACTGCCTGTACCAAAGCGGCAAACGCTCACGATCTGATGGTGGTTCGCTTCTTCAACAGCAGGGATGAACGTGTCACGGAGCGTCTGCGACTCGCTCCGTTTATTACCGGCTGCAATCGGGCACATCTGAGCGAAGATCCCATCGAACGCCTTCGCATCGATGATGGCAGCGTTTCGGTTACAGCCGATCCCTTCCAGATTGTGACACTTCTATTGAAACACGCGCGAAGATAGCTATGAACAGGAAAGCAGTTCTTTTTGATCTCGATGGTACGCTCACCGACCCCTTCGAGGGCATAACGAAGTGCCTGCAGCACGCCCTGCGTTCGAGCGGCATGAGTTCTCCGCCGCTGCCGGCCGAACTTGCACGGTACATCGGCCCGCCTCTGACAGACACCTTCCGCGAGCTACTCGCAACCGACGAAACGGACGCGATAGACCGGGCGTTGAGTTCGTATCGTGAGCGTTTCGCCGAACTGGGGATGTATGAGAACGCCGTGTATGCAGGGGTGCCTGAAGCTCTTGCAGATCTGTTTGTCGAGGGTTACGCGTTGTACGTCGCTACCTCGAAGCCTGTCGAGTTCGCAAGACGCATCGTTGACCATTTTCAGTTACATACGCTGTTTCGCGCTGTGCACGGATCGGAGTTCGACGGCACCCGATCGGACAAGGCGAAGCTGATTGCCTGGCTCATGCAGGAACACGCGCTCAGTCCGCAGGAGTGCATCATGGTCGGTGACCGAGAGCATGACGTGGTCGGGGCTATCGCGTGTGGTGTTCCGGTCGTCGGTGTACTCTGGGGCTACGGTGCACACGACGAGCTTGTAGACGCCGGCGCGACGGTTCTGTGTGACCGTCCCGAGCATCTGGTCAGGACTATCAACTCACTTGCCGGAACCGGAAATACCCCGTAGGCTTCTTATTCAGATATGAACATCTATCAATCGATACAGGATCTTTCATCGGCTCTTGCGGTATTCTCTCAGGTACTTTCCTCCACGCGTAAGGATCGTCTTGAGGGCCTCTGCGGCTTTGACGGTTTCGTGGACAGCTTTATCCGCATGAACCGTCCTTCATCCATGGCCGAGTTCGGGCCCAAAGTTGCCGAGGCAGCCGGGATCGCAGCTTCGTATTCGGTCACACACGAAGGTGACCGCTTCGGCGGGAACGGGCCGCTGTTCGTGAGTGCCTTGCACGATCTTTTCGACGGGCGCATCGATCTGCGATATGCTGGCGGTGTCGGCGTTTCCGAGATGGAACCGCTTTTTGCGGAAGCGCTCGAACCTCGACTGACAGCCGTGTACCCAATGGCACAGCCTGCCCACACCGACTGTCTTGAGTTCACAGACGGGAAGATCATGCTCAACGACTTCGGCCCATGCGGTGATATCACTCTTGCGCGACTGCTTGAAGTCGCAGGCGAGCCCGAGTTTCAGAAGATCGTGGACGCAGCGGATTTTTTCGTGGCGGTAAACTGGGGAAAACTTCCGAATGTCGGTGAGATCTGGGCCGATATCGCGATGCGACGCGACGCCGGACTCAGCTCAGGAAGCCGGGTGCCGTTCTTCATGGATCTCGCGGAGTTTGAGCATCGTTCGCGGAAGGACGTTGAGGAACTGCTTGTCCTCCTTCCGCGGATCACGGAGGCTTTTTCAAGTTTTCTCAGCTTCAACCTCAAGGAAGCCTGGCAGATGGGAGAGGTTCTCGGTGGCCATTTTACCGGGAAGAAGCAACCCGAAGACGTTGCCGCACTCGCCGGGTTCCTCAAACAGAATATTTCGGTCGACCGTATCGTGATACATCCGAACAGCGGCGCTGCATGCGCGAGCCACGATGATGTCGTCTACGTTCCGGGTCCGTACTGCGAAAAGCCGCTGATTTCAACTGGTGCCGGGGATAACTTCGGTGCTGGCTGTCTCGCCGGCCATCTCGCCGGACTCGATGATACGGGCATGCTTCTTGCTGCCAACGCGGCGAGCGGGTACTACGTCCGAACCGGACGCTCGGCGCGATTTGAGGATCTGCTTGACCTGGTTGACCGGTGGCATAGGGGCCAACTGCCTGAGCGACTGTAGCCTTGAGTCGCGTTGACAAAGGATTTTTCGACGGCTATAGTTGTCCCTCGGTTTGCCGAGTGACAGACATTGGAGAGATGTCAGAGTGGTCGAATGAGGCGGTCTTGAAAACCGTTGAACCGCAAGGTTCCGTGGGTTCGAATCCCACTCTCTCCGTGGCGTCCCG
>SKXQ01000058.1 GCA_007128315.1 Spirochaetaceae bacterium | reverse complement strand
CGTTTGTTTCGTCCCATACTGCTGCGATCCCCTGTAGCACTACTATAGCTCACAGAATGGGAATGCGCCATGAGAAGATACGAGCGATCGAATGTGCTATTTTCGATTGTAGAGCCAACATTCTATAAGGAGGAGCAGTGTATGAGACGTCTTATTACCTGGTGCATAGGTGCTGCCATGGTCATCATACCAACGACAGGTGTATTCGCAGAGCAGGCCGGAGAGCTCGTCTTCGCGGATGACCCGTTCGCGGTCTTCGTACTTCGCAACCGCGAGCAGCTCCCGTTTGAACCGGGCGGGCCGGTGTACTCCGCCGATGCAATCGTCACCGAGGCAAGTTCCGCCGAAGTCGATCTGTTTTCCGTTGGGGCCACGCTTAACGTTGCCCCCAATACACACATGCGGGTGGCGTCGATCGCCGGACGTGCCTCGAGGGCTTCTGCAGACAACGGGCGCTCGAGTATGGAGCTCGTAAGCGGCAAGTTACGCGCAATCATCGATAATGACAGCAGAGCCCCGTTTAACGTTGCGTCGCGCATTGGCGTCGCCGGAGTCCGTGGTACCGACTTTGTCATCGAGATTGAAGGCGATAGTGTACGGCTGGCTGTCCGAACGGGCGAAGTCGAGTACACGCATCGCTTTACCGAAGCACGTGCCGTTCTGCGTGCAGGCGAAGGTATTGACGTGGATGACCTTTTTGCCGAGCACATCGAAGTCGGAACCTGGTCACAGGAGCGCCTCGACGATTTCTTTGAATCCGTCGGCGGATACGAGTGACACGAACTCCGCCAGCGTACCGGGCGCGCTGTCTCGCAACGCTCTGCAATGGTGTGGTAACCTTGCGGACTGACGGATAACTAACGAAACAGTAACGGCTCGCTCATGTATCCGTCCCACAGGGCCGTTGTAAGAGGAGCCCGCGTCACGTGGAACGAATACTGAGTATTTTGGTCGTCCCGCCGGATCAGATCATCAACTTCTTTGTCTCCATGGGCCTTGCGGTAGTGCTCGGGATGCTCATAGCCCTGGTGTACCGCTACACGCACCGCGGCATGAATTACGAAAGTGGATTCCTTTCCACGATCGTATTGCTGAGTCCCATTGTCGCACTGGTCATGTTCTTTATTCAGGGAGATCTGGTGCTGTCCCTCGGGCTGGTCGGGTCGCTCGCGATCATACGCTTTCGCACGCCTATCAAGGACACGCGCGATATGGTCTTCCTGTTCTGGTCCATCGCGATCGGCCTGGGGGTCGGTACGCTCAACTGGACGGTCGCCGTCTTCGCCACGTTGTTCCTGAGCGTTCTCATGAGCGGTATGTATCTGTTCAGGTACGGCAGGTCACTGCACGTCGAGTATATCCTGGTCGTAGCAGGTTCAGATCAACAGGCTGATGATGATATCGAACGGGTCGTGGCCGGAAAACGCGCACATGTGCAGCTGCGCAATCACGAGGTCGACGGGTCCGACTGGGAACTCACCTACGAGATCCGCGTCGCCCGGGCCCGCGAACCCGAGGTGCGCGGCCTCGTTGCCGAACTGCAGAAGATTCGCGGCGTCACGAAGGTGTCGCTCCTGACCCCGCAGCTCGCGCTGCCCATGTAAGCTCTCTGGAGGGGTACTGCGCACGGTGTCTGCACTCGCACGACTGGAACGTAAATATCTTCTCGGGCTCACCGAGTACCACAGGCTCAGGACCGCACTCCCGCTGTACCTCGAGCAGGACCGGTTTACGAAACGCGAAGATAAGGGCCGCTACCTCGTGCGGAGCATTTACTACGATACCCGGGACTACCGCGCCTACTACGAAAAAGAAGACGGTGCTTTCGGACGTATCAAACTGCGCATCCGCTCGTATACCGATGCTCCCGATCGCGACTCCCTGATATCAGTCGAGATAAAGACCAAGTCGGGAAACGCCATGGTCAAATACTCAAGCCCCGTCTCCTTCGAGGACTACGGGGTATTTGTCCGAAGCGGGCACTGGCCGGACACGAGCGATCCGGTGGTGCAGGAGTTCGCGCGCCTGGTTCGTGTACGGTCGCTTGTCCCGGTGGTACTCGTGCAGTACCGGCGGGAAGGCTATCGCTCGCGCGACCGGCTTCCCGTTCGCGTGACGGTCGATCACGGAGTAGTGAGCGCGCGCGCATCGAGTCTGTTTCCCGACCATGCGATTCTGACCCCGCACCGGCCGAAACACGTCATCTTCGAGGTCAAGACCTCGATTGAGGAGCCCTCGTGGCTCACGCAGCTCATCCGTGCGCATGAGCTCAAGGCGACGGCAAACAGCAAGTACGTGCAGGGGATCGAGGTCATCCGCCCGAACATGGTTACCCCCCGCGAGGTTGCGCCGTGAAGTCGCGCGTGCACGTGCTCGCTGTGTCGGCAACCGGCGCCTTTCTTGTTCTTGTGGCGGTGTACGCGTGGGTCGCGGCGGTCTCGAGCCCGACGCACTTTCCCGACGAACGGCTTGAGGCAGCCGTCCGTGACGCACTCGAAGGTGCGGGCAGGACCTTCTCGCCCCCGGAGCTTGAACGGATTACCGAGCTCGATGCGGAAGCTCGCGGT
>SKXQ01000132.1 GCA_007128315.1 Spirochaetaceae bacterium | reverse complement strand
GTAAGATCCGGTCCTTATCTTTTGGTCCGCTCTTGCGATGTACCAACGGAGTCAACCTTGATTAAATACACCATACAACGCCTGTTCGCCCTCGTATTGACGTTGTGGGTCATTCTGACAATCGCGTTTCTCGTGATCCGTCTTATGCCTGGCTCAATTTATGAGGACACCGATCTTCCGCCGAGACTGCTGGAAACCATGGAGGCTCGTTATCAGCTGAACGAACCCATGGTCGTACAGTACTGGTACTTTATCCGCAACATTGCTCAGGGGGACTGGGGAACGTCGATCGCTATTCGGGTGAGTGTACCCGTCTGGGAAGTGTTGTACAGCCGGATACCCGTGAGTCTCTTTTTGAACATGCTGTCATTGTTCCTGTCGCTGCCAATCGGAATACTCGCAGGAATAATCGCTGCCTTGTTTCAGAACCGACGGACCGACCACTTTATTTCCGTCGCGGTGGTGCTGTTTGTTTCGGTGCCATCGTTTGTCTTTGCCACGCTTCTGCAGTACACACTTGCATTCCGATTCGGCTGGTTTCCGATTGTCTATATGGTGGCACCCGGTGGCATCCCGATTTGGGCTTCTATGGTTTTACCGATAACTGCTCTTGCACTCGGTCCCATAGCCCGCGTGACACGGTATCTACGCGGAGAACTCATTGAAACGCTCAGTTCGGATTTTATGCTGCTGGCACGCACCAAAGGGTTAACGGTGTTTCAGGCGACCGTGCGGCATGCAATGCGTAATTCCCTGCTCCCGCTCGCGAACATAATTATCCCGATGTTTACCAGCATTCTTACGGGCTCACTTGTAATTGAACGTATTTTTGCGATTGGTGGCGTCGGAGGGCTCCTGGTTAACTCGCTGAACGCCAATGATCATCCTCTCACGGTCGCAATCCTTGTGTTTTATTCTCTGGTTTCGTTGTTGACGATTCTCGTCGTTGATCTTTCATATGGTTTTATTGATCCAAGAGTCCGGGTCGGAGGGTCTAAAAATGAGTAGCAGCATGGATGCCGAGCTGTTTCCCGATGACTTCGAACTCCTACATTCGGACGCATCGGTGGTTGATGAGGTATTTCGTGAACCCGCAGTCGGTTACTTCCGAGACGCTTTCAACCGATTCCGAAAGAACAAGGCATCGGTAGTTGCCTTCTGGATTATTTTCGCGATCGTCGTCATGGCGATCTTCGGCCCCGAAATGAATCGCTTCGGGTTTAACGAACAGAATCCTGACCTTCGCAATATGCCACCAAGGATTGAGTTTTTGCGGAGATTCGGCATCGCCACCGGATATCGTCAACTCGAACGCCGTAGAGTCGAGTTCTTTGATGATGTGGAACGGTACCCTCCAGGTTCAATTATCCGAATCCGGAATCGCACAACCGTCAATAATATCGAAATTGCAGATGTGCTCGTCGACTACTACGCTTACCGGGGCGTCGAACATTCGTTCTGGTTCGGGACAGATTACCTTGGCCGGGACTACTGGACCCGACTCTGGCGCGGGTCGCGGGTCTCGCTTGCCATAGCGATCATTTCGGTAATAACGAACCTGCTGATAGGCGTCGTATACGGCGCGGCAGCCGGCTATTACGGTGGAACCGCAGACATGATCCTGATGCGGATATGCGAAGTAATCGAGGCGTTTCCGAGAGTTGTCGTCGTGACTCTCTTTATACTCTTCTTCGGAACCGGACTGTTCTCAATTATCATGTCTCTCGTTATAAGTGGCTGGATTGGAACGGCTCGACTCGTTCGCGCTCAATTCTATCGGTTCAAGATGAGAGAGTTCGTTCTGGCTGCCCGGACCATGGGAATACGCGACGCTGTCATTATGTTCCGGCATATTTTCCCGAACTCGGTTGGACCGATCATTACCCGAACAATGTTTGCGGTACCGCTCGCGATCTTTACTGAGTCGTTTCTTGCCTACATCGGGCTGGGTCTTCAGGCGCCCGAACCAACTATCGGCGTGCTGTTGTCGGACGCTCAGGCTGTGCTTCTGAACTATCCGTATCAGTCGCTCTTTCCAGCCGTCGTGATCTCGCTTCTGATGATCTCGTTTAACCTGTTCGCGAATGGTCTTCGTGACGCGCTCGATCCGACCATGCGCGGTGTTAAGTAGGTAATGCCATGACGAACACCATTTTGAAGGTTGAGAATCTCAGCGTGACGTTTGAAACATATGGCGGCACGGTCCATGCAGTACGCGGGATCAGTTTCGAACTCCGCGAAGGCGAAACATTGTCGATAGTCGGGGAATCCGGATCAGGAAAATCTGTAACCATTCGTGCAATTCTCGGAATCCTCACCGGGAACGCCACTATCGCATCCGGATCGATCATGTACCGGGGTACTGATCTTACCAAGGTTACGGAAGAAGACTTTCACCGGATACGCGGAAAACTCATTTCGCTCGTGTTTCAGGATCCGCTCTCGGCGCTGAATCCGATTATGAAGATTGGCAAACAGATCGCCGAAGCGCTTCAGTTGTCAAAAGGAATGAAGAAACCCGAGGCAAACGCGCGCGCGCTTGAGCTTATGCGATCCGTTTCCATTCCTGAACCCGAAAAGCGGTTCAACCAGTACCCGTTTCAGTTCTCCGGTGGTATGCGTCAACGCGTGGTCATTGCAATTGCACTCGCGAGCGACCCCGAAATTCTGATCTGCGACGAACCGACTACCGCTCTGGATGTCACAGTGCAGGCACAGATCCTCGAGCTAATTACCGATCTGAAACGTAAACGGAATCTCTCGGTTATCTTCATTACCCACGACCTCGGGGTCGTTGCAAACACGGCTGACCGGGTCGCGGTCATGTATGCAGGGAAAGTCGTGGAGACAGGAACCGTAGACGAAATCTTCTACGACGCACGGCACCCGTATACATGGGCGCTCCTTTCTTCCATGCCGGATCTCGAGACGAAGGAACAGCTCTTCGCGATCCCCGGTGCTCCACCGAACATGTTGCACCCTCCAGTTGGTGACGCGTTCGCCCCACGGAACACGTATGCCATGAAGATCGACCGACGACTTGAGCCGCCCGAGTATCGCATAACCGATACCCACTCGGTATCTACGTGGTTACAGCATCCTTCTGCACCGGCTGTCGAAAAGCCGCGTGTTCTGACAGAACGAATCGAGCGCATGCTCGAGAGGCGGAATCAGTAATGAACGATACAACTCAGAAAGTACCATTCGGCGAACCCCTGCTCGAAGTACAGAACCTGAAGACGTACTTTCGTTCGGGGCGTGGAAAGAAGGCTGTCGAGGTACGCGCTGTTGACGATGTTACGTTTAACGTCCGGAAAGGTGAAACGTTCGGTCTTGTCGGTGAGTCCGGCTGCGGGAAGACAACGACCGGACGTACCATCATCCGGTTATACCGACCGACCGGAGGGACAGTACGGTTCGAAGGAGTTGATATTTCCGGGAAGATCGACGGAAGTGCGGAAAAGCTGCTCGCGTCAAAAATGCAGATGATCTTTCAGGATCCGATTGCCTCGTTGAACCCCAGAATGACAGTGGAAGAGATTATCGGTGAGGGGCTCACCGTTATGGGAATGCGGAACAGGTCAGACCGGCTCGAGAAAGTCTATAAAATGCTTGGACTCGTCGGGCTGAGTCCTGATCACGCGAGCCGGTACCCTCACGAGTTCAGCGGAGGACAGCGACAGCGCATAGGCATCGCACGCGCTGTCATTACCAACCCGTCACTGATTATCGCGGACGAACCGGTAAGCGCCCTCGATGTTTCGATTCAGGCCCAGGTCATCAATCTGTTCAATCAACTCAAGGAAACCCTGAATCTGACCGTCCTGTTCATCGCGCACAACCTCTCGATCGTGAAGTATTTCTCGGACCGTATCGGGGTAATGTACAACGGAAAACTCGTGGAACTTGCCGACTCTGAGGAGCTGTACCGGAACCCCGTCCATCCGTACACGAAGTCATTACTGTCCGCGATTCCACAGCCAGACCCGTACTTTGAGCGACTGCGAAAACGGATCCCCTACGATCCGTCGCAACACGACTACTCTGTTGAGACTCCTGAGTACCGGGAGGTGGCAGAAGGGCACACCGTGTATTGTTCCGAAAAGGAGTTTCTAACATATGTTAACCGTTGATTCATTGGTAGGAGAATCTGTGAACTGGGCCGGGATTCGTTCCGAGTTTCCTGTGACAAAAACGTACCTGTATTTTGATCTGGCGAACAAGTGTCCTCTTCCGCAGTTCAGTACGGATACGATTCACAACTACATTTCGTCTCAGCAACTGACCGGTGGAAGAAAGGATGACTGGTTTGCGGCCGTCCACTCTGCCCGTCAACGGTTTGCCGACATGGTGAACTGTTCCGTTGACGATATCGCGTTCACCAAAAACACTTCAGAAGGGTTAAACATCGCTGCCAACTGTCTGCCGTTAAAGACAGGAGATGCTGTCGTGCTGAACGAGCATGAGCACCCGAACAACGTGTATTGCTGGCTGAACCTGAAGGAAAAGGGAGTCGAGGTGCACTGGATTCCCGCGCCGGGCGGATTCGTGACGCCTGAGTCTCTGGAAGAACACGCCCCAGACAACATGAAGGTCCTTGCCGTATCGTCGGTGACGTACGCTCCCGGTAACCGGAACGAAATCAGTGAACTTGCTTCCTATTGTCGCAAACGAGAGGTGTTTCTGGTGGTCGACGGGGTACAGTCGGTCGGTACCATGAATGTCGATCTGCTGGAGATGGGGGCAGATATACTCTGCGGAAGCGGGCATAAAGCCTTGCTCTGTCCTCACGGGATAGGCCTGTTATATATACGGCCGGAAATACGCGACCGGATGCATCCCCTGTACGTCGCGCGGGCCGGAATGGAAATGGCAGCGCAGATAGAGTACGGGGAGATATCGTACACGCTTGACCTTCCGCAGGCCGCGAAGAAGTTCGAGATCGGCAACTACAACTATCTTGGCCTGAGCGTTCTGGACACGGTTCTCGCTCGTCTGAATGAAGTCGGTATGCAGAATATCGAACATCGACTGCTCTCCCTGAATGCGTACCTCTCGAGACAACTGGTAGCCGCAGGTTTCGAGCTGGCCAGTCCGGAAGACGTTTCTAAAGGCAGCGCGATTGTGTGTTTTCGTGCTGAGAACGCACGGAAACTCCACGCGTTCCTGCTGAGCCGAAATGCGATAACGACCGTGAGACGCGACATGATCCGCGTTTCGATAGGGATCTATAACTCGGAAAAGGACATTGACGGATTTCTGGCGTTACTGGGCGAATGGAGAACTGCAAATGGATGATACGTCCCTGCGCTACCTTCGTGAGTTGACGGAGCTCTCGGGTCCGCCAAGTTATGAGCAGAGAATCCGAAACTACATGCGTGAGGAGCTTACGCCGTTCGTAGATGACATTCACGGTGACAGACTCGGGGCGATTTTTGGTCGCCGTGCGTCAACGGAGTCTATAGCTCCGAAAGTCATGCTTGCAGCGCACATGGATGAAGTGGGCTTCATTGTATCAGGTGTTGCTCCAGATGGCCTTGTTACGTTCAAGCCGCTTGGCGGCTGGTGGAGTCAGACGCTTCTGTCGCAACGAGTGACCCTCCATGCTGACAACGGAGACCTGACGGGTGTAATTGGAACACGAGCGATCCGTCAGGCGCTTTCACCTGCCGAAAAATCTTCCGCACTGTCGATCGATGACATGGTTATCGATTGCGGTGCAGGCAGCGCTGAAGAACTGGATGCCTGGGGTGTTCATGTTGGTACATTCGCAACACCCCGTTCGACCTTTGAGGTATTGAACGGCGGGAAACGTCTTCTGGGAAAAGCGTTCGACAACCGATATGGGTGCGCCACGGCTATTGACGTTGCGCGGCGACTGTCTGGAGAAGCCTTGCCGTGCGAGCTATATATCGGCGGCACCGTCCAGGAGGAAGGCGGGTTGCGCGGAGCATCGGCGGCCGCACAGCTCGTTCAGCCCGATCTGTTCATTGCCGTTGACTCGTCGGCGGCCCGGGATGTCAGCAGGACGCCTCGAGAACTTGGCCGTCTGGGAGAAGGTTTTCTCCTGCGCGCGTTCGACAGTCGAATGCGACCGGACTTCGCTTTTCGCGAGTGGGTTCGGTCGCTCGCCGATGAACGAGGTATTCCGTACCAATGGTTTTTTTCTCACGGCACCACCGACGCGGCGTCAGTGCAGTCGACCGGCATTGGTGTTCCATCGATCGTGATAGGAATAGCCTCGCGATACAACCATTCACATTCGGTAATTGTGGATCGAGCGGATTATGACGCTTCGCTCGACATCGTGTGTGAGATCGTTCGAGGTATGAACAGAGACACGTACGACGGGCTTCTCCCGTGAAACGGGCGGACTACCTGCTGTGCCTGATCGTTTTCGTGTTTGCTTCAGGCATCGTTCTTACGCGAAGCAGGTTTGAAGTTTCAGTACAGGTCGTATCTGACGTCCTGTTTTTCTGTTCCATGTGTTTGTTCGTAGTATCGGCAATTCGAGTGATCAGAACGTTACGATTTTTCGAGTCGACACAGTACGGGTTTATGAAGCTCGTCGAGATCATTCGCCGAAGAGACTATAGCGGTGCGACGTCGGGGCTTCCTGACCGCCATGAGTACGCAAACAGACCACGCGTGATACGTAGTCCAGGTGTTCCGTTCCTGTGTGGAGTCGGAACGCTGGTGCTGTCGGTCGTGTTGGCACTGGTCTGGTAAAAGGAGTTGTAATGAGCAGGGAAACAGATATGAACGGGACGCACGATCTGGACGCGATCTCCGATGGTGTGAGCACGGCACACGACCGGTTGCTGCTGTTCGATGACATCTGCGACAAAATTCTCAGACGTGATGCGTTCGTGCCGGGGAAACTTCGTGATCTCGGAGTAGATGTGCGGAGTGAGCTTCTACGGTGCCGTGATCAGATTGTTTCGGCACAGTCCGATGAAGCCCTTTTATACGGCTTACTGAAGTTTAGCTGTGCCCGTAAAGATCCCCATGTTCGTGTGTTTCTTGTTCCCGGCGGGCTTCGATTGTCCTCCGCACCCGAGATTACGAAGCCGACCCGTATTGATCAGTTGTCTGTTGAAACTGCCCCGATCAAGTTCACCGTGGATCATTCACCCGGCAAGGAACTTACAATAATCGTCGCAGACGTCGCCGGAGTCGGTGGCGTAGATGCGACTACGCTCGGAATCACCCCTGGTGATCTCCTGGTCGGAGTCAACGGAGTGTCGTTTGACGATTACATGAGCTTTGTTGAACCATACAGTCGGTACGCCACACGTGAGAATCTCTTCTGGCGCGTAGCCAAGAAGATTCCGCAGCGGACACCGGAGTATCCGCCGTATTTCTTTCGTGACGAACTGCATCTGACGTTACAACGGACAGACGATTCGATCTATTCCGTTCGTCTTCCGTACTATCCACCGAGTACGGATATGACGTGGACGGGCTCCTGGAAAGAGTTCGGCGACTTCCGGTATCCGGGGTTCTCGAAAGCCTTTTCTACGTCTTCCTACGATTTCTACCGGCACGAGACGCGACCGGTAGTACTGCTCGACTGGTATCGATTCGACCAGGATCTTCTTGAGAACATGCAACGGCTGCTCGATTTCGCCGAGAAGAATGAACTATTCGACCATGACGTGATCTTCGATGCAACGCGTTCGCGTGGCGGGTCGCTCGGAGCGGCGACGGTGCGGTGTCTTACCCCGAAGCCGTTCAAGACTACATTTGGAAACCTTCGAATCAGCGATATCGTTGAGCCATTCACTCAGTACATGCACCAGCGTTTCGAGGAAGGTCTGTCGATGACCGCCGAGGACGGCGGGCACTGGTTGCTTGACTGGCTCGACACAGATGTTAAAGACGCACTTGACCGAGGTGACGAATACAGTGGAAACGTCCCGTTCAAGTCCTCGCACCTGCCGAAAGACTCCGACGGCGTTATGCAACCCGAAGAGAGGCACTTTCGTGGAAGACTCGTGTGCCTGCTCGGTCCACACGGCGGTTCGCATCTGGATCAGGTTGCCGTGATGCTGTTTGACAATGATCTCGCGCACATTATCGGAATGCCTGCTGGCGGATACAGCAACACGTGGGAATGGGACGAGGTTCTGACGTTCCCGCAGAGCGGGAAACCGGTCGTCGGCTTCATGTTCTCAATGGGGCATACCATACGACCGAACGGTGAGTTACTCGAGGGCAACCCCGCACCCGTGCATGAGTACATACCTCAAACACGGGAGAACTTTATCGACTACCCGGAAATGCTGCTTGAGAAAGCAATGGTATATCTGAATTATGGGGAGACAACACATGGCAGTAACTAGGAATATGACGATTGCTCAGGCGAGCCGTTCTTTTGCTGGCGATTTTATCGTGCGTCGGAACGCTTATAACACGCTTCAGAAGCTCTGCGAGATCGGCACGCGGTTTCCCGGTACCCCGGGCGAAACACGCGCGCAGGACTTTATTGAGCAGCACCTTGCTGAGAGCGGATATACGGTTACCCGTGAAGCGTTCACGCATTTAGCATGGCGACGCGGCTCGGCGAGTTTGAAGGTTACCGATCCAGTAAGCGAAGTGCTCGACTGCATTTCTCTTGCGGGATCACCGTCGACGCCGACAGGAGGAGTTTCCGGAAAGATCCTCTTCCTCGGAAACGGAACACCTGCAGATTTCGAGAAACACAAGGACGAGATTCGAGGTCGCATAGTTGTGGTCACGAGCCTTGCTCCTTCCTCCGAATGCTCTCCTCCCCGGGAGTGCCACCGTCGAACCAAGTACGGCCGTTCGGTGAAGTATGGTGCGATAGCCTTCCTGTTCATGAACAGCCAGCCCGGAATGCTGCCTCAGGCAGGCTCAACGCGCCAGAATATGGCCGGTGAAATACCAGCCGTGACGATCCCGTACGAGCATGGAGAGCGTTTGAAACGGCTACTTGCGAAAGGCGATGTAGAGGTCGTGCTGGAAACGGAGAACGAGAACTACGAGCACGAGACCTGCAACATTGTCGCTGATCTTCCGGGTGAGGTTTCCGATGAGATAGTCGTTGTCGGATCCCACTACGACTCTCACGATAATGCGCACGGAGCGGTGGACAACGGTAGTGGCGTCGCGCTGAATCTCGAGATTGCACGTGCCGTGCGAGAAGCTTCGCTGAAGTTCCGCAAGACGATACGGTTCGTGTTCTTTGGTGTCGAGGAAATGGCTTCCGTGGGATCTTCGTTTTTCGCTGTTCATCATCACCATGAACTCGACAAACTTCACCTGTTTCTCAATCTCGACGGTATCGGGCAGCAGGGTGGAAAGACCTTCGATACTCAGGGATTCACGGACCTTGCAGAGTACGTCACAAACGCCGGCAGGGAGTTCGGATATCCGTTGCCTGCCACAAGGCCTTCGTTTGCCGGAGACTCCCTCGCCTTCGTGAGGGCAGGTGTTCCGACTGCTGCAATGAGAAACCAGAAAGGGTACAGCTTCTTCGGTCATGCGGTGACGTCATCCGGAGAAGACCGTGGATGGGGGCACACATCCGCCGACACGATTGATAAGGTGAATCCGCACGTGTTCGACGAGTCCGCGCTTGTTGCGTATCTTTTGCTGTTCAAGGCTGCGAACACGAAAGGGCCGATTGCGAAGTACCGGACCGACGAGGAAGCTCTGGCTGTGTTGTACGAGCATGGCATGGGGCCAGTACTTGATGTAATGAAGTGGCCTACGATTCCAGTAAAGGCCATGCGGTGACTGCAATGAAGTGCCCGTGTAGCTGATCGGTCTTCAGATCACAAAACCGCCCCCGGTTCGTCTCAGAACCGGGGACGGTTACGTTCACAACAGTCAGGTCTACAGTACGTCACTGATTACGTGAATGAAACCATTCGACAAACTCCAGTGGAGTAGTGGAAGCCAGACCAACGGTGCTATGGCCGTCGAAAAGGTCCGCGATTTCACTATCGGAAAGCTCGTCAACGTCGATCCCCGCGAGCGCGTCGT
>SKXQ01000037.1 GCA_007128315.1 Spirochaetaceae bacterium | reverse complement strand
TGCAGGTATTGCACTGGGACTGCTTCTTGGCTTCGCGCTTCAGCGGGGTGGGTACTGCATGAACACGGCGTTCAGGAGTTTCTACCTCGAAAAGGACCGGAGTCTCGTTCGCGCCTGGGTTCTGGTGCTCATTATCAACATCGTCGGCGTCACGCTTTTTACCGATCTTGGGATCCTGAACCCGCTTGTGGCGCCATTCTTCTGGCCCGCAGCGATTATCGGTGGTTTTGTGTTCGGGGTCGGCATGGTGGTGGCCGGAGGCTGCGCGAGCGGCACCTACTACCGCTGCGGGCGCGGAATGCTTGGGTCGATTGCCGCGCTATTCGGTTTCGTGATCGGTACGGCGCTCACCGACGGCGGTGCGCTTACTCCGCTGCAACAGGGCCTTCGCAGCTATACCATCCCGATCGCCGGTGGCGACGCTACCGTATTCGGGCTTCTGGGAATCAGCTCGCTATGGGTCCGCTGGATCATCATAGCGGGGCTGGCGGCAGCGGCCGGGCTCTGGCTTGCACGCTCGCCGAAGCAAAAATTCCTGGTCGGCTGGGGCTGGCAGCGAACGGGGCTCCTCGTGGGCCTTGCTGCCTTCGCAGCGTGGCTTCTTTCGGCGCTGCAGGGCCGCGACTTCGGGTTATCGTTCACGCAACCGACGGTTGCACTGACACGATTCCTCGTCGGTGGTGATCGCTCGGGTATCAGCGTCGCGTCATTCATGGTGATAGGCGTGCCGGTCGGGGCGTTTCTCGCCGCGAAGGCGGCGGGAGAAGCGATACTCCGCATGCCCGACCCGAAGCGCTTTGTGCGGCAGTTCGGCGGCGGAATCACCATGGGTCTTGGGGCCTCGATTGCCGGCGGGTGCAACATTGGACACAGCATTACCGGCGTGTCGACACTCGGGCTGACTGCCATTGTCAGCACGATGTTCATCATTCTGGGGTGCTGGGTAGCGACTGGTGTGATTTATCGCATTGAAAAGAAACACATGGAGGAAGAGATGCGGCTCGCGATGGCTGACATTACCTCCGGAGGAGAAACAACATGAAAAAGCAGCTCATTGTAATTGCAGGTGCTGTGGTAGTGGTCGCGGCGATCGTCGTGGGGGTTGTATTCGCGGTTGGCCGTGGTGGATCACCTGCGTATGTACGCACGGCACCGGAAGATATCCTCGTGAGTCCTGCATGGGTGCAGGAGCGGACAGGCGAGGTAACCGTGTTTGATATCGGGCGCAGCTTCGACGCGTTCTCCGAGGGTCACGTCCCAGGAGCCACCTGGGTCGATCGCTCGATTATTGCTGCAACAGTCGACGGCGTCTCGAGCGTGCTTCCTGACCCGGCAGTTGTTGCTGCCGATCTCGAAGAACTGGGGCTCCGGTCCGACACTCCTGTCGTCGTGTACGATGCGGGTGCGGGTACCTGGTCCAGTCGACTGTTCTGGGCGCTTGAATACATCGGCCACGAACAGGTGCACCTGCTCGACGGCGGCTTTGCGAACTGGCAGGGTTCCGGTGCGGAGGTATCGACCGAGATCGGGCTTCCCGAGCGCGGCGAGTTTACTGCCAGCGTCCGGCACAGTCTGCTTGCCAGTTTCGAAGAGGTAGTCGGGTTTATCGACTCGGACAGTGCGCTGATTCTTGACGCGAGATCACCCGACGAGTTCGCGGGAACCGACGTCCGCGCGGCGCGTGGTGGGCACATACCGGGTTCGGTCAATATCGACTGGGTGAACAACAGCGGTGAAGACGGGCTCTTTCTTACGATAGAACAGCTTGCCGCGGTGTATCGTGATGCGCTCGATGGTCGAAACGGGCCGGCGATCACGCTCTGCCAGGGCGGGTTTCGAGCCGCACACAGCTACGTTGCGCTGCGTGTACTCGGGCACGAGGACGCTCGCATGTACGACGGATCGTGGTCTGAGTGGGGTAACCGCGAGGACAGCCCGATTACCCAGGGAGATGCGTAATGGCCGAACAGCAGACTGAAGTGAAAAAGGAACTGAAGCTCGAGAACGAAGTGTGCCCCTATACCTTCGTGAAAAGCAAACTCGCGATCGAGCAGCTTGTAACTGGCGAAGTTCTCCGGATTCACCTCGGGAACAGCGAGAGCGCGGCGAATGTGCCGCGCTCGCTCGACCTCGAAGGGCACGAGGTTCTGACCGTGGACCGGATCGAACCAAGCCATTGGGTAGTAGACGTGCGGCGCTCCTGAGGGGGTGCTTCTCAACCGGGAGTGGATCCGGTGCTGCTTCGAACTTCATCGAAGATATCGTGAAACATACCGGTGCTGTCCATGAAGGCCTCGTATACGTCCGGGCCGAATCGGTCGACTCCGCCTGCGCCGGTGCGATCGTCGCGACGTACCAGCTGCACGGCTGTCTCATGGTCGAAACCGGCTTTGTATGGCCGTTCCGAGCGCAACGCATCGTAACAGTCGCAAATGCTGACTATGCGCGCGGCGAGCGATATCTCGGGGCCCTTAAGCGCCTGAAGACTGGCGTAGTCCTGGGGTGCGCGGGACGTGAGCGCAACCAGAGTCCCGTCGGGCCCCTTGAGACCGGGGTAGCCCTTACCGTCCCAGCGCTGGTGATGATTCACGGCGATTTCCCGGGCGAGACATAGACGCGGATCGGACTGTTTTCCAATCTGAATCATCTGGTCGAGAATCTGAGCGCCGTATACAGTATGCATCTGCATGCGGAGCCACTCTTCCGGGGTAAACGTTCGCGGGAGTTGTACAAGATCGGGAATCGCAACTTTCCCTATGTCGTGTGCAGCTGCGACCTGTGAGATGTTGCGGCGAAAGCGGGTATCATCTGATAGACGCGTTGCGAGCTCACCGGCATAGCGGTTCACCCGCCATATGTGCGCACCGGTGATTTCATCACTGAACTCCGCGCTTGCACACAAACCGTGTATCGCCTGCATGAACCGTGTATCGAGGTCCTGTACCGCCTCCAGGGTCGTAAACAGCCCGTGGGCGGCGTCGACGGCCGACTCAATGAATATCAGATCGGTGTCGTGTATGCCGGACGCCTTGTTAAACGCAACGATGGACGTCGGCCCGGCGTGATAGGTGACAAGGTTATGCACGCGGGTGCCAATGAAAGATCGCACATCCTGGGCGACAGGAAAGGCCTTCTGGAAGTCTGATGGTCGTGAAAAGTCACGTTCCTCCGCGTAGACCGCACGTCCGAGTTCCCTCGACTGAAAGACGGGTGCGTGGGTCTCAGGCTCAATCGTGACCGGATCCGATCTGAGTACCGCGGCACCGTCGATGCGCTTGTACACAAACCCGGTCACGGTGCCATCGTCGTGACGCTGCGCGAACAGCACTGCGCTGTAACCACCCTGAAGAACAAGCTCTGCGAGCTGTTCATCCGCCGTTTCAATGAGCTCGTCGTTTCTGAACTGTCCGAGAATCTCGTTCTGAAACTCACGGACGAGTCCTCGGTGCTGAGCTTCGACCTTCACCGGTTTTCGTGACTGTAAACGTGCACTATAGCGGCTGGCGACGGAGACAAAGAACGGTACCACAAAGGGAATTAACGGTGAATCAGAACCCTGAGTGCGCAGGAGCGTGAAAATGATTCCCACACACACGGCGACGAGGTAATGCACTGGTTGAGCAAGTTCCGAGAGCAGCAACCGTAGTATTTGTTTCATGTATATTCCATTGACCACGCATACTTTTGTAATTACAATTACAATATCATGTTAAAAAACGAAGCATCTACCCCCAATCCGGGCTCGCCTGCGAAGATCTGGCTGTTATTAACGGCCACGATTGTCGGTCCGCCGGTTTTGTACGTCGCTTTGTCGCAATACCTCACGATCTTCCCTGCCATGCGACTCACCGTTGATCTCATGTTCAGTTCCGTACCCTTCCTCGTTTTCTTTCTGCTGTACATGGGACTCCCTCCGCTGTTTCTCCACCGACAGCTTTCCGCGCTGAATCGATACCAGAACGCGCACGACGGTGCGTCCTACGATGACGCTGCCTGTGCGGTACCCCGATTCGCATATCTGTTTCTCGGTGTGCTCGTCGCCGGCAGTCTGATCGGACCTCACATGATCGTCCTGACTGCCTTGTATCCGTCCCTGTCTTTCATCTCTACCGATGTTTTCGAGATCAGTATACTTCGCTATGTAGCTGCAGTTCTGGCCGGCCCCGCAACGATACTTCTTGCCTCGATTCCACTCTTTCTGAAAACGATTGGTGCTCTCGAGCGACAGGTGACAGCGATACAGATTCCCGAAGAGATATTCTCGCTGAAGCAGAAGCTTGCCCTGGGATTCGTATTTGCCCCGCTGGTGGTCGTGTCGCTGTTTGGTAGTCTGAGTTTCATGATTCTCGAAGCCGTTCGGACGCAGTCGGAGGTCTCGATTCCTGTTGCATCCCGCATGGTCGTGGTGTTCGGCGTTGTCTCGCTGACCATGATGATCGTGAACTTCCGAACAGTTCGACGTCAGACGGTCGATCCCATCGTGAACATGAAGGATCAGTTTTATGGTATGTTCCGGGACCTCGACGCCGGAGGAAGCGCCGATCTGACGAGACGGCTATCTGTGCAGACCTACGATGAAGTTCGGCAGTTAGGAGGATCGCTTAACTCGCTGTTTGACGCGCTGTCGGGCGTCATCCGTGCTTCTGCGAAGTCGGTCAGGACGTCTTCAGATGGTGCTCAAGGTATCATGACAACAGTGGATGAACAGGAGCGTGGGTTCGAGGATCTGAAGAGCGTCAGCGATGCGCTGCGCAGTGAGTCTGACTCGCTGGACGAACAGGTTGAACAGACCGACCGGGAGGCCGCGGAACTTCGGGCCTTTTCTGAGAAGGTCGATGAGCTCGTCAGCGAGCAGGCGAGCGCGATGGAGGAGTCGGCCGCGTCAGTCAGGTACATGACGGCGTCGCTGCAGCGTATTGCCGGGCAGCTTCATTCGCGGCTGGAGAAGACACAGGAGATCGTCCGGCACAGCGACAGCGGGGAAGAGAAAATGCGCGATGGTGTTCAGAGCATGAGATCGACGTCCAATATGACCGAGGCTATGCTGGAAACGATCGATCTTATCAACGGTATTTCCAGGCAGACCGATCTGCTGTCGATGAATGCCGCGATTGAGGCGGCGCACGCGGGAGAGGCCGGGAGCGGATTTGCCGTCGTTGCCGAGGAAATCCGTCGCCTTTCGGAGGACGCCGCGGAGAACACGCGAAGCGTGTCACGGATATTACAGGAAATGGCGGAGCGTATTGTTGCCAACGTTGCCTCAATGTCCGAGTCCGGTGAGACCTTCCTCGAAATCAGGACCGGTATTGGCGAGTTGTATTCCGAAATGGAAGCAATGAATGACGAAATGCAGCAAATGAGCGCCGGGACGCAGGAACTCGACGCCGTCATTACGCGGGTTCAGGACCTGACGGCGAATGTACGCGATTCGTCGGTCGACATGAACACCCGCATGCAGGCTCTCGAGCGACTGGCAGCCGGGCTCGGAAAAATCTCGGGTACGGTGCGCGAAAAATCGCAGCGGGTTCAGTCGGTGACAGACGAGCTCTCCGCCCTCACGCGGACGCTTTCCGCGGTTGGTCGGGAAAACCGGGATGCTTCGAAGCAACTCGGGGAGAATATGCAGCGTTTCGTCGTCGACAGCTCAAAACCGGGTGTTGTTTCGTAGACCCCGGAAGCGTTCCAGGACCGCTGTATCGGATTACGTGAGTACCACTACACGGAGCTTGTCGGATCCGCCCGGACGCGATAGCTTCTATGCAATGAAACGATCCCCTGCGCTTTCGACCCTCTTCATGCTTCTCATCCTGGGAATCGGGCTCTCCTCATGCACCGTCAGCGGCCAGCTTGCTCTCGGCCCTGGTTCCTCAGCCGCCGCTGATCTTGACGTACAACTGTCGAGCGAGTTCGCGACCTATCTCCTGGATCTCTCGGGTGTTCTCGGTATGATCGAAGAGCCGATCTCGCCTTTCGACCTCGAGGCTCTCGCCATGGCATTCGAGGCCGAACCAGGTGTACGGCTGATCGGAGGAGGGATTCCCGACCCTTCGCGTCTGCAGATCGTGCTCGATATCGAGGATATCGAGCGAGCGTTTACCGAAGGGCCGACGCGGCTTGAAGGGCTCGTGCAGCTGGAAGACCACGGGAGGGACAGGATCATGACGGTCACCTTGAGCCGTGAGCGGATCATGGAACTTGCAACGGTCACACCGGTCTCCGAGCAGTCCTCGATAGATTTTCTCCTGCCGCCTGATGGTATGAGTGCCGACGACTACGTGGAGTATCTTGCCTGGGCGATGGAAGAGTACGAGACCGATACGCCGATTGAGACGGTGATACGCGATGCACGGCTTACTGTTCAGGTCACCGCCCCGGGGCAGATCGTATCTGTGACGGGCGGACGTCTCCACGGTCCGGCCGACGGTCAGTACGCGGAGTTCAGCGAGCGTGTGGTCACTCTTCTGACAACAGATCGTCCGACGAGCTGGTCGGTGCGCTATCGCCGCTGAAACGAAACAGAGATGATATGATCCGGTCGCGCAAAGCGTCCCGAATGGTCGTGAACTGTACGTGCACGCTCCAGTCGTCCCCGAGGCGAACAATTTTCCCGAGGGCGTTCGAGGTCCGGGAGCGATCATCCTCCGGTGCAATCGGAGGGTAGAACCGTATGGTAATGGATGTACCGACCTTGAGATCCGGGCGGTCTGAACGGAAGCTCAAGCCTCCGCCACCCATGTCCACGGTCGTAACCGGGTGAAAGGTAGAATCCTTTTTTGTTGCGATACCGATCTCTGTCTCGACTGACTTGCGAAAATACCGGCGTCTCTGAGAGCGGTTCACGTGTTCGCTGTGACGGAGCAGGACGAGTCGGCCCTGGACCTTCAGTACCGTGCTTATGAAGGAGTACACACCGCTTGAGCTCTGATACAGCACACGGACACGTCTGCCTGCCTTCAGGGCCTTCCACTCGTTCTCGGTCTCTATGACCATGCCCCCGATTTTCTGCGACCGCACCCGCGCGGCGGTGACGGTCGGCTGGCCCTCGATTGCGATTGCAATACCCGATCCCGGTGGAAGGCTTACGCTTGAAATCGGGACACCGCCGTGTCGTGTGAAGCCGAGTATGAGTCGCATGGCGCTGATGCTGTCATCGGCAAACGAACCGAAAGCCGCCAGTGACTTCACGCCGCGGTTGAACAGGCTTTCATCTTCAAATACGAGGTGTTTCTGATCGGGGCGTGCACCCTGCCTGGCGATCGCTTCCATGAGTGCACTTCGGCTCGGTGTCAGATCGTGTTTCCGGCAGGCGGTCTGAAATGCTTTCTCAGCCCGTTCTGCTGCCCGTCTATGTTCGCGGCGACGGGCAACGACCGCGTAACTCACCAATGCGGCGATCGGGACAAAGAGCATAAGCAGAAAGACCGCTATTTCGAACGGACTTCTGTCGTAGACGCTGACAACGTCCTGCAGGAAAATCTGTCCCGCAGTCTGACTGAAGATGCCCACGTTACCCCCTTTCATAGTGTACACTCTACCACTATATGGCAGATACCCTGTACTGGTATGATCTGGAAACCTTCGGTCGCAACTCGAAACTCGATCGTATCGCGCAGTTTGCCGGTGTGCGTACGAACGATGCGTTTGAAGTAATAGGCGATCCTGTCGTGCTGTACTGTAAACCGACGCCCGATTTCGTTCCCGACCCGCTCGCGTGTCTCGTTACCGGGATTACCCCGCAGCAAGCCGCAGATAAAGGTGTGAACGAGTACGAGTTTATTACCCGCATTCGCGAGCAGTTCATGGTACCGGGTACCTGTGTGGTCGGGTACAACAGTCTCCGCTTCGATGATGAGTTTATCCGGAACGCCCTGTACAGAAACTTCTACGACCCCTACGAGCGGGAATACGCGTCAGGTAACAGCCGATGGGATCTGGTCGATGTCATGCGTGCGGCGCATGACTTTCGTCCGGAAGGGCTCGAATGGCCCGTGAATGACGAAGGCAGGCCGAGTTTCAGACTCGAAGAGCTGGCGAAAGCAAACGCGGTTGCACAGGAACAGGCACACGATGCGCTATCGGATGTGCACGCGACCATAGGCCTTGCCCGCTTGCTGTACCAGAGGCAACCGCGCCTGTTTCGCTACCTGTTTTCGCTTCGCAGAAAGGAACGGGTCTACGAACTTATAGACCTGTATCACCGGCGGCCGTTTGCCTACACGTCGCGCCTCTTTACCCGTGCTGCCGGCTGTACGACAGCCGTTGCGCCGCTCGCACCGAACCCCCGTAACCCGAACGAGGTCCTCGTCTACGATTTGCGCTTTGACCCGAAGCCGCTTCTCACGAGCAGTGTCGACGAGCTTCGATCACGGGTGTTCAGCCGCGATCCGGATGAGCGTATTCGGGTCACCGGTCTCGCGGTGAACAAGGCGCCCGCCGTGTCTCCCTTTTCGGCCCTCGAGACCGATGGTGTCGCAACCCGCCTCGGGCTCGACCTGGAGCGATGCCGAAAACACGCGGCCATGCTCGCTGCGGATCACGAGCTGACGCAGAAAATCGTACGTGTGTATGATACGCCGCCGCAGGCGGATTCCCGCGATCCCGAGCTTCGCCTGTATTCGGGAGGTTTCTTTCCCGACAGCGATCGGGAGCAGTTCGCCCGCATCCACTCCACGCCGCGCGAGCGCGTCCCGAGCCTGCGTCTGGACTGCGAAGATCCTCGTGTGCCGGAAATGTTTCGCCGCTTTCTCTGGCGGAACTTCAACGATCTTCTGCCCGCCGCAGAACAGAAACGATGGAGGGCGTTCTGTGCCTCCCGTCTGCTCGTATCGCAGGGTGAGAATCCGATTGACTTTGCGTTTTTCAGTCGGAAGATCGACGAGCATCTGCAACGTGCCGACCTCGATGGCCGCGCCAAGGTGGTGCTCAGAACGCTGGCTGACTATCGTGATTATCTGAAGCGCGAGATCCTGGACTACTAGTACGTATCCCGTTATTGCGAAAAGTGATCAGGAAAATCGGGTGCTGCGTCAGTGATAATCGGCACATCGCGGTGCGTGATGTCCGCGATATAAGGATACTCAACCTGCATCGCCTGCCAGGTGTCACCGGTAATGATCTTCAGATCGTGTATACCCCGTGCGCGTATACGGGAGTCGACCGTCGCCGCGTCGAGGTCCTGTATATCGGGACCGTTGGACGCAAGGGTAATCGACCAGAAGGTTGCATACATCTGTATGAACGTGTAGGTGGTTCGGACGACCGGAAAGACTGCGCCGAGGGTGCGTCGCACGCACTGAAAGGCAACCGGCCGCGTTACCGGGCTCTCGGAGTGCATCGTGAAGATACCGGTGTTCGGGTCAAGCCGGTTGCGTACGTGTGTATAGAACTCGCGGGTGTAGAGCATTTTCGACGGACCGAACGGATCGGTCATGTCCATGATCACCACGTCATAGACGGTATCGGTGCGTTCGACGAAGCTTCGGCCATCCTCAAAGCGGGCGTGGACCTTCGGATTCTCGAATGCGCCTCCGTTTACCGACTGCAGGTACGTCCGGGAGAATGAGACGACTTCTTCATCGAGCTCGACAAAATCGATGTGCTTCACGCTTTCGTACCGAAGGACTTCCCGAAGGATACCTCCGTCGCCGCCGCCTATGACCAGCACGGTCTTCGGGTTGGGATGCGCGAGCATGGGCATGTGAACCATGGGTTCGTGATACTGCCAGTCCACGCGCTCGCCAACCTGGGTAATATTGTCGAGAAGCAGGACGTTGCCCATCTCGTCCGTGTCGACGAGTTCGATGTCCTGGTACTTTGTGCTTCCTTTGTGCAGCGTCCGATTAATGGTGTAGAAGAATCCGTGGCTGCTGTTCAGCCATTCCTGCAGAATACGCTTGTCTTTCTGTGACATGTGCGGTTCCTTTCGTGCCGGTCTTTAGAGATTGTGGCACTCGAATATTTCGGTGATTTCCTGCTGCAGCATGGCGCGGACGCGGGTGCGGTCGCGGCCCTGCAGCTTCTCGGTTTCGGGGCCGAAGAGATACTGGTCCATATCGAGCCGTTTCTTGCGCATTTTCGTGTGGAAGATATTGTCCGATATGATGTTGATGTCGTAGGCGAGATACTCGTCGAGAACGTCGTCGGCGATGTAGTCCTGAATCGAGGAGATGTCGTGGTCCATGAAGTGCTTTCGTCCGCGTGAGTCACGGGTAAACCCGCGCACACGGTAGTCGAGCAGTACCACGTCGCTGTCGAAGCTGCCGATAAGATGGTGCAGCGCCCGCAGAGGGCTGATCATGCCGCAGGTTGAAACGTCAATGTCGACGCGGAAGGTTGCAATACCGGTTTCCGTATCGAACTCCGGATAGGTGTGAGCAGTGATATGGCTCTTGTCGAGATGTCCGACGATGGTCTGCGGTTCGCTTGTGCTGGTCCCTGCCGACGGGGGCGCATCTTCGACCGGTCCCTCGGAAATGAGTGCGGTTACACTCGCCCCGCGGGGCTGGTAATCCTGTGTCGAGATGTGCAGCAGCTGCGCGTCGATGATGTCAATAACGTCCCGGATGATCTTGTTCAGCTTTTCCGCGTTGTATTCTTCATCAACATATTCAAGATAGTCGATCTGACTTTCTTTTGACCGGGCGTAGCAGATATCGTAAATATTAAAACTCAAACTCTTCGTAAGGTTGTTGAAACCCTCGAGTTTGATCTTTTTCCCTTTGACGGTTCGTAGCAATTTAGGCAAAACTCCATGGATTGATCGGCAGGCTCGTCTCCATGATACAGAATGCCGATATACTTGTCAAAATGGGAGTTCCCGGTGCAGACCATACAACTTGTCGTGCCTCTCTTTGCCCTCATGACCCTCGGCTACCTGCTGAAAAAGGCGCAGTTCTTCAGCGCGGGCTTTGTCGGTGATCTGAATCGTTTCATTTTTTACATTGCGCTTCCGGTAACCCTCTTCCTGCAGACCTCCGACATGTCAGACGCGTTCGCAGGCGCCGGTGTCGCCGCGATCATGCAGCCGATTACAATCGTATCAGTCGCCATCGTCGCCACCCTTATTTCGTTCCGGGCCTCGCCGGCGCGTCGGGGGCCGTTCACACAGGCATCATATCGCGCGAACATGGCGTATCTCGGGCTCCCCATCGTGGCGACCGTGCTCGGAGATGCAGCCCTCGGCATTGTCGCGGTTACGATTGCCGCAGGTGTCGTGACGAACTCGGTGGTCAGTGTTCTGGTGCTCAGAATGAACGATCCCGACTCCGGCGGGCAGTCGCCCTGGCGCCGGCTTCTGGACGTCGCCCGAAATCCCCTGATAATTGCGATTGCAATCGGACTCGGGTTTTCGCTGACGGGACTTTCTCTGCCGGGGCTCGCAAACGAGACGCTTGCCCTGCTTCAGCGGGTCAGTCTGCCCCTGGTCCTTATCGTGGTCGGCTGCTCGTTCAGCTTTACGAAGGTTTCGAGACGCTTCGGTGTTGCCCTCGGGGCGGCCTTCCTGAAGCTCGCGTTCATGCCGTTCTTCGCCTGGACCGTGCTGACCTGGGGTTTCGAGGTCGACGGTCTGGTGCGTTCGGTCATCGTTCTCATGACGGCGATGCCGACGGCAGTCGCGTCACAAAGTTTTGCCGCCGCGTTTAACGCCGACGAGCAGCTCGCGGCGGCAGCGGTGAGTTTCTCGACGCTTGCATCCCTCGTGACCATTCCACTGTGGATTCATTTTCTGGCGTAGGTGATCTGTCGGCTTACCGGATCGAGATAGGTGCGCAGGAAGCCCCTCAGCTCATTCCACGCTTCGGCGACCACGGCACTGTCGCCGATCGTATCGGGCTGTATGAACGCGTGCCCTACGCCCGGATAAACGGTAATGCGATGGCTGATCATGGCTACCTGCAGCGCGGTCTCGAACCCTTCAATACGCTCGAGTGAGATCTGAGGATCGGTTTCGCCGAAGATACCGAGCACTGGTCCGTGGCCGAACAGGGGACGGAGGCTTTCCGCTTCGGTCCTGAGCCCACCGTAGAGGGTAACCGTGGCCACGAACTCTGAGGGAAGGGTAGTGACCAGGTCCATTGCTACATCACCGCCGAAGCAGAAGCCGAGCGCAGCCGTCCGTGCCGGGTTTGCACCTTCAATACTTTCGAGCGACTGTCGTACGGCCACCATACTGTCGCGTACACGGTCCATGTCTACAGTGAGGCGCAGAGCGAGCGCACCGGGCACCGTGCGCGCAACTCTCCCCCCGTACGCGTCCGGGACGACGACAATGTAGCCGTCAAGACTCAGGAGCATGGCAAGCTCTGCGATCTCTTCGTTCAGTCCCCACCACTCGTGGAACATCATGACCACCGGAAGTTCCCCCGCGTCATCCATAAACGCCTGCGGTGGCCGGGCTACAAAGGCCCGCAGCTCCTGCCCGTCCTCAAGCTCGAAGACGTAGTTCGCGACGTGCGATGCCTGAGCTCCGGCGAGTATATCGAGGGTCAGTACACCGGTGACACCAAGCAGCAATCCAGCGAGCAGCACAAGCGGTACGATGAAAAAAAGCTTCATACGACGGTTCATGCACACAGGGTGCCACGGATGTCCTGATCGCGGGAATACAGGACCCGTTGCCTCATAACGTTCTGCCGCCTATGATTGTGGTATGGAATACCGATTTCTTGGAAACACCGGTGTCAGAGTCTCCGAACTCTGTTACGGCACCATGTCCTTCGGCGGCGACGCAGACGAGGCAATGTCCGCGAAGCTCTACAGCACCTGCCGCGACGCGGGCATCAATTTTTTCGACTGTGCGGACGTGTACGCCGGTGGTGCCTCCGAGCGCATACTCGGTACGCTCATGGCCGGGGAAAGGGATGAACTTGTTATTACAAGTAAGGTGTATTTTCCGACCTCAGAGGGACCGAACTCACGGGGGTCGTCCCGGTATCACATAGTCCGTGCGGTGGAGGGAAGTCTCAAACGACTGAACACCGACCGTATAGACCTGTATTTTCTGCACCGGTTTGACGATGTCACTCCGCTTGAGGAGAGCCTTCGCGCACTGGATGATCTGGTGCGGAGCGGAAAGGTGCTCTATCTCGGTGTGAGCAATTTCGCCGCGTGGCAGGTTGCTAAAGCCAATGGCATCGCAGCCCTGCACGCGCTTGCACCGATAGCCTGTCTGCAGCCCATGTACAATCTCGTAAAACGTCAGGCGGAAGTGGAGATTCTGCCCATGGCCGCATCCGAGAAGCTCGGAGTGATTTCGTACAGTCCTCTCGGCGGAGGTCTGCTTTCGGGGAAGTATTCGACTACCAGCAGGCCGGACGCCGGACGTCTGGTCGAGAACGAGATGTATCAGACACGGTATGGAGGTAGAGAGGTCTTCGAGGCGGCAGAGGAGTTCACTGCTCTGGCACAGGAGCTCGGTGTCCACCCGGCTTCTCTTGCGCTCAGGTGGGTGTCCTCACATCCGTCAATAACCGCACCGATCGCCGGTGCGCGGAACACCGATCAGCTCTCCGCAGCGCTCGCGTCTGTTGATATTCCGATGGATCATGAGCTCAGGGCCCGTATTTCCGCGATTACACCGGCACCGTCTCCGGCAACCGACCGGAGCGAAGAAACAGAAGGGGTGAGCTACGGGGCCAGATAGGCGCTTCAGCAGTGTCCTATCGGAGCATTTCCTGTCCACCGGTTACGGGTACGGCCTGACCGGTTTCGTAGACCTGATCCACGATGTAGTAGACCGCCCGTGCAACGTCGGCGCCGGTACACCCCCTGCCGAGTGGAACCTGTTTCTCATAGTGACGCTTCACTTCATCTATGGATTGCGCTCCCGGCACCTTTCCTGCGTTCAGATACTGCACGAACAACCCGCGGTCTGGGTCCGACCATAAGGGGCCGTCAAAGAAGTTACCCGGGCAGATCGCGTTTACCTTGATTCCGTATTCGACCAGCTCCAGCGCGAAGCTCTGCACGAGGCCGATACCTCCGAACTTGCTGCCCGCATAAGCGCCGTTCTTGTTGGAACCCTTGAGTCCTGATTTCGAGTTTATCTGCAGAATGTCTGTCGTGTAGTGGGCAGGTAGAGTGTCGATGTTGTCTGTCACCCCGGTGGCCGCCGTTGCCGCGACGCGTGCCCGGTAGCCGGCATCCTGCAGTCTCATTACCGAAGACGCGTGCTTTGTGCAGACGAAGAAGGCCGAGTAATTCACATCAGTTACAAGCGAAAAATCCTGTACGCTCAGACTCATGACGCTTCCGGCTCTGAGTACTCCGGCGTTGCTTATGAACAGATCGAAGCCCCCGAAGCGCGCGACCAGCATGTCTGTCATGGCGGCTACAGAGTCGTTGTCTGCGACGTTTGCCGCGCACGCGATCGCCGAACCCGCGCCAAAGCGTGCGTTCAGGTCAGCAGCACTCGCCTCCGCTCCGTCGAGGTTCAGGTCGACCAGCGCTACGGTGGCGCCACCGGCGGCGATTTCCTCCGCGAGCGCAAGACCGAAACCCTGCGCGCCGCCGGTTACCACTGCAATGCGGCCCTGCATGGTAGAACCGCGCTCTGCTGCCACCGGCTGACCACCACTCTGAGTCTTATCACCAGAAGCGCGTCCGGACTTTGCAATCCTGAAGGCGCCTGCACCCTCTACAGTGACGATCCCGGGGAGGTCTCCGTGCTCCTGCACGAAGCTGTTCCACGCCCGGGCGGATCGTCCGATAAAGTCGTCGGTAAGATCAAGCGGCAGCTCGGCATCTCCGATCGCAGGTGCACCGAGCGACAGAATATGCTCCTCGCTGTCCGGCGCGTCGAGCGCTTCCACCTGCTGGGCGCGTCTTCCATCGTAGGTGAAGCCGCGCAGCATTGCCGCGACCGCGGTTCGTGTCCTATCTGTTGTACTCATGATATGTCTTTCCCCTGTATAGAAATGTGTGTGCCGTCGACATGTATGCTCCATGGGTCGCCGGGGTCGATGGCTCTTCCGATTTCGGCATAGCGGGTAATGCGGGATTCGAGTGCTTCGTCGGCGAAGGGCGATGTCGGGCTGAACAGACCGTAGGTGTCATCGATGTTTGAGAGTTTCTCATGCGCAATGAGTGCCCAGGTTGCCTCGATCAGGTGCCGGAACTCCGGCTTGAGCACTTCGGGACAGTTGAAGCTCTGACGCGAGCTGTTTATGTCCACCCCGGAAATTTCCATGAGACCGAGCTTTCGCGCCAGCTTCGATACGCGACCGAGTTGATCGAGTGTGTTTCGGGGCGGCATGTAGGTGACTGCCTGAAACCCTATGTCGGCCATAAACTCAAACAGCTCATCGAGGTAGGCATCCTCAAAGGTCTGTGCCTTTTTGTCTCCGGTGGGTGAAGCGGCAACATCTCCGAGATACGCGTAGGCGGGTATTGCCGGGGTCCGGTTCACAATCGCCAGGAAGTGCTCCACGGGAATGCTCTCGGTTTCATCCGGCGGAACAAAAAAGCTCGGCACCAGTTCGGCTTTGAGAGCGCCGAGGAGGTCGTAGGCGTAGTGAGGGTTTCCGGGATCACCGATGCGCTCCGCAATGCTTCCGGTGAGCGCGATGCCGAAACGATCGTTGAGAAGCGCGACCATCGCGTCGCCCCTCCCGAACTGTTCGATGAGGGCGAGGGACAGCGCGTAGAGTATGTGCCGTTCGGTGACCGTGCCTCCGGCGTGTACCTGGGACAGCGGCTCAACGTCCTTCTCGTAGGAGAGCTCCCGGAGCCGCGCATTCTGCAGCCTGCCGTTCAGGCCTTGCACCTGCCGGCGGTTTCTCTCTCTGCGGGCTTCACGGACAGGAGCGAGCAGAGGCTCGAACTCGGGGATGAACCGGCGAGGCACTCCGTGGGCGAGTACGTACGCGCTGCCCTCCATGTCGGGATTGTTGAGGCGGCGGGACTCGAACGGTGTTCCACGGAAGCTGATCCGGAGCTCGAATCCAACCGTTGTTGCAATGCGGAAAATACGCCCCGCTTCAAGCATCTCTTCGGCGGCAGATATTGAATCGTGATCGACGCTCCCCACAGCGCGCAGACCGGAGAGTCGCGCGGCGATCGCGATCTGCGTCGGGTTGTACGGGCTGAAGGAGTAGATCGTGTGGACGTGGTTGTTGACTTCGCTCCCGAGCAATGCGTCGTCGAGGAGGTCGGGCTGAGTCTGTACGAGGTCCCTGGCTGCCTGAAGCCGGGTCGCCTCCTCGGAGTCACCGAGCATGGGCATGAAATGTGTCAGTTTTTGTGTCATACGATTCGTGAGTGTAGCCCCGTCATATTCCTTTCGTCCAGCCGCTTTCCGTGCTACGATCTGTGGCGTCATGAAATACGCAATCGCAGTACTCGACATTGGGAAGACTAACAAGAAGCTTCTTGTGTTCAATGAAAAAATCGAAGTCATTGATACAGCGGTGAAATCAGTGCCGCCAACCGAAGAGAACGGAATTCGGGTGGAAAACGTACCGGCTCTGCTCGAGTGGTTCTACGAGACCCTGAAAGGGTTCGCGGCGCAGTATCCGATTCGCGCAATTGGCTGCTCCGCACACGGAGCGGCCTTTGTCGGTGTAGACGCACAAGGAAACCAGGCAGTACCGCTTGTTGACTACACCTTCGAGCCGGATGAGTCGCTGCACGGGGAGTTTTTCGCCATGGCCGGGGACCGGATCGAGCTGCAGAAGCAGACCGCTACCGTAGAGCTTAAGCCACTGATAAACCCCGCGAAGCTGCTGTTCTTCACTAAGAAACAGTACCCCGACGCGTTCGAGCAATGTCGGTGGTTTCTCCCCTATTCATCGTTCATAGGCATGCAGCTGACCGGTAAACCCAATGCAGAGTGGACTTACGTGGGTTGCCATACCTATCTGTGGGATTTTCTGAACGGCACGTGGTCGTCAGTAGCGGAGGGCCTCGGTATTACCGACAAGCTGCCGAAGTCCGTCGGAAAACCCTGGGACGTGCTCGGGACCGTGTCGGCTGAGGTTGCGGAACGCTGTGGTCTTGATCCGGACACCGTTGTTACGGCCGGCATACACGACTCTAACGCCGCACTGGTGCCATATCTGCTTAACCAGGAAGAGGAGTTTCTGCTGAACTCGACCGGTACCTGGTGTGTCGCCATGCAGCCGGGGGACGTCGTGAACTTCGAGCCCGATGAGCTTGGCAAGTCCGTATTCTTCAACATTTCCGCCTTCGGGACACCGGTAAAGACGGCCGTTCTCATGGCCGGTGCCGAGTACGAGGTGTACACGGGGATTCTTTCGGCGATGCATAATGGCGCGGGGATGCCCGAGTTCGACCTGGACGTTTACAGGAAGGTCGTTGCTTCGAGATCGCAGTTTATCCTTCCGGGAGTGGTTGTCGGCGCCGGACAGTTTCCCGACTCGACCGCGCGTGTGATCGAGGGTGAGGATACCTACAGTCTGGATGAGATACGATCGGGTACTCGCGTACCTGCGTTCTTTCATGACCTTCCGACCGCGTCCGCAGTCCTGAACCTGAGTCTTGCCGCCCAGACACGAGTCGCCTTTGAACGCGTCGGGGTCGACCGGGTGAGCCATGTGTACACGGAAGGAGGCTTCCGGAAGAACCGAGACTATAACTGTCTTATGGCAACGCTCTTCCCCGACCTGGAGCTGTCGCTGACCGGTATGGCCGAGGCTTCGGCTGTCGGTGCCGCCGCGTGTGCGTATATTGCCAGAACGAAGTGCGACCCAAGGGAAGCTGCTGCACTTTTGTGCATTGACCGCGAACCGGTATCGGGGGTAGACCTTCCCGGACTGAGGGAGTACGCGGACGCTCTTGTTGATCGCATCTGAAAACACAATTACTTGAAGGAGTTATATTCATGAAAACCACTGCGGTTCGCATGTATGGAAAGGAAGACCTGCGCCTCGAAAGCTTTGATCTTCCTGAAATCGGGGATGACGAAATCCTCGCAAAGATCGTATCAGACAGTCTGTGTATGTCATCGTACAAGGCTGCGAAGCAGGGGTCGGGTCACAAGCGTGTCCCGGACAACATCGCCGATCATCCCGTGATACTCGGTCACGAGATGTGTGGCGAGCTGGTGAAAATCGGGAGCAAGTGGGCTTCCGACTTCCGTGAGGGACAAAAGTTCTCCATGCAGCCGGCGCTAAATTACAAGGGCAGCCTCGACGCCCCGGGTTACTCATACGAGTACTGCGGCGGTGACGCAACCTACATCATAATTCCGAATGAAGTTATGGAAATGGGTTGTCTGCTGCCCTACGAAGGTGACGCGTTTTTTCTGGGCTCACTCGCCGAACCCGTGTCCTGCGTGGCCGGAGGCAGTCATGCCAACTTTCACGTGAAGCAGGGCACCTATGTGCACGAGATGGGCATCAAGGAAGGCGGTCGAACGCTGATAGTCGGCGGTGGTGGACCCATGGGGTTTGCTTTTATTGACTACATTCTGCATTGCGATCGGAGACCTGGACACTTTGTCGTCGTTGACATCGATCAGGTGAAACTCGACCGTGCAGCAAGTATCTACAGCCCCGAAGAATCTGCGAAAGACGGCATTACCGTGAAGTACGTGAACGGAAAGAGCTTCGACGATCTCGAGCAGGGCCTCAGAGATCAGGTGCCCGGTGGTGAGTACGACGATATTTTCGTCTTCGCCCCGGTCCGATTCATGGTCGAACTCTCCGACAAACTACTCGGACTCGATGGCTGCCTGAACTTCTTCGCCGGTCCTACCGACACGAATTTCGAGGCCACCATCAACTTTTACGATGTGCACTACGCGTTTCATCATTTTGTCGCTACAAGCGGCGGGAACACCGACGACATGAATGAAGCGCTTGACCTCATGGGAAGCGGGCGAATCAATCCGGCCGCCATGATTACCCATGTGGCAGGGCTCAACGCGGTCCCTGAAACCACCCTGTCTCTCCCTGAGATTCCCGGTGGCAAGAAGCTGATCTATACGCACGTTAACATGCCGCTCGTCGCGCTTGAAGAACTCGAGGCACGCAAGGGCGAGCATGCCCTGTTCGGTCCGCTGGCCGAAATTGTTGCCCGTCACAACGGACTCTGGAGTGTCGAGGCGGAGCAGTACCTGCTCGCAAACGGTGAGCCGATTACCGCCTGAACGACACCCCGAAACCCATAAGCGTCCAGGGCTCGGTTTCACGGCCGGGTCCACGCGACGCGTCAGCCTTCCAGTCGTCGTGCAGTCGCTGCACGTCGGCGAAGAAGGCGATCGAGTGGGCTTCGCTTCCGAAGCGGACCCCTCCACGCAGCAGCCAGTCGAAGTCGGTTTCAGATTCGTTATCTGCAGTGTTCACCAGGAGGCCGGCGGCGGCATCGATTATCAGAGCTGCGTTATCTGAGAAAATCCAGGGTTCGCTGAACACTTCGAGAAACAGACCACCAGCGTAAAATTCGTCGTCCTCTACCTGAAAAACCGGCTCGAGCGCGTATTCAGCCATGAGCCGGGACCATGCACGCCAGCTGGCTCCGGGTACCCCGCCCCACTCGTGCGTCCCACGAAACAGCGGAGTGTCGAGTTCGAGACGCAGCGTGTCGTGTATGGGGGTTCGACGTCGGGGGCGATCGAGTTCATGTCCGGAGTTATGATGAAACCCGAAGCCAAGGCCGACAGGCCCGAGGCTGGTTCGAAGCCGAAGGTTCTGTTCAATGATCACCGATGAAAGACTAATCAGCCATGTGCTGTCGTCGCCTCCAGGAGCCGAGCTCTGGATTATCTTTCGAACCATGCCCTCGACCTGAAGTCCCGATCCGCGCCAGAGCACGAAATCACTTCCCAGGTCGTAGTGGTAATTGTGTCCCTGCCCGACCTGTGGCTGGGCGGCACCGGACGCATCGGTAAAGCGCCGCAGTGAGAGCCAGGATGTACCGTCCACCATAAGACCGAGTTCTGCCGGTTCGGTCGGATGCGGAAGGCGCAGTCGTTCGGCCGGTGGCATGTTAAGAACCTGCGTGTGTGCGACGGGTGTGCTGGCAAGCAGAATACCAAGTCCAAGAAACAGGATGACGGGTCGTCGGCGTGATCGCATGTGTGCCTCCTGATACAGGAAAACTATACTTTTTCCCGTCCCCTCGTGTGTATGGGCTTGCGCGAATCTTTCGTTAGCCATAGAATCAACAGTAAATCGTAAGCAAAACGAAAATGAAAAAGCAGTTAAGCGAAAGGGAAAACCAAATACTCGAGATACTCGCGGAACACGAGTCGGCCGGAGTCAGTGAACTCGCGGCGCAGCTTGGCGTATCACTGGTCACGGTGAGAACCGCACTGTCAGCGCTCGAGGACCGTGGCTATCTCGTGCGTACCTGGGGCGGGGCGTCCGCCGCGGTGCATCCGCGTATCCTTGATCGCAAGCTCAGCATGAGCGATGAGAAGAAGCGCATTGCGCGTGCGGCGGCCGATCTCGTCGAAGACGGGGATACGATCATGGTGGAAGCGGGTACGACCACGGCGATGGTCGTCTCTTATCTGCTTGGCCGTCGGGATATCACACTGGTCAGCAACTCGACTCTGGTGCTTCCCTCCGCACGGACAAACCCGGGGATCACACTTACGACCATAGGTGGAATATTTCGCCCCGAAACCGAGTCTTTCGTCGGTCCGGTCGCACGCGAACAGCTGACCCAGTACCATGTCAGGCGCGCATTTATCGGCACCGACGGGTTCTCACTCTCCGGGGGTATCTCGACGCACCTGGTCGAGGGTGCCGAGATCGTCAGAACCATGGCGCAGTGTGCAGACGAGGTCGTGCTCGTCGCCGACAGCTCGAAGTACGGGAAGACCGGATTTGTGCGGGTGTTACCGGTCTCGGCAATCGACAGAATTATAACAGACAGCGGGTTGGCTTCGGCCCTGAGCACCGACGATCGTGAGCTCATGGAATCCGGACATCCCGGTATTCAACTTGTGTAAGAGGTATGTGCTATGGCAACTGAAGTGTTAATGCCGCGACAGGGGCAGTCGGTCGAAAGCTGCATTATTGTCGCCTGGAAAAAACAGGTCGGTGATTCCGTGCAGGAAGGTGACGTTCTGTGTGAGGTGGAAACCGACAAAGCGACCTTTGAGGTGGAGTCTCCGGTTTCAGGAACCCTCATTTCCGTTCTGTTTGAGGATGGTGATGAGGTGCCGGTGCTTGAGCAGATTGCATTCGTCGGTCAGGCAGGTGAAGAGCCTCCGGTTTCCGGTGCGGCAGGATCTGCTGAGGCAGGACCCGATGCCACGAAAGGCAGCACGGATACACCGGCTGCCGGTGCTGATCCCGCCGCCGCTGAGGCTGCGTCCGAAACAAGCAGGGCGGCGGCCGATACCGGTGCGCAGGCGGCGGCGGTCGCGACGCGGAGTGGCTCAGGTGACGGATCAGGACGAGTGTTCATTTCGCCGCGCGCGCGCGACCGTGCAGAACGCGCAGGCGTTCCCTGGCAGACGCTTGAGGGGACAGGCCCCGGTGGTCGCGTTATCGAGCGTGATATCGAGGCGGCCATTGCTGCGGGCACGGTGGCTACCCGGGACGCGGCGGAGAAACTTGGAGCAGGAGCGCACGCGCATGCAGCTGGAAGCGGCGCAGGTGGGCGCGTCACGAGCGCCGACCTTGAGGCAGGCGCAACGGTGGCGGATTCGACTCAGGAGGCCGGAACGGCAACGGGCGGCGACGGTTCCGTGGAAGCAGACCCGGGCACGACGCGAGACCGATCAACGATCGAAACGAAGCTCGCAGGCATTCGCAGGAAGATCGCATCCCGCATGCTCGAAAGCGTGCAGAACTCGGCACAGCTTACGCTTCATGCAACCGGAGACGCCCGGGCTCTGCTCGCCTACCGCGCACGCCTCAAGGCGGCCGGGGTACCGTATGACGGCATAAGCCTGAACGACATGGTGCTCTTTGCCGTTTCACGCCTCCTTCCACGGCATCCGGCACTGAATGCGACATTCGACGGAGCGGCAATACACACACATGGTGCTGTGCATCTGGGTATGGCGGTCGACACCGAGCGAGGGCTCATGGTACCGGTCATTCGAGACGCCGATCTGCGCCCGCTCGCCTCGATTTCGGCGGAAGCGCGGCGACTGGCAGGCGCGTGTCGCGGGGGAAACATCACCGCTGATGAAATGGCGGGCGGAACGTTCACGATCACGAATCTGGGGGCCATGGGCATTGAGATGTTCACCCCCGTTCTTAATCCGCCGCAGGTTGCCATACTCGGTGTGTGCTCCATCGAAGCGAAGCCGGTTCTGAAAAAAGACGGCAGTGTCGAACACATACCGTCCATGGGCTTCTCGCTGACCATTGACCATCAGGTGGTCGACGGTGCGCCGGCAGGGCGTTTCCTGAAGGATCTCTCGGAGTCCATCGCGCAGTTCGATCTGCTGCTCGCTGACACCGGGTTCACCGGAGGTGCGTCATGAGCACACGGGACCTGATCATAATCGGCGGTGGACCGGGCGGGTACCGGGCGGCTGAACTCGCCGCAGAAAAGGGGAAGTCCGTTACGCTGTTCGAAGAGAAGCATATTGGGGGCGTGTGTCTGAACGTCGGGTGCATACCTACCAAGACGCTGTTGAATGCGGCGAAAATCTATAAGGCTGCTTCTCACGGTTCGCGCTTCGGCGTTCAGGCAGATGCAGTGCGCTTCGATATGGGGCAGGCCGTTTCCTACAAAAACGAAGTCGTCGGCAAGTTGACAAAGGGAGTCGGCGGGGAACTCAAGCGGGTCGGGGTCGAAGTCATAGAGGGGCGGGCGTCACTCACATCCCGGACCACAGTCGAGTGCAACGGTATGAACTACGAGGCCAGGAATATCATTCTTGCAACCGGGAGTTCTTCGGCTATGCCTCCCATACCCGGACTCGCCGAGTCGGGCGTGAAGACCAGCACCGGGATGCTCGATCTGACCGAAGCACCGAAACGGGTCGGCATTATCGGCGGCGGATACATCGGGATGGAGTTTGCCTCGTTTTTTTCAACGATAGGCTCAGAGGTCACGGTCATCGAGATGTTTGATGAGATCATCCCGTTCATGGACGCACGGATCGCGAAACAGCTTCGATCGCATCTGAAGTCGGTGACCTTCAAACTCGGCTGTACCGTCGAGCGTGTCGACGGAAAGACCGTACACTTCAGCGAGAATGGTACGTCTGTGTCAGAGACCTTCGACGAGGTGTTGATTTCAGTAGGTCGGACACCGAACACAATGGGTCTGGGCCTCGAGGTCGTCGGCGTTGAAGTAGTTCGCGGAGCGGTCAGGGTCGATGATCACATGAAGACGAACATTCCCGGCGTTTATGCGATCGGTGACGTGACGGGACGGTCTCTCCTCGCGCACAGTGCGTATCGTATGGCGGCGGTGGCCGTGGACGAAATTTTCGGCAGCCGCACCGATCGCTTCCGTTCTCTCGCCATCCCCTGGGTCGTGTTTACGCTACCTGAGGTTGCCGGCTGCGGTCTGACCGAAGCAGGTGCGCGGGACGCCGGATACGACGTCGTGTCCGCGCAGTTGCCTGCTTCGATAAACGGGCGTTTTCTGGCCGAGCACCCCGACGAGCGAGGCCTCTGCAAGGTCATCGCCGACCGGAAGACTCACCGCATTCTCGGTGTGCATCTGCTCGGTTCAGGTGTATCAGAAATCATTCACAGTGCTGCACTTATGATCGAACATGAGATGCGCACCGGTGACGTCGTCGACGTCATCTATCCACATCCAACAGTATCAGAACTTGTGTACGACACCGTCCGTGCGGTCGACGCACAATTGAAGCAGGAGTAAAGACATGCCACGTTCACTAACCGTTGATCCGAAGAAAGTCAGAAAGGCAGGTGCGGTCTCGGTACCCGAGATTCCGGTAAACGCCTATTCGCGAACCCTCAAGCAGGAGCAGAAGCGCTACGGCGATGATGTCCTCAAACGTGTCTACTACGACATGCTCACGATTCGTGAGTTCGAGACAATGCTGAACGACATCAAGACGCAGGGTGAGTATCAGGGCGTTGCCTATGACCACAAGGGCCCGGCGCACCTGTCCATAGGGCAGGAGTCAGCTGCGGTCGGGATGTGTGTAAATCTCGATATCGAGGACTTTATTTTTGGTTCACATCGCAGCCACGGGGAAATCCTCGCCAAGTGCTACGCAGCTGTTGCGCGTCTCGACGAGAAGCAGCTTGAAAGTATCATGAAGTCCTACCTCGGCGGGGACACGCTCAAGGCAGTTGAAGGGCAGTCCCACGACGGCGTTCGCGATCTCGCGGAGAACTTCGTACTCTACGGCACGCTCGCTGAGATCTTCGGTCGAATGGCCGGATTCAATCGTGGTCTCGGTGGTTCCATGCACGCCTTTTTTGCTCCCTTCGGCAGCATGCCGAACAACGCGCTTGTCGGCGGATCGGCCGACATTACCGTTGGTGCCGCACTCTTTAAGCGCATTAACCGAAAACCAGGCATCTGCATTGCCAACATCGGCGATGCATCTGCAGGCTGCGGGCCGGTCTGGGAAGCAATGATGCTTTCCGCGATGGAACAGTATCGCACGCTCTGGCCAAAGGACGTAGGCGGAGCTCCCCCGATGATCTTCAATTTCATTAACAACTTTTATGGCATGGGCGGGCAGACCGCCGGTGAAACCATGGGTTTCGATATCCTTGCCCGCCTCGGCGCAGGCGTAAACCCGGAAGCAATGCACGCCGAACGCGTCGACGGCTACAACCCGCTCGCCGTCGCCGATGCGATCGCACGAAAACGCGAAATTCTTGAAGCGGGTAAAGGGCCCGTGTTGCTCGATACCATTACCTATCGCATCAGCGGGCACTCCCCGTCCGATGCGTCGTCGTATCGTACCAAGGAAGAGATCGAGCTCTGGCGTGAGGTTGATCCCATCGTCAGCTACCGAGCCATGCTTTCGGAGAACGGCATCGCCTCCGATGACGAGCTGAACGCCATGCAGGATAAGGTGGTCGCAAAGGTCACACAGGCGCTGAAACTTGCCTCCGACCTCGATGTGTCACCCCGACCCGAGGCGAGCGTGATCGAGACGACCATGTTCTCGAATACACCAACAGATCGCTTCGGCGAGGGTGAGCCTGAGGTGCTTATGCCGCTCTCGGAGAATCCCCGGGTCGAGCAACTCACGCGCAAGGCCCGCTACGCCTTCGACGAGAACGGGAAAGAGCTCTCGAAAATGAAAGTGTACGCGTACCGCGACGCTCTTTTCGAGGCGATGATACACCGCTTCTATGAAGATCCGACCATGGCTGCCTGGGGTGAGGAAAATCGCGACTGGGGTGGTGCGTTCGCCGTATACCGCGGCCTGACCGAAGCCCTCCCGTACCACCGGCTGTTCAACTCATCAATCTCAGAAGGCGCGATTGTCGGAAGCGGTGTAGGGTACGCGCTCTGTGGCGGGCGTGCGGTGGTCGAACTCATGTACTGCGATTTTATGGGTAGAGCCGGAGATGAGCTGTTTAACCAGATGGCAAAATGGCAGTCGATGAGTGCCGGGGTTCTCAAAATGCCGCTGGTCGTCCGTGTGTCGGTCGGCAGCAAGTACGGCGCACAGCACTCCCAGGACTGGAGCTCGCTTGTCGCCCACATCCCCGGTCTCAAGGTCATGTTTCCAGCAACACCGTATGATGCCAAAGGCATGCTGAACCTCGCCCTTCGCGGTAGCGATCCGGTGGTATTCTTCGAGAGCCAGCGTCTGTACGATATTGGCGAGTATTTCGTAAAGGACGGTGTACCCGAAGGCTACTACGAGGTGCCGGAAGGTGAGCCGGACATTAAGCGTGCAGGAAGCGATCTGACTATTCTCACCATTGGTGCAACCCTGTATCGCGCGCTCGAGGCAGCAGACGAGCTGCAGGAGAAGTGGGGGATTCAGGCCGAAGTCATCGACGCACGTTTCATAAACCCGCTGAATCTTGATCCCATCGTCGAGTCGGTCAGGAAGACCGGGAAGCTTGTGCTTGCGAGCGATGCCTGTGAGCGTGGCTCCTACCTGCATACAATCGCTTCACAGGTAAACCGGCTCGCGTTCAACTATCTCGACGGACCACCGGCTGTTGTCGGATCCCGGAACTGGATCACTCCTGCCTACGAGATGGAGGACGTGTTCTTCCCGCAGAAAGAGTGGATCATAGACACGATTCACGAAGCAGTGCTGCCGCTTTCAGGACACACCGCAACAACCGTGCAGACTGACGGAGACTACGTCAGACGCTACAAAGCGGGCGTGTGATACTCGCCTGATCTACACCTTTTCGAGCGCAGTGAGGACATCAGCAATGATGTCCTCACGTGTTTCAAGCCCGACCGACAGTCTGACAAGACCCGGTGTAATGCCAACTGCCTGACGTTCGTCCTCGGTGAGTTTTGAGTGAGTGGTTGAGGTCGGGTGCGTCGCGATCGACCGTGTGTCACCCAGGTTGGAACTCAGGCTGATCATCTGTAAACCGTTGAGGAAACGCATTCCCGCTTCAAGCCCTCCGGCGACCTCGATCGTGACTATGCCGCCACCAAGCCTCATCTGCTTTCTGGCAAGGTCGTGTTGAGGGTGAGAGGCAAGAAAGGGATAGCGAACCTGCAGGATCTTCGGGTGGCGCTCCAGTTGTTTCGCGAGTGCGAGAGCGTTCTCGGCGTGTCGCTCGAGGCGGACAGCAAGTGTCTCAAGACTCTTTGAGAGAACCCAGCCGTTGAAGGGCGACATGGTCGGCCCTGTGTGTCGGGTAAAAAACCTGACTTTCTCAATGTGCTCAGCAGATCCGAGGATGGCGCCACCGAGGACCCGACCCTGGCCGTCCATAAACTTCGTAGCCGAGTGGGTAATGATGTGTGCACCGTAGTCCGCTGGTGTCTGTATGTAGGGAGTCGCAAAACAGTTGTCTACGTTCATAAGAACGCCGCGGTCTGCGGCCAGCCGACCGATGTGCTCGAGATCGACGAGCGCGAGACCGGGATTCGACGGGGTCTCGAGAAAGAGCATTTTTGTCTCTGGTGTGATGGCGCGTTCCCAGGCTTCATTGTCGGCAGGGTCAACGTAGGTCGAGGTGATTCCCCACTTCGGCAGAATCTGCGTCAGGATCTGGTGGGTCGATCCGAAAACCGCCCGCGAGGCGACGACGTGATCGCCCGACTCGAGGAAGCTTGCCATGCTCGAGAACATGGCGGCCATTCCGGACGCTGTTGCGATACCGTCGTCCATGTGTTCGAGGCGTGTGAGTTTGCCGAGAAACTCGTCCACGTTCGGGTTGTTATAGCGTGAGTAGATCGGCCCTTCACCTTTTCCCTGAAACATATCCCTGGCGTGCTCGGCACTGTCGAACATGAAGCTCGAGGTCATATAAATCGGTACCGCGTGTTCGCGGTGAGGGCTGCGCTCAGTCTGCAACCTGATCGCGTCGGTCTCGAAGTGCTCCGAACTGCTCATGAGCACACCTCCACGCTGTGTGTAACGACAATGTTCGAGTCAAGCGAAGCCCCTACCGAGCAGTATTTCTCCACCGAAAGCGCAACTGCGCGAGCAGCAGCCTGCTCATCAATATCTCCGAAGACGGTGAAGTGAATGGCAATCCCGGTAAATGGTGAAGGGGTGCCATCGCGACGAGTCCCGGAGATTGTGACCTGCACATCTCTCAGATTCTGGCGCTGTTTCTTGAGAATGGACACGACATCCATGGATGCGCAGCCTGCGTGGGCGGCCAGGAGAAGTTCCATGGGACGGAAACCTGCACCGATGCCACCGACAGCTTCGCTGCCATCAATATCGACGGTGTTCCCGCCTGCGTTGGTTGCGGTGAAGTGAACCGCATCGTTTGTGCGATTGAGTATTATCTGCATATGCAATTCCTGCAGTATTACATCAGGAATCGCACGCTATGACTACCGGCCTTCGGTACGAGAAAGTTCCGCGAGGCGATCTGTGAGTTTTGCGGCGATATCGAGACACCCTGCACTGTGCACCTTGCGAGGTGTCTTCAGATTAATCGTGTGCTCTTCGAGGATGTGCGTGGGGTGACCGCCGAGAAGAAAAACCCGATCGGCAATGCAGATTGCATCGTCGGCCCGGTGAGTTGCAAAGATCATGGTAATACCGGTTCTTTCCTTTATCGCCAGTACCCGTTCCAGCAGCTCGCGCCGATCTGCAGGCTCCACCGCACTGAATGGTTCATCCATGAGCAGTACTTCCGGATCGGAAGCGAGCGCCCGCGCAATTCCCAGCCGTTCGAACTGGTTCGGAGAGAGACGATGAGGAAACTGATCCGCAAGGTCCGAGAGCCCGACAAGCTCAAGCAGATAGTGGGCGTACGACCTGCGCTCGTCGGATGTCATGCCGCTGCGCTGCAACCCCAGTTCAACGTTGTGAAGCACCCTTCTCCAGGGAAGAAGACGCGGTGTCTGAAACACGAACCCGAATCGGCCGCGCTGATGCAGGTTTGCTTCGCCATCGATGGCGGCAAGACCTGCACCGGTACGGGATGTAGCGACGAGCGACGGGGTATCAGTTTTGTCAGTGTCTCCTGAGCTCGAATCGGTACTGCTGTACAGCGTAATGTCGCCGTGTGCCGCCGGATTGAGTCCGGATATCGCCCGCATGAGTGACGATTTACCTGTTCCGACTTCACCGAACAGTACGACAAGCTCTCCCCGTTTCACCGTAAAAGAAATGTGCTCAACAACAGGGGCGTCGTCGCCCTCGTAATGTACCGAAACGTCTTCCAGCTTCACCACGTCTTGCATGCCATGTTCACCCTCAGAGAGAGCATACAGGCGAGTGCATCTTAGGTGAACAGTCGGGGAGGACGCGCGCTGCAAAGTTCCGATCTTTCTTTACTGTCCACCACTCTGGTGTTTTTTCGTCGGTTTCAGCAATCAGACATCATGTTTTGCTGGTACTTAAAGAGGTGAGTTATCACCTGCAATCGCAAGCGTCGACCGAAAGACCGGAGG
>SKXQ01000020.1 GCA_007128315.1 Spirochaetaceae bacterium | reverse complement strand
GGCACTTGTCACAGCCGCTCACACGCTCGACATACGCATCGTTCTCGACGGTGTGTTCAACCACGCATCGCGCGGCTTTTACCAGTTCCAGCAGGCCCTCGAAAACGGTTCTGCATCGCCATATCTTGACTGGTTTCATTTTGATACGGATCGCCTGGCACCCGGAGTCGGTCCCTGGGCGTATCCGGAAGCCCAGACACGGTCAGACATGATCGACAGCGCAAGCGGCAGGGAGGACGTCCTCCCCATTCGCGATGGAAACTCCATTGAACGCTACGGATATGACGCCTGGTGGGACATTCCCGCGCTCCCAAAGCTCAATACCGAATGCCCGGCCGTCAGGGATTTCATTCTCGACGTCGCGGAGTACTGGATTCAACGTGGTGCCGATGGCTGGCGTCTGGATGTTCCTGAAGAGATAGACGACGACGAATTCTGGCGCGAGTTCCGGATTCGTGTGAAACGCGCGAATCCCGACGCCTACATCGTAGGGGAGATCTGGACCGAAGCCGACCGCTGGCTCCAGGGCGACCAGTTCGACGCTGTCATGAACTACGTGTTCAATCGTATGAGCTACCGCTTCTTCGGCGCAGACTGCATATCAGAAGAATTCGGCTCACCCGGAGGACAGACGCTCGTGCCCATGGACGCACAGGACATGGCACAGGAACTCCCAGCCCTGCTCGACCGCTACGATGCTGAAGTAACCCGCGCCCAGCTGAACCTGCTTTCGAGCCACGACGAACCGCGCTTCGTGAACGTCGTTTCGGGGGACGCAGCAGCATTCCGGCTTGCGACTGCGTTTCAGATGACGCTTCCGGGAGCGCCGTGTATTTATTATGGTGATGAACTCGGCATGGAGGGTGGATATGATCCTGACTGTCGAAAAACCTTTCCCGAGGACGAGCGACCGCTCGATCCGGATACCTTGGAGTGGACACGCTCGATGATCGCGCTTCGGCACGAAGTCGAAGTACTCAGAAGCGGCGATCTACGGGTCGCCGTCGCAGACGGCCAGACCTTCGGGTACCTCCGCTGTGGTGACAGTGACTGGGCGCTTGTAGCGTTCAATGCCGGACGGAAGCCGTGGACGGGAGACATTGATCTTGCCTCGGTACGGTCCGGACAGCTGCATCATGAGGCGACCGTTCTGTTCGCGAGCCCGGCCGGTGCCCTGCTGAGCTCCGGTGATCGACCGTCGATACCGGTGCACGATGGAGTACTTCGCGACGTGGAGCTGCCGCCCCAGTCGGTGACTGTTGTTGTCGGGTCGGTTGCGCACAACTAGAAAGGGCGGCACCTCAATGAGATGCCGCCGATGCATTTAGGATGCTGATATCGCTGCTGATCAGCTGCGCCCTCGCGAAGGCGGCAACTGTCGTCCGCGGTCGCGCTGCGGTGGCTCCCGACGTTCCATCTCGCGTCGCATGCGGGTCGTCGGTGCAGGTTCCTGCGCCGCAAACGCCATTCCCCGACCACCGTCAAGCATCTGGCTGAAACCTTCTGTTCGAGCGCCCCGTCCCGCCCAGAGTGGATAGCCGTCCTCGTGCCAGAACGCGAGTTCCTGGCCCTCGGTCAGAATACTGACCGGTGCGATACCCCGCTCCATCACAAAACCTTCGACGACAGCAGACGTACCTTCGTTCAAGGCAAGATCAGGCTCATGACCGTAGCGTCCAAGATGCAGATTGTACGCAATGTTTCCGACGTTCAGAATCCACTCGTTACCATCAAGCCCGAGGGTACCCTGAACGGTCTCGATCCGACCCTCGGCGGCGATTTGCCTGCCGTACATACCGTTGACCTGGGAGAATGCGGATGTGCCGACCAGCGCCACAATCGCAATAATCAGAAAAAAACCTCGTTTACGCATGTTGTTCCTCCTGCGTATTGTTCTTGTGGTTAGTATCGCGTCGTGTCGTGAGACGGAAATGGAGGCTCTATGAAGTCTGTGTGAAGTTTGCCGCCAGGGTGATGGTGAATGTCGTTCCGTCCGCAGCGTTGCTCGACACAATAATACGTCCGTGGTGCAGTTCGACAATCCGCCGAGCGATCGTAAGCCCCAGACCCGTGCCACGACTTCTCCTCGCGTATTCGCCCCGGAACAGCCGGTCAAAGACATGCGGAACATCCTCTTCGGGTATGGGGTCTCCGTCGTTGTGGATACGAATCTCGAAATCCTGAACCGTAATCGTGACAACGCCGGCCACCGGTGTGTGGCGAATTGCATTACTGAGAAGATTTCCGACGGCACGAAACAACAGCTGTTCATCACCCTCGACGATACCATCCGAAACATTACTCTCCAGACGAATTTGCTTCCGTTCCGCCTCCATTGCGAAGCTCTCGCAGACCGACGCAGCGAAATCGGCAGCCGGGAACGCCGTGATTGAGATCGACGTCTCGGGAGCTTCAAGCCGGGTCAGCTCTTCGAGATTTTCAATCAGCACCTCTACCCGCTCGAGTTCTTTCAGCGTTTTCGAGACACGCTCGGGACTCGCCTCGTGCACACCGTCCACGATCGCCTCCAGTTGTGCCTTCGCCGAAGCAACCGGGGTTCGCAGATCGTGCGCGATATCCTGAGCCCACTGCGTGCGGAGATCTCGCTCGCTCCTGAGACGTTCCGACAGACCGTTGGCAGCACGCGCGATCATACAGACTTCGGTCGCTCCACGCTCCGGAACCGGAGCATCAAGGGAACCGTCTGCGATACGCATAATACCGTCCGCAACCTCGGTAGCAGGCGCTGTCAGCCAGGCTGCAAGCACGAAGGCTACGAGAAAGGCCGCACCGATTGCCACAACGGCACCGACCACGGCAGCCGTCGTCAATGAACCGACAAGAACGTCGTTCGCCGCGTCGTTTCGGAACACCGGGGGGCCGACTGCGAAATACCCGAGCGTTTCACCGTCACGGGTCACAGCCACAAGCTGATCCGGCCGCTGCATCCCTTCCCTGCCGCGTGCCGCACCTCTCGTGGTTGCGATCAGCTGGCGGTCGGCATCGTACACAAACAGTGCAATGTCACCAGGAATACTCCGATCGATCTCGTCCTGTATCCGTCCGGCGCGCGCACCAATGGCCCCCGGGGCTCGAACCGAGTCGCTTCCCAGGATCTGTCGGGCAGCGTGCTCGGCTCCTTCGGTCCGGCGCCGTGACCACTCCTGCATTGACCGCTGGTAGCCGATTGCAAGAGCTATCCCCAGCACCAGAAGCAGTACAATGTACGACGCGAGAAACGATAGAACGGTACGTCTGAACATGCTGCCAGTCAGGGTCATACCACGCTCCTCCCCGGTTCACCGCGAAATCGGTATCCGTACCCGCGAATGGTCTCGATCCAGTCCGAGACGCCGAGCTTGGCGCGGATGTTCTTGACGTGGGTGTCGATCGTCCGTTCTGATCCTTCAACGTAGTAGTCAAGACAGACCGAAAGAAGACGATCCCGCGTGATGACAATGCCGGCATTCGAAGTCAGATGATCGAGTATCCGCCATTCGGCAGCGGTCAGAGATACCCGATCTGTGTTATGTATCACTTCGTGCGTTGATTCACGTATAACCAGGTGATGTACATCCGGACCCTGCCCGAGTATCCATTCGTCATGAAGATCAGACTCGTTCGGGCTGGCCGACACGCTTCTGGCAATCACCGCGCGCACCCGAAGCATGAGCTCCTTCATTGAAAAGGGTTTAACCACGTAGTCGTCACCCCCAACCTCGAACCCGGTAATACGGTCTGATTCGGCGCTGCGGGCAGTCAGAAAAATTATAGGAACCGAATGATGTACCCGCAGTTTACGCGCAAAAAGAAAGCCGTCGCCATCGGGAAGCATGACATCGAGAATAATGAGATCCGGTTTTCTGCGTGCGACGGCTTCGGTGACGCCGTCGATCCGGCCGAAGTCAGATGTCGTGTGCTCCTCGAGGCGCAGATACGAGACGATCGTCTCGCGGAGTCCATCGTTGTCTTCTACCACAAAAACGTAGGCCATATTGATATGTCTGATAATGGTGGGCATCCCGCATCGGGGCAAGACAAAATCGGCTACTTCACACAAACTTCATATATGCGACGTCACCTCTTCACCGACAGGCCCGACTATCTGTATCAGTATGAAAACCATAGTACCGCTCGCCCTGCTACTCACGCTCGTAACCACTGTCGCATCCGGATTCAGTCTCGATACGATTCTTGCGGACATACAGGCAATGCCCGATGTCAGAATCGCCGCGCTTCGCGCCGAGGAGGCGGCATTAGCCGTTGAACGCAGCACACGAGCAACCCTTCCGACACTGAGCATCGTCCCCACGGCCCGGGTCACAGGAGGACCAGCACTGACCGATCTCACACGAGGCGGTCTGGCCGGATCGGCCACCCTCGCCATACCTCTCGGGCTGACCGCGGAGCAAATCAGCCGCATCGAAATGCAATCGGCGACCGCGGCGGAACGAGGGCTTGAGCTCGAATCCGTGCATCGCGACACGATTCTGGATGTGACCCGTCTGTACCATACGACCTGGCTGCAGCAGGAACTTATTACGGTACGCATGGCTGAACGGGATGCAGCGTCAATGCAATACGATGCGGATCGACTTCGGTTCGAACGGGGCGAGATTTCGCTCACAACGCTCATTCGCAGTGAGCTTGCACTCGCCGAGGCGGAGACGGCCGTGCGCCAGACGATCGCCGAGCGTACGGTGCATGTAAATCGTCTGGCGCTGGCGACCGGATTATCGCTTGAACCTGATGAGGCTCAGACGCCTCCTCCCGTACTGCTGTCCGATTCAGACGACCACGCAGTTGATCTCCGAACGATCGACCTGAACGTCATGCGACGCTCTGCCGAATTCGAGGCACTCGCGGTTGCGCCGACACCGTACGCCTCACTGCTTGAGTTCTCCCGACTCGCGACCGGCGTTACCCATACGGCCGGATACGGAGAGCTCGGTGCATCGGTCAGCATCACGCCAAACACGAGAAGTGCATCGGTCTCGTACCAGAGCCCGGAGTTGTTGCTGTTCGGTGAGGCACCGCAGACACAGGAGCGATGGAACGCATCTGTCTCGGTTTCGTTTTCGATTGACCCGAACACGAACCGGGATCTCGCGGAAGCCGACGCGCGGTTACGGCGGGAGGAATCTGCGCTCCAGCTGCAGGCAGCGGAGAACCGCGTCATCGAAGCCGAACTACGGGCAAGTCATGACGTAGCAGCAGCGCGCGAGGCTCGTGCGGCGGCACTCGAGACCCTTGAACGCAGCAGGCAGACCAGAGACCTGGTATCGGTTCAGGTTGCAACCGGTCGCGCTACTGTAATCGACGAACAGACGGCGGACGCTGCGATCCTTCGCAGCGAATACCTCGTTGAGCGGGCACGCCTCGAATACGAGGCCGCGCTCATGCGGGCGCACCCGGAACGAGCCGCACAAGCACTCGAAGAATGGCTACTGAACACTATGGAGAACCAGTCATGAGAAAGGGAATAAAACTCATCATCGGCCTGTGTATTATCGCTACAGGAGCGATCGCAATAACCGCAGGGTATCTCGCCTACAACGGAACCGCCACGGTACCGGAGCATGGCGAGCACACCCTGCGAACCACGCAACCTGTCGAAGGAAATGTTCGAATAGGCGTCGATTCATTTGCGATCGTTGAACCTGTGGAAAGCAGAACTATACGATCCCGCAGCTCTGGTGTGGTCACGTACATTGCACCGGTCGGCACAACTGTAAGCGAGGGAGCTGAAGTCGTTCGCTTTGACGCCCGGGACCTCGAATCACGCCTCCGACGCGCCGAACTCGATCTTGCAGACGCCCGGCTCTCGTACGAGCGGGCAACTCGTGCACTCGCACGCGCCGAGCAGGAACTGTCCGATACCAGACGGCTGTTCGAAGCGGGCGTAGCGACCGGCGAGCAACTCGTCTCGCGTGAGGAGAGTCTGTATCAGGCAGAGTACGCGGAACAGTCTGCCTCTATTTCGCTGCAGCGACGCGTGCTCGACTATGAATCGGCCGCGGCCGAGTTCGAGGCGCGGATACTTCGAGCGCCCATGAGCGGCGTTGTGGCGCACGCTGCTGTTGCCCGCGGCGACAGCGTCGGAACGAATACCGAGCTTCTCACGATCGCCGACACGAGTCGTGTTCGCCTTGTTGCGGATATTGATGAGTACGACATTGGTCGGGTCGCGGTAGATATGCGCGCTCAGGCGCGTATCGACGCGCTTGAATGGGCCCAGGCAGGCCTCGGAACGTTCAACGGTTTCGTCGACACTGTCAGTCCGTCTGCACGGATTGTCAGTAACATCTCCGTTTTTACCGTATCGGCCCGATTCAACAACGCTGAGGGATATCTCAGACCCGGCATGACGGCGGATCTTACCATACTCACTGCCGCCGACAGCGGACTGCTCGTTCCCGCTGGAGCCGTTTCAACGGTTCGGGACAGGACGTATGTCGACATTCTGCTCGACGATGGAACGGTTGAACCCCGCCGGGTAAGCGTCGGTCTCTCCGACGGAGTACACACCGTCATACACGAAGGTCTTGAGGTACACGAGGAGATTGTTCTTCCGGATCTGGGTACCATTGATGTCCTGAACGCAGCGCCCGCGCAACCTCCTGAACCGGGCCAGTCCCTGATTCCGATTTCCGTTCCCGGTGCAAGCACTACTGGCGGCACATCCGGTGGCGGCGGCGGCGGCGGAGGCAGGCAATGATACAGCTCGAACAGGTGAGCAAGGAATACCGGATGGGGAGCGAGACGATCTATGCATTAAGAAACGTGAATCTCCGAATCAACGCGGGCGAATACATTGCCATCATCGGCCCGAGCGGGTCAGGGAAGAGCACGCTCATGAACATTATTGGCTGCCTGGACAATACTTCGAGGGGGCGGTACAGACTGTCGGGGAACGCTGTTGCCGGTTTGTCTGGCGACCGACTCGCCGAGGTACGCAATGCGACCATAGGGTTCGTGTTTCAGACCTTCAATCTGCTTCCCCGACTCAACGCACGGGAGAACGTGGAACTACCGCTTGTGTACGCAGGGGTAGGCAAAGCCGAACGGCGAATGCGGTCCCATGCGATGCTCACCCGCGTCGGGTTATCGGACCGCATGCTCCATAAACCAAACGAACTTTCGGGAGGCCAGCGACAGCGCGTTGCGATTGCACGTGCACTGGCAACCGACCCTGCAGTACTTCTCGCCGACGAACCGACAGGAGCGCTTGATACGCATACCGGTCGGGAAATCATGGGGCTTCTCGAAGACCTGAACAGCGAAGGGACGACGTTGATCCTGGTTACTCACGATCCGGAACTCGCGGAACGCGCAAGGCGCATGATCCGTCTGCGCGATGGTGAAATCATTCACGAGGAGACACACTGAGATGGGTAGACGCTCACTATGGGAAAGCGCTCGTATGTCCTTCCGCAGTATTTCCGGATCTCCCGTCCGTGCCGGTCTGACCGCGTTGGGCGTCATGATCGGGGTTGCATCCGTCATTTCGCTCGTCGCACTCGGACGGGGAGCCCAACAGGAGGTTGCAGGAAACCTGCAGCAACTCGGTGCCAATCTGCTCATGGTGTATTCCGGAGAACCCCGTGGTACAGCACTCGTTCGGACAAACACATCGAACATTCGTCCGACGCTGACTCCGGCCGATCTTGAGGCTATACGGAATATAGACCCCGAACTGCTGCGGCTTGCCGCTCCCGCAAGCACGGCAAACGCGCAGTTGCAGTTCGAAAACCGGAATGCGGCGGTTACGGTCGTGGGAACCACACCCGAGTACACCGAGATACGCAATTTCCGGCCCGTCTACGGCGAGTTTTTCGATCACAGTCACGTTGCTTCCCGCAGTAACATCGTGGCAATTGGCATGCAGGTATACAGAGACCTCTTTGATGCAGGTACGGACCCCCTCGGGCGCACCATCCGAATTAACGGGTCCGCGTTTGTAGTCACCGCCGTCATGGAAGAAAAAGGCGCAGCCGCTCAGGACAACTCCGTTCTGATTCCGATCAGCACGTTTCAGCGACGCATTTCGGGAGACGCTGCCTACGCGATGATTGCCGTCCAGGCCTCAGAGCCCGGGATCATGCGTGAACTTCAGGCGAGGATAGAGGAGCACATCCTCCGTCTGCACCGGATGCCTTCCATGGAGGGAGCAGATTTCTACGTAGTCAATCAGCTTGATCTGCTGGCAACCGTTGAGGGTGTGGCAGGAACGTTCACACTTATGCTTGCAAGCATCGCAGGCATAAGTCTGATCGTCGGAGGAATCGGCATCATGAACATCATGCTTGTCTCGGTTACCGAACGCACGCGTGAAATCGGCGTGCGAATGGCGCTTGGAGCGCGCCGCCGCGACATAACCATGCAGTTTCTTACCGAAGCCGTGCTGATTGCAGTCGCTGGCGGTGTCGTCGGCATCGCTATCGGGATAGCCGGATCATGGGCGGCACTTCGTTTCGCCCGCATCGCGTCGGAGGTGACCATTCCCTCGATCGTAACGGCTTTCGGTTTTTCGTTTCTGGTAGGATTATTCTTCGGCGGATATCCCGCCTGGAGAGCATCGCGTCTGAATCCCATCGAGGCACTAAGATATGAGTAACTACATACATCGGGCAGTGATAGTCATATTGATCATGACAGCCACGAACATCTCTCCTGCACTGGCGCAGAACAGAGGTGGCAGCGCGGACATACAGGCGGCTCGTGACGAGCTGAACAGTATGCTGGATCTCGGTCGCTTCCTCGGCTTTATTCACACCATGTCAGCCGAACAGGCTCCGCTTCGCCTGAGTGACCCGCAAGTTGAACAGCTGCTTACAATCGTTCGGGAAATATCTCAGACCCGCCGGCTGACCGGAAGTATCGCGGACTCATACCTGTCCCATATCGAAGACGAAGTCCTCACAACCCGACAACTCACCTTTACCGACCAGCTGTGGATCGCGTCCGATCGTGAACGCATGAGCAGTGCCGGAGCCCCCTCGGCGACTGCACAGCAGCGGGGAAGCGGGCGTGCGTCCGGCGAAGGAAGCGGCTCATCTTCGTCGACCTCTGCCGATCAGTCGGAACCTGTCAGCGACCTCGCGGTGTTTGCAGGCGGAGGAGACTTTAATCCGCTTGTCGACCCCGGCAGACCCCAGAGTGAATCGTTTCTGGCCTTCATCGCATATCTGGAGAACCGGACCGGCGGGAACCCGCCGTAACGCAGGTTCACCTGGCCACGGAAACAGACGTCACGCCTGCCCCTCTTCGATGCTCAGGAGCTCCTGCCATCGCTCGTAGAGATCTTCGCTTTCCTGCTCCAGTTCGGAGAGACGTACGCTGAGCTGTTGCACCTTCCCGCCATCGTCACTCCGGTACAGGTTGGCATCGGCAAGCGCCTCGTGTATCTGTTCCATTTCCGCCTCGCAGGCGGCTATACGCCCGGGCAGAGCTTCGAGTTCCTGCGCCTCGCGATAGCTGAGCCGGCGTACGCGGCTGACGGGCCTGGCCTGGTCCGGTGACGAAGCGTCTCCATTGCGCGTCGGTTCCGGGTCAGCATCAATGCCCTGCATCGCTATCCGATCACGCCAGTCGGAATACCCGCCCACGTGTTCGGACACGGTGGCCGGGCCCGAAAACACGAGGCATCCAGTTACAACGTTGTCGAGAAACTCACGGTCATGACTCACCAGCAGGATCGTTCCCTTGTATTCGAGCAGAAGCTCTTCGAGGAGATCAAGCGTCTCGGCGTCAAGGTCGTTGCTCGGCTCATCGAGCACAAGCAGGTTCGAGGGACGTGCGAACAGCTTTGCGAGAAGAAGCCGATTGGTCTCACCACCGGATAGCACGCCGGCAGGCTTCTGTAGATCTGCCTCGGAGAACAGATAGTCTCGCGCGTAGGCAATAACGTGTTTGCTCTGGCCACCCGATTCCACCGTGTCGTAACCCTCACCGATATTCTCGAAAACGGTGCTTTCCGGGGCGAGCAGCGCGCGCATCTGATCGAAATACGCAATCTGCAGATTGGTACCGCGGTAAACGGAACCACTGACGGGTGCCAGATCGCCGATCAGGAGGCGCAGCAGCGTCGTCTTCCCGCAGCCATTAGGACCGACCACTCCGACACGGTCGCCGGCCATGACGGTGGTTGTCAGGCTGCTCACGATCGGTTCAGCTCCGTAGGAGAACGAAAGGTTCTCGGTCTCGAATACGAGATCACCGGACCGCAGCCCGGAACCGGCCTGGAGTCGAACCGACGATTCTTCCTGCCGGCGGTTGCGGCAGGTTTCACGCATTTCGATGAGACGCTTCACGCGCCCCTCGTTCCGGCGCCTTCGCGCCTTGACTCCTTTTCGGAGCCACGCTTCCTCTTCGGCGAGCTTGCGGTCGAACTCACGATGAACGGAACGCTCCTGCTCGAGCATGATTTCCCGCCGCCGCTGAAACTCGTCGATGCCGCACTCGGCAGTGTGAAGCCGCCCCCGGTCGAGCTCGGCGACCCGGGTCGTGATAGCCCGGGCGAATGCTCTGTCGTGGGTCACGATGATCATCGCGGTTCCGTCACGCGACGAAACACGCTTCAGGTACTCCTCGAGCCAGAGCACCGTGTCGATGTCGAGGTGGTTGGTCGGCTCGTCAAGCAGGAGCACATCGGCCCGTGACGCGAGCACGCGCGCGAGCATGACGCGGCGGATCATGCCGCCCGAGGCGGATGTGAGCACTGTGTCAAAGGGCACTGAAAGACGGGTAAGCGCTTCCTCTGCGGCGTGCAGGCGTGCAGCCTGCAGTTCAGGTTCATCCAGGGTGGCTGCGTCGGCCCACGAGGCGTACTCCAGTGCGGACCCCTTCATTCCGGGATCAAACTCCTGATCGAGGATGGCAACCTGTACATCAGCGTCCTGCGACAGCTGGCCGGCATCAGGCTCCAGTCTCCCGGAGGCAAGGCGAAGAAGGGTTGACTTGCCCGTCCCGTTTCGCCCGGTCAGACAGAGCCGGTCACCTCGGTGCAGGTGCAGCGAGACATCAGTAAGCAGGGGATGCGATCCGATCGCATAGTCGACGTTGTGAAGGGAAAGTACAGCCACGCCCGCAGCCTATCACATGGACGCCTCGCTGCCACCCGGTATAGCACAGGCGCATGAAACTGCAGCTGCCCGGTTCGGGATCGGCTGAAGGATGGTCGGCTCCTTTCTGTGACTGCGAAGCGTGCACCGCGACAGGCTGAGCCTCAGCGGATTCCGGTCCATACTGTTCGCCCACGAGCACGCCGGCTGCGGGATGAGCGCTCGGTGAACGATGCCACCGGCATTAACGCAACGCACTTCTCCCACAACTGAAGCACGCTTCACCAGGAGCTTGCCGGTTTTTTGAGCCCTCATGGGATAGAGGTCGCGTTCGACAGGCTTGTCGCAGATATCATTCAAGCAATAGACGGGAACAACGTGCTTTCGGAGTAAAAATTCGCAGCACCCGCCTTTTGTCGCCTTGACTCGCAACGTTGTGAACTTTAATATGACTGCAGTCACATATAAGTGAACTTCGTAACAGATAAGGAATATTTGATATGAGAAAAGCATCTCTAATTGCAATAGCGATTGTGCTCGTACTTGCTGGTTGTGGAAACGGTGAGACAGAAGCTGCCGGACCCGCGTTCGCCCCGAACCAGACCGCCGAGGCATACATCTACATTCACGCAGGATACGTCGGCCAGGCCATTGCAAGCACCAATGCACAGGGTGAAGTCAGTGTACAACTCGACGAAGCATTCCTGCCCCACACGCTCGCAGCAGTCGATATCGACGCCGCTGAGTGGAACGACGATAACACAGCATCTTATGTGGTTCGTGGAAACCGCAACTTCGTTGCCAAATACGTTGTGTACAACGGTACCACCTATGTCGGTACGACCGTCGGAACCTCGGTAACCTACGTCTCGGCAGACGACCAGGGCAACCCTGCAGGAAACCAGGATCTGGAACTGATCATTATTCGAAGCCAGGACTCAATGGCTGATTACTTCTCGAGCATTCAGAACGGCGGCTTCGGCATCATGACCGAGTTCGGTGGATCTGTGCAGCCTGTGACAACCACAAGCTACGGCCAGGTCACCAAGCGTGGATCAAGCTACTGGAACTTCGGCCTCGGCTGGCAGGGCAACATTGACGCAATCGAAGAATTCATTGACGAAAATGGCTGGCATTTTAACCTGGACGACATGAGCCGCGCTGCCGAAGCAGATGCAAACGATCAGCGCCTCTGGTCGGTTGCCGACGCCGTAACCGGAGCAACCCTCTCGGACTTCAAGGACTACTTTATCAACGCACAGATGGCACTTGCACAGCTCGAGCGAAACTAAAGACTGAGTGATCGAAGTCAAAAAACAGGAGCGTGCAGCGACCGTGCTGCACGCTTTTTTTTGTCCTACTCGAAGAGGTCGACCGTGTATGCGGCCTTTACGAAGAGCATGGGGGGGAAGTCCTTGAACTTCTCAAACTGTCTCGCAAAGAGTCTCTCGTCGATATCAAACATGTGAGCAAGGCCTCCCATTTGTTTACCCGGCATACCCATGAAGATTAGCCCTGCATCCATTGACCGGGCCTGTATGGACTCGTGTATGGGTATCGTGTCGGGTTCAATGATCAGCACTTCACCCGGCAGCCGTGCCCCGTCGAGCAGCTTCTGCATTTCTTCGAATGCGATTTCCCGGTCCTCGCCGCTCTGTAGCTTTCGTATCATGCGTATCTGCTTGGTCTTCCCACCGGCGGACGCATCGCTCTGGTTGATAATGTATGCAAGCAGGGCCATGAAGTTCCCGTTCTCATACCCTTTCCACCACACATCGATGCGGTCCTTCCCCTCGCCTTCAACAACGAGCCCCGGCTTGTAGAGAAGCACGTGCTTCTCCCTGCGGATGAGATCCTGGGTAAGATCGTACAGACCGAGACGTGAGTCAATAGACATGAGCACTGTGTTCATCTGCAGGCCACCGGGTGCCGCAGCCTGAACGATCGCCGAAACTGCGGAGGCGTAATCGCTGTCCGGAACCGCGACGATACGGCTGGACCGGTCGAGTTTCATTTCGCTGTCGCCGTGCTCCACCGCCTTGTGTATGTCGACCGGGCTGAGAAGATTGACCATTGTAATTCCCTTGTACTCGCTGATGCGGCGCCCCATGCGGAGTACGTGACTGGTTTCGGTCGCCTTGTCGACGAAGCCGAAGATCCCGACTATAGGTCGCCAGTTCTTGCTTCCCTGTATGATCCCCTCCATGGAATCAAAGCCCCAGTGTAGAAGCCGGAATACCAGTCCCCACCAGACACCTTCAATAAGGCTTCCGGACCGGTACTTCAGAAGCAGATAGAACAGCAGAAGCTGTACCGACAGGACGCCAATGCCTATCCAGACGTTGAACAGGGCAATGACCGCCATACATACGAGAAAACCGTAGAGTGAGATAAGCCAGTGGCCTTTTGAGGTCGGACGAAAGCTCGGGTTTCCGCTGACCCGCTCGAAAAACGCGGCCAGGTTGACCCATCCGTACACGACAAGAAAACAGATACCGACGATCAGCGAAATAAAGGAGATATCACCCGACCAGATCACCGAAAAGGCCAGTATAAAGGTTACAAGTGTTGCCCATCGTGGTTCGGATCCGCCTTTGCGAAAGTCTTTACCGAGAAAGGAAAGCATTTTCGGGAAAAGACCGTCAACAGCTATCGCCTGAGCTGTTCGTGGTGCCGTGAGAAAATACGCCAGAGCCGACGACGCGGTCGCCACGATGATGCCGAAGAGGAGAACGTACAGAATCACCGGCGCTTCTGCAAAGATGTCCATGGTCGACGGGGCAATACCATTCTGGAACTGCAGAAGCTCAGGGCGAACAAGGCTGAAGATATAGGTTACGAGTCCGTATACCGCCGTAGTCACGAGTATCGCCGCAAAGGTACCTCGCCCGAGCGAACGACGTGCATCCTTGAGGCTCCCGCTCATGCCGACCCCGGCATCGATACCGGTAACCGCGGGAAAAAAGGTCGCAAAGGCGGCAAAAAAACCGATACGACCGATAACCCCGCTGCTCATTGGTTCACCGGTAAAGACGGGGACCCCGTCACGGACCGGTTGCATCAGCGGTGAGATCATAATCACGCCGACGGCAGCAACGAGAATAAAAAATATACCGAGCTGCAGGCGTGTAACGACGTCCGCACCGATAAGGGCAATAACAAGGCCTATGATGACTGCCACACTCGCGATTAGCTGTCGCTGCATGAGCGCCGAGAGCTCGAGGGCCTCAATGAGGTCAACGTAAGCGGGAAACGTCATAAGAATCCGCTGAACAGGCTCGGCAAAACCGGCTGCATAGAAACCAATAGACACCGCCTGCGCCACATAAAGCTGCATGCCGATGGACCCGCCAAAAGCAGCTCCAAGTGACCGCTTGGAAATTGCATACATGCCACCGGCGCCGATGTTGTTCAGATTCGTGGCAGCGTCGGAAAGCGAAAACGCCGTTGCAACCGTCGCCGTGTTTGCAAGGGCAACGATAATGAGCATCTGCCAGAGTCCAACCGCTCCGACAAGGAGCGGAAGAATAAGAAAAAGCACTGCGCCGAGTATTGCTTCGAAAGACGGTACAAAAACCCCGCCGAACGTCCCGAGTTTCTTCATGAAGGCGAGGATAGTGTTTCCGGCGACAGGGGGTCAAACCCTCGCGCAGGACCTGCGTTCGTTCAGTTCCGTATAAAGGCCCGCACTCCCGGAGGAGCATCATCTACGAGAATCAATATCGCCGGCCAGGTCAAGGCCTGTGTAACCATTGCATCGGCAGGGGGTTGTCGCTCTCGTACGTGAATGGTTATGAACTCTTCGTCCCGTTCAACCCCGGCGAGCTCGAGACTGTACCCACCTGTCCTGCGACGTCCGAGAAAAGCAGCAACGACGACCTGCCGTTCAAAGTCGACACCACCGAGCACCGCGCCGCGCCGGGCAAGATCAATCTGACCCATTTGCTGGAGCACGGTTTCCAGCTGTTCCGGTGTCCGTAGCGTCTGCGCACCGGGGTTCTGTCGCTCGAGATTTCCCTCGGCAACGACACGAACACCGTTCATGTCGCGTTCTGCGGGACCTTCCCCGGACGGCATTGCACTCGTTCCACACGCGGCGGCAAACGCCACTATCGTAATCATCATTAACTGCTTCATACGTCTATAGCAATATCGCGCAACTCCGATTAAATCCATTCGATTGACCCAGGTCAATGTAACCCCGGACACTCGTGCATACTATCGTTTGCAGGAGCGTACCATGAAGCACCGATGGAACCTGATTCTGTTCATGACAATTACGGGCATAACTCTGATTTCGGCAGGGCTGTACGGCTACGTGTCATACAGTCGGACCGGGACGGCATCCCCGGCAGACCTCGGCATCAGTCGCTTTGTAACACCGACACCATTTTTCATGCACGAGGTACTGACCGATACGACGTATCATTCAGACAACGGACGAGTTAAACTGATCGCGTTCATACTGATCAACTGTCCTGACGGCGCGTGCCCCATGACCATGTATGACTTCGCCGATATACGGAATGGCCTGCGTAACGCAGGCGTATACGGTGAGCAGGCGGAGCTTGTCGCCATTACGATAGACCCCGAAAACGATGATTCTGAGTTTCTTCGCTCTTATGCTCGTGCTTTTGATGCAGACCCCGAAGGATGGAGGATGCTTCGGAGCACTGACGGTTCGCTGCAGAATCTTGCAGGAGAAATCGGATATGCATTTCAGGTACATCCGGATGGAACCGGGTTCCACGCCACGACCATGTATCTGCTCGATCACGAGCACCAGATTCGCGCGGTACACCGCATGGCGAGCGCGACCAATCAATCAGACACAGAACGTATCACGGCTCAGATGCTGCATCTCGCGTCCGACGCTACAGACTAGTCGCCTCCGCTCCGCTCGAAGAGACAGTGGCATATATCTTCACCCCGGTCGTTCTGCCGCTCTGTGCAGTGGTGCAGGCACTGTTGTCGGACGGCATTCGGGTCGACGATCCTGATGGTTCGGCCATGAGTCTCGAGAACGCCGTCGGCTTCGAGTTTCTTGAGTGTCCGGACCACGCCTTCGACGCTGAGACCAGTGAGCTCCGATAGTTCTTTTCGGGGAATAGAAAACTCCCACCCGGCGAGCGTTCCGACCACACGTTCGCGTACACGGCGAAACTCAGCGAGCGCAGCGAGGACCCGGGAGCGGGCGTCGTTGTAGGCCATACTGGCAGCGAGCGACTCGGCGTGATCCAGGTCGTCGGCAAGGAGCCGCATAATTGCAATACGGAACGTCGGTTCGGTTGCGAACAGACGTTCAAGGAGCGATCGCTTCATGAACGTTCCGACCGTCCGCTCATGTGCAACTGCAGTACCACTGAGCACCGAACCCGACAATACCGACCGGTGGCCCATCATTCCACCTGGATAAATAATACGGGTAACCAGCGTTCGCCCTTCTTCGCTGATCCGCTGCAAATGTATACGCCCGCTGCAGACCGACCAGAGACCCGGAGCTTCGTCGCCTTCGCGAAACATCACCTCGCCTGCCTCGGCAGTGAATGCACGGAGATTTTCGCTAAAGAGAGCCTGTTTTTCAACAGGAATGCGATTACAGAAAAAGCAGATACTGTTTCGAACTGAATGGGGACAGAACAGCGAACCATCCGACGGTCTGGGTGCCATGCAGCAAGGATACCATATCGAGCGTAAACAGGCACGACCTTAGACGAAACAGGCGGGCTGTACGGCCCGCCTGTCGTTAGATCTGAATGGTCAGAATGCGCAGAACGCGCCAAAGGTCAGCTGATCGGGTCGGAGAAAAAAGTCGCTTACATCAGGATCTATAGCGAAGGCCTGCCGAACCTGTGCCAGCTGCGTCATGGCATTCTCATACGCTTCAGGACTGGTATCGTAGAGATGCGCTGTAGCCTCGCTCAGGCGTACGTCGAGGCTTGACGGTGGAAGATCACTTATAACCGGACTTGACCCCTGTCGGCCCGACGGTGACGAAAACGATACAAGCTGCGGGTCGGCGTCGGACTGGAAACCGGAGAACCCTGCCCGACCGTCGGTAGCTGGATCGTAGACCACCACCTGCCCCCTCATATACGGGTGTATCGAACAGATATACTCGTAGGTGCCCGGCGAAGCGAACGTGTAGCTTACCGTTTCAGCGTGATCGAGTAGTTCCGTGGAAAAGAAATCATCTCCCGTTCCGGATACAATAACAACGTCGTGCTTACCGGTAAGCTCTCCTTCGAGCATGTCAAATACGTCCTCGTTAATCCACGTAAGCTCGGTTCCGACCGGAATCTCAACGCGCTTCGGGTAGTAGCTGTTTCCGACCATTTCAATGGTATGCCGATCGTAAGGGCTCAGACGTACGGGATAATCAATGTCTTCCGACCCGAGCCCGAAGGGCGAGACGAACCGCCGAGGGTTCTCGAGCGGCCCGTCGGACCGACCTTCACTTCGCACGACTACGTCGCGGTCGTTGTCTTCGTATGCTTCGATAATACCGACGGCGCCTTTGATTGCCTGCGTGCCGAACGCATGGCTGACCAGAGTGAAATACCCTTCACTGGGAACCTGCCAGTCAATGACGTAAGAGTCGGTAGGGCCGGCGACCACCGACTGGGTTCCGTACATGCGATTATTCGGGTTTCCACCGTAGTATATGTAATCCCATATGCCGCCAACTGCGTGGAACGTAGTCGTCAGGTTTGGCCCGACGTTCAGGAAATAGAAGCGGATGTAGTCATCGGGGCGAGCCTGTATCGGCTCCCGCACGTAGCGGAACGTTTCGCCGTTGAACATGACGTACTGTGCGTTCCCGTCAAAAAAGTCCCGACCATTCCGATACACTTCATGCTGAATCATGAATATCTCAATGTCCGGCTCACGGCCGAGGTCCTGCTCCATCTGATATGGCTCATTCGGCAGAACAACAAGCATGCCGAACTGTCCTCCCATGGTGTGCGTCATGATACCGTGACCGCCCGGAGCACAGTGATACATGTACACGCCGGGGTAGTCTGCCTGAAACGTCAGCGTCGCTGTCTCTCCCGCCTCAATGTTGCCTACGTATCCCGACGTAAACGTGTTCGCCGCGTGCATGGAAAGACCGTGTGTCACCGAGTCTTCGTTCACGACGGTGATTTCGACGGTGTCACCTTCACGCACAACCATCTGTGGACCAGGCATGGTTCCGTTGAACGTAAAGCCTTCAAAGTTCACGCCATCGCCTATGGTAAGCACATCGGATCGGGCAACAAGCTCGAAACGGACGACGTCTTCCGGGTGATCAGCTGATGACGCTTCTTCGTTGTCACATCCACTGACGCTCAGAAGTGCGACAAGAACGGCAAGAGACGTAAGCAGGAGACCAAATTGTTTGTAATTGCGGTGAAACATGTATCGTACCCTCCGTACCGCAGAATGTGAGTTCAGGGTACGCGCCATTACCTGCACAGCAATTGACCTGGGTCAATTTTGCCTCAGAAAGCGGATAAATTTCGCTTAAAACAGCAAAAAATTGACCAGCCTCAATGCAGACTGTTCAAGACAGCCTTACTGTGACCATGTTATGAAACACATACACAGACATATTATGGTCCTGTCGGGTACGATTCTCCTGATCCTGTTCGTCGCTGCATGTGGAGACGTTTCGGAGTCGGCTGCACCGGATCCGGGGTCAACAGAGTCCTCGGTACATGAGAGCTCCGGACAAGCCTTCGCCGAGACCGACACCGAAGGAGAAGCAGAAGACGACGGTGTCGTGGTGATCGAAATGTTCACCCGTGGAGGCGCCCAGTACAATGACCCGATCGGTGTTCACGTTGAGCCTGGAACAACAATACGCTTCGTAAACCGCACCGGAACTCACACCGCGACCGCGTATCACCCGAACAACCGGAACAAGTCGCAGCGCATTCCGGACAACGCAGAACCGTGGGACAGCGGCGTACTCTCCGGCCGGAACACGGAGTTTGAAATAACACTGACGGTGGAAGGCGTATACGACTATCTCTGCACGCTTCACGAAGCACAGGGTCATGTCGGTCGAATAGTCGTCGGCGACCCGAATGTCTTCCCTGCACTGCCAACCGGCAACCTTCCCGGTCGCGCACCCGATTTCCTGCCTCCGGTTGGGGAGATCGTTTCACGTGGTGTGGTCCCATTCGAAGGATAACTGCATGAGTGTCCCAAAGAAGAGTACAACCGGCAAACCGTTCGCGGCTGTAGTCGTGTATACGATTGCGCTCGTGATGCTTGCGCTGCCGGTCTATGAGTGGATGTCGAACGCCTGGTGGTTCTATCAGGATGGGTCCGACCGGGTCATGATGTTCATTAACCTCCCGGCGCGCCTGTTCGCGCTGGTGGGTTTCCTTCTCATGTTTTTTCAGTTCGTGCTTGGCATTCGGAACCCGGTCGTTGAACAGGTGTTCAACCGCGCCACGAATCTCAAGCGGCATAGAACACTAGGTAAGATCAGCTTCGTTCTGATCATGCTTCACGGCCTGCTCATAATGACCCAGGATATGATATTTGCGGGACGTCTCCTGTTCGACGTCTACCGTGTTCTCGGTATGCTCGCCTTACTGCTGCTGACAGCGGGTGTGGTCGCGGCATGGTTCTACAAGCCACTGAAGCTCAGTCGTACGGTATGGAGACGGATACACCTCACTGGCTACATCGTATTCCCGCTGGGTTTTATTCATTCGACAAACCTCGGTACGGAGCCGGCGACGGGTCGATACACCGTTTATTATCTGTTTTCCCTGTGGCTGGTCGTGTACAGCATTCTCGTCGTATGGAAGCTGTACTCTGTCGTTCGTGGTGCCCGACACAGACCATGCAACTCGTCAGAACACGGCGTTTGAACGAGCAGCCCGGTCGCGTGGAGCAGGCCGACACGGGCCTGGGGCTGGGCACCATGCTCTGGGGCGACACACCCCTGGACCGGTTCATGAATGACCGGGTGCTCTCCGATGCCGAACTGAAGGACCTGCGGATACAGGCAATCGCCTCGAACATCCGCTTCATAGATACGGCTGAAGGCTACGGTGGAGGAAGTTGCGAGCGGCGTATTCGAAGGTGTGGGTTTGCTGACGGATCGTTCTATGTTGCGACGAAGTATCTGCCCACAGTACTCCGGTGGACACCGCAATCGGTCGTACGCGCTGCCCGTCGCTCGGCTGAACGGATGGGCGCAGGCTCGATTCACCTGCTCTACATCCACTCCCCTACGCACGTGCTAAGTCCGGACACCTGGATCCGCGGCGCTGTTCGAGCAGTGCGCGCCGGAGTCGTACAGGAAATCGGCGTATCAAACTTCAACGCGTCACAGATTCAGGACGCCGTTCGGGTTGCGGGTGAAGCAGGCGTGCCGATCAGCTCGTGTCAGATTCAGTTCAGTCCACTAGTGTACGGCGGCACGGAAGTCCGACGAATCCTTGAAGTATGTCGCGAACATGGAATTCCGGTCGTCGGCTTCAGCACCATAGGCCAGGGGCTTCTTCGCGATGGACTCACCCCCGCCGGTCTCGCGTCGATACGGCTGGCCCGGATTAACGGAATGCATTTCGACGACATACGCGAGTTGAGACGCCGTATTTATCGCATCGCTACGAAGCACCAGATCACCATGGCGCAGGCGTGTATACAGTGGTCCCGGGCAAAGGGCGTGTTTCCGCTCATGGGTACCCGCACAGCATCCCAGCTGCGGAATTCGCGGGATTCGCAACGGGTCAAACTCAGCGGCGAAGACGTGGAGGACATCGACGCTGCGGCGCTCGATTACGGAACCTTCAGGAAATCACCGAGTCGCCGAATGCTGTTCATGGTGCTAATCTCAACACTTGTCCTCTCGTTCAAAGTCTCGCGGGCATTCCAGTGAAAGGCGGCATATCTGAACGAGATCAGCATGCTGTATCATGCCTGCGTTGCCCACTCCTCCGTCGAAGCAGAACACCATTTTCCGCGTTTTCCAGCGATGCCGACATAGTATACACTCGCTTCACGGAGGGCCGCCGTGAACTCGACATCGTCGTTTACCGACCTGTTACTTATCGCCGGGATACTCGAGCGTTGGGGAATGTCGCCCGGTCTCGCGACGACGGTCCAGCGACTGCTTCTTGTGGGCGTTGTCCTGCTCATTGCGGTCATTGCCAATGCGATACTCCGTACCGTTATTACCCGGGTGCTTCATCGTGTCTTCATGAAAACCAGGGTTACCTGGGACAACCGACTTGCTGAACGAGGCACACTGCTCCGCCTCTCCCGCATTGCACCCGCCCTGCTCTTCTACGCGAGTGCTCCGCTTCTGGCTCCCGAACTTCCGTGGGTCATGGAGGCGGTTCAGCGACTGTCTGCGGTGTGGATCATTCTCGTATCGGCAGCGACTTTCGACTCCATCCTGGACGTTCTTCACGACGAGTATCAGCAGACAGAAGCAGCTGCCAAACGTTCAATCAAGAGCTTCCTCCAACTCGCAAAAGTTGCGGTCTTTGTCGTCGCCGGCATTCTCGCCCTTACAACAATCCTCGATCAGTCGCCGCTCGGTGTCCTCAGCGGTCTTGGTGCCCTGAGCGCAGTCCTCATGCTCGTATTTCGTGACTCAATTCTCGGCTTTGTCTCAGGGGTTCAACTCGCCGCCAACAAAATGGTGCAGATCGGCGACTGGATCGAGATGCCCAAGTACGACGCCGACGGGGATGTCATCGACATCACGCTTCAGACGATCAAGGTTCAGAACTGGGACAAAACGATCACGACAATACCGGTGTACGCCCTTGTATCGGACAGCTTCCGTAACTGGCGCGGCATGGCCGAGAGCGGTGGCAGGCGTATTAAGCGTTCGATCAATATTGATATGCATTCGATCCGGTTCATCGGCGATGAGCAGCTGCAGACTTTTCGACGTTACCGGCGTATTCGGCCGTACCTGGAACGTCGCGTGGCCGAGATCGAAGCCTATAACAGGGAGCACGAAATCGATCTCAGCGATACCGTGAGCGGACGCAGACTGACCAACCTCGGTGTATTCAGGCAGTACGTCACCGAGTACCTGACTGAACACCCGCAGATCCGGAAAGACATGACCTTTCTTGTCCGCCAGCTTCAACCGGGACCTACGGGTATACCGATTGAGATATTCGTGTTTAGTGCCGACCAGCGATGGGCCTTCTACGAAGGCATACAGGCCGATATTTTCGACCACCTTCTGGCTGTTATTCCCGAATTCGACCTTCGTGTCTATCAGGAACCGAGCGGATCGGAGATTTCGGCCATCGCGGATGCCCTGAAAAAGTCTTGACGAACGCTCCATCCCGGGTAATAGTAACAATGTACTACTGTTATAGTACATTGAGGAGCGCATGAGTCAATTACAGGATGCAAAGGCAATACAGGTCGGCAACATCGAGTACGCCTATGGCAGCACGAAAGCCGTACGTGGAATTTCGTTTTCGGTCGACCGCGGCGAAATCTTTGGCTTTCTCGGGCCAAACGGTGCAGGCAAGTCGACCACAATCAAGATGCTCACAGGGCAGCTCATACCCCGATCCGGTACGATCAGCATTCTTGGAATGGCCGTTCACGGACACTCCGCAGAGGTGCATCAGCGCATCGGAGTCTGTTTCGAGGAAAAGAATCTCTATCTGCAGATGTCTGCAGAGGAGAACCTCCGTTTTTTTGCATCACTCTTCGGGATCAGAAGACCCGACATCAGGGGGCTGCTTGAGCGGGTGAATCTTGCCTCACGCTCACGTGACCGTGTCAGCACGTATTCCAAAGGAATGCGACAACGCCTCATGATGGCTCGCGCTTTGATCAACGATCCCGACGTCCTGTTTCTCGACGAACCGACCGACGGACTTGACCCCGTTTCGGCCCGTGCTATCAGAACCATCATTCGCGAAAAAGCACAGGAAGGCACCGCTGTCGTGCTCACGACTCACGACATGTACGAGGCGGATGAGCTGTCTGATCGGGTTGCATTCATTACCGAGGGCAGGTTCCATGCGATTGATACACCCGAAAATCTCAAACTCCAACACGGATCGCGGTCGGTCGTTGTTCGACGACGAGTTCCCGGCTCGGAAGTCGAAGAACTGCGACTTGAGCTCGATACGGATACGTTCAGCCAGAAACTGGCCGAAGCGACCTCTTCCGGGACGGTCATGACCATACACAGCGAAGAAGCAACGCTGGAAGACATTTTCGTCGAGGTAACTGGTAGAGGGCTGGAGTAATGCGATTCATTCTGGCCATTCTCAAAAAAGACCTGATCGAGTTCTCGCGCGAAAAAATCTACATGGTTCTGTCGGTAGTCGGCCTCGTGCTGTTCGCTGTGGTGTTCTGGCTCATACCCGACACCGTACAGGAGCAGACGACGGTTGGCATCTACCCCGGCGAAAACCCGCTTCTTATACTGGCGCTTGACGAGGCCGGTAACGAAGACGGCCTGGAGATCGTGCGCTTTGCCGAACGGGACGATCTGCGACGGGTCATAGCCGGGGACCTTGAGGTGTGGACGGGGGAACACGGACGCACAATCCTCCGGGATCGATCGGCGGGAGAACGTCCACCGGAGAACGCACGTCGCGTATCACCAGTCATCGGTATTGCTTTTCCCGACGCGCCGGTTTCCTCGGAACAGCCGCACGCGCAGATATACGTGAACAGCAATACGCCGCGGGAGATTCGGAGCGCCATGGAAAGCATGATCCGTGAGATCGCTCTTGCGTTTGCCGGCGCTCCGCTTCCTGTGGCAGAACCCGCCGAAGACGAGATCATCCTCGGAACCGACCGCCTCGGCAGGCAGATATCCATGCGTGAACGCATGCGCCCCATGCTCGTCTACTTCGTTCTTATGATGGAAACCTTTGCACTGGCATCGCTCATCGCTGCCGAGATTTCACAACGCACGGTACTGGCCGTTATCGCAACTCCCGCAAAGCTTTCACATCTGCTCGCGGCCAAGGCCATACACGGCATAGGCCTGGCAAGCCTGCAGGCGATCATTCTGCTTGCGGCCACCGTCTCGTTCACGGCAGACAACTGGTTCGTCCTTGTACTGGCGTCTCTGCTCGGAGCGGGCATGTTCACCGGTATCGCAATGCTTGTGGGTTCGGCGGGAAGAGACTTTATCGAAAACCTGTTTTTCACCGTTGCTCTCGTTATTCCGCTCGCGATTCCGGCATTCTCCGTTCTTATGCCCGGCGTCGGAGCAGCCTGGGTTCGCTATGTGCCGAGCTACGGCATCATGAACATTCTTACCGAAGTTACCTCGTCTGGTTCGGGATTGTCGGATCTGACAATTCCTCTGCTTACCTCCCTCGCGTGGGTGACAGTCATATTCGGACTTGGTCTCGTGGTCCTCACAAAGAAGGTACGATCGCTATGAGAGCACGCACTGTCCTCTGCATCCTGAAGAAGGATCTTTCTGTCGGACCCCGGTCGCCGATCGTCCTGTTTGCGATCGTACTTCCGATCATGTTGACACTCATTCTGCAACTCGTTTTTGGAACCCTGTTCGAAAGTCCTCCCGACCTCGGTTATGTGGACTCTGGAGCATCAGACGTCATCGTCGAGCTCAAAGCCTCCGGATCGGTTCAGCTGCACAGGTTTGAGAGCGGGAACGAACTGCTCGATGTCGTACGTTCGGGACGCATCGACGCCGGCCTTATACTGCCGGCGGACTTCGACGATGAGGTCCGCGCGGGCTCAAGACCGCCACTGCAGCTCTACATAAGCGGCGAAAGCTATGCAGTCAACAGACTTGTCGTGACCGTAAGCAGTATCGACGCAATCCGATCAATCGCAGGCACGGAATCGCCTATCAGTACTGAAGTAATCAATCTCGGATCCGACGACGATGTTTCACTTGCAACACGATTCGTTCCCGTCGTCGCAATGTATGCATTTCTGATTGCAGGCATGTTCGTACCGGCGGCAAGCCTTGTCGACGAGCGGGAACGCGGAACGCTCACCGCGGTGACAGTTACCCCGGCCTCTCTGGGAGACGTACTCGCTGCGAAGCTGATCTTCGGGATGGTGCTTACCATCGTCATGACGCTGGCAACTCTGTGGATGAACAACGCGCTGGGCGCCAACCCGGCGGCCATGCTACTCGTCATAGTTCTCACGTCCGTATTCTGGGGGCTGCTCGGAATCATCGTCGGTCTGCTCGCAGGAAACTCTCAGGCACTTTTCGCGATCGTAAAAGCCGCCGGAGCGATCCTCATGGCGCCCGTTGTCTTCTATCTCTTTCCTGACTGGCCCCGATGGATCGCCTCGCTGTTTCCTACCTACTGGGCTATCGATCCGCTCTGGCAGATCATGGCGAACAACGCGGGTTTTCCTGACGTCATCGGTTCTGTGGCTGTCGTCCTTGTAATGAGTGTGATTCTGGCGCTGGGCGTCGTGGTCCTCGGACGAAGGCTATCCCTCAAGCATCAGTAGCGGTGGCTTCGCTGTCAATCTCAGGAATCAGTTGTCGATCGATGATCATCCGGTTCGAGAGCTTCTCAAACAGCCCCGGAAGAATTATCGCACCGACGAGCAGGAGCCCTGTAATAATGCCGATGACCTGACTCGGTACGTTGATTAGTGACAGACCGAAACGAAGATACCCAATTGTAAATACCGACAGAAGCACGCCGTAAATGCTTCCCTTGCCACCGGTAATGGCGACGCCGCCGAGCACGACCAGCGTCACGACCTCGAGTTCCCAGGCTGTAGCGATGTTCGGTCGCGTACTGAGTATTCGTGAGGTAAGAAGCACTGCCGCAAAACCCGCAACGAGCCCGTTGAGCGAGAACAGTGCGGCCTTATAGCGGTCAACCGGCAAACCGGAGAACCTCGCCGCCGTAGCGTTGTTCCCGATCGCATAGAAACACCGACCAAGCCGGCTTCTGTGCAGAACCACGCCGAAGACCACGGCCAGTACGATAAAAATCGCAAGAGGAACGGGAAACATCGTGTTACCAACGACACCCTGGCCAACCGCGGCGAGCTCGCGCGGATAGCCGGTGATCGCCTGATTTCCAAGTATCACGTAGGCGATGCCGCGGTACAGCGACATTGTCCCTATCGTGACGGCGATGGACGGTACCCGGAACCTCAATACGATCACCGCGTTCAGCATGCCCGCAAGAAGTCCCGTTCCGAGCGCCACCATCACCATGACGGGTATGCTTGCACCGGCCTGCATGGCCAGCCCCATCATGGTGCTGCTGAGGGCGATCGTGCCTGCTACGGAGATATCAATCTCTCCGACAATGATGATCAGCATCATTGGAAGAGCCATGATGGCCCGCTCCATGAAGTTGTACGTTGCGTTCAGCAGATTGACCCGTCTCAGGAAGAACGGCGAAAGCGAAGTATTCAGAATGAATACTCCGACAAGCAGTACGACGAGGACTGCTTCCCACCGGACAAAGGTCTTTACCAGTCGCTGGGATACGCTCATGCCGATACTCCGTTCATACTGAGTCTAGCCTGGTTTCTCCGGTCCATAAGGGTATTCGCCACGATCGCGATGAGGATCACACCGCCCTGTATGGCCATCTGCCAGAACGGTGAGACTCCAATCACGGTCAGCGCGTTCTTGACGATACCAAGAAACACCGCACCAAGCACGACACCGGGAACCGATCCGGACCCACCCATGATGGACACGCCACCGATAACCGCCGCTGCGACCGTTTCGAGTTCGAACCCTATGGCCGTGTCGTTCTGTGCTGAAGCGTATCGGCTGACCCACAGGAGACCGGTCAATCCGGCGATTGCCCCGCTGAGCACGAAGGCCTTGATCTTTGCCCTGGTCGCGCTGACGCCGACGAAGCCTGCAGCGGTTTCGTTGTCTCCGACGGCGTACAGCTCCCGACCGCCTTTCGTGTGGTTCAGAAACAGGTAGACAAGACCGGTCGTAAGAACGCCGATCCAGACCAGACTCGGGAGACCGAGAAAACTGAAACGTGCAAATCCCCGAAATGCGGGACTCATCTGGTGTGCACTGACCCACGCGCCCCCGCTGATCAGAAATACCATACCCCGATAGACGCTCATTGTTCCGAGTGTCATGATTATCGGAGGAACTTTTCCTACCGCGACCATTACACCGTTGAAGGCCCCGAGACTCGCACCAATCAGTATCGATGCTCCTACAAGTACTATCATCGGCACACCGGGCATCATCATGTTCCACATCGCGACCGCCATGCCTGTGAATGCAAGATTGCTCGCGACCGACAGATCGATCCCCGCAGTCAGTATGACGGCGAGCTGACCGAGGGTAAGCATGAGCAGAATGATCGTGTCGTTCAGGATGCTGAGCTGTCGACCGGGCTGCAGGAAGCGGGGAGCCCTGATTCCAACGGCAGCGACGAGCAGCACGATGATCACGAGCAGCGTGATCTCGCGTCGGGCAATGATCCTGTGCAGGAGAGTGCCTTGAAAGCCACTGTGTTTCATGTTGCTGATACCTTCCATAGTTATGCTCCGCGTTGTGCTGTCGTTGCGCCTATAGCGGCTCCGAGTACCTGCTCGGCTTCGGCATTATCCCGGTCGAACTCCGCAACCAGTCGACCTTCTTTCATTACGAGTACACGGTCGGACATGCCAAGCACCTCGTGCAGCTCGGAGGACACCAGAATGATCGCGTAGCCCTGGTCGGCAAGTTCGCCAATGAAGCTGTGCACGGCGGCTTTCGTCCCGACATCGATCCCGCGGGTCGGCTCGTCGAGAATGAGAATACGCGGATCGGTAGCAAGCCACTTCGAAAGAACAACTTTCTGCTGGTTCCCGCCGGACAGAGCTGCAACGACCTGCAGGAGGCTGGATGCGCGCAGCGAGAAACGCTTCGCGAGGCGTGCGGTCGTCGACAGCTCTGTTCTCCGATTCGGAAAACCGAAACGACTGACCGCTTTTAACGATGCGAGGGTCGTGTTTTCTACGATGCTCATATCGAGTACGACACCCTGTTCCTGCCTGTCCTCCGGGACGAACGCTATGCCTTCTTTCATGGCCTGCTGAGGCCGGAGCGCCTTGAGTTCGACAGCTCCTGCAATGACCGATCCACCGTCACGGCCACGAACACCGAAGATACTCTGCATGAGTTCGCTGCGACCGGCTCCAACGAGACCGAAGAAGCCGAGCACCTCGCCTTTATGAAGCTCAAAAGAGATGTCTTCGAAGACACCGGCCTGACGCAGGGATTGCACGCGCAAGGAGATATCACCGATGTTCGGCGTGCGTTCCGGAAACAACCGGTCAAGGGCCGCCCCGGCCATCATGCGAACAAGGTCGTCGGTTGTAACATCAGCGACGCGTCCGTCACCCACGAATCTTCCGTCGCGCAGGACGGTATACGTGTCCGCAATCTCGAAAATCTCTTCGAACTTATGGGAAATGAACACGATCGCGGTTCCAGCTTCCCTCAGCTTTCGCACGAGTTCGTAGAGCTCCTTGATCTCCTTGAGCGATAGCGACGCGGTTGGCTCGTCCATGATAATGACCCGCGCATCGATAGACAGCGCCTTTACAATTTCGATCTGATGCCGTTGCGCAACGCTGAGGTCGCGAACAAGGGTATCGGGCGGAATTTTCAGACTGAGTCGACCGCACAATTCGCTCGTACGCGTCTTCATGGTGGTCCAGTCGAGAAGACCGGAAGGTTTTCGAAGATGATGCCCCATAAAGATGTTTTCCACAATCGTGAGATTGGGAAACATGGAGGCTTCCTGGTGAATCGCGGCTATGCCGGCTGCCTGCGAATCATGCGGTGAACGGAATGAGACCGACGAACCGTCGACATACACCGTTCCGGAGGTCAGGCTGTGCACACCGGTGAGAACCTTGACGAGTGTGGATTTACCCGCGCCGTTTTCTCCGATTAGCGCGTGCACTTCTCCTGACCTGATGCTCATAGTAACGCCGTCGAGCGCTTTTACCCCGGGAAAAAACTTCCGGGCATCGTCAAGTCGGACCACTTCAGCCATTAAAAGCTCCGTTGTTGCTTCGGGCAAAAAAGCGCCGATCCACTGGGATCGGCGCACACAAAGTGATTACAGAAACGGTGACGCTCCCGTTTTAATAGATATCGGCGAACTCTGCGATATTGGAGGCGTCGAAGACGAAAGGTTCGCCAAGTACTGCAACCAGTCCTTCGCCGACCCGAATGTCACCGATGCGTCCGGCAGGAATAACAGCACCAGCTTCAGCTTCAACGTTACCGCGAAGCAGGTGGTAGGTGATGTAGATTGCTGCGTAGCCGAGATCGATAGGATTCCAGAGCGCGACGTTCTGAGAGACGCCGTCCTGAACGTACTGACTCATTTCGGAGGGAAGCCCGAGACCGGTCAGTTCGACCTGGCCGACAAGCCCTTCATCCTGAATGGCGCGAGCGGTGGCCGCGACACCAACGGTGGTCGGTGAGATAATACCGCGGAGATTCGGATAACTGTTAAAGAGGCCAACCGCTTCCCGGTAGCTCTGATCAGAAAGGTCGTCTCCGTACACGACGTCTACCAGTTCCATGTTCGCGTATTCAGGATCCTCAAGTGCTGTGCGCATCCACTCGATCCACGCGTTCTGGTTGGTTGCGGTGGATGATGCGCTGAGAATCGCAATCTGACCCTCGTAGTCGATCATTTCCGCAATCGCCTGGACCTGACTTCGGCCGATCAGTTCGTCGTCGGAGGGAGCGAGGTGGATTGAGCGCCCATCTGCGGCGACGGCGGAGTCAAAGGAAATCACTTCGATCCCTGCCCGCTGTGCCCGCTGTGCGGCCGGGACGAGCGCGTTTTCATCGTTGGATGAAATAGCGATCCCGTGAACGCCCTGCGCGATCAGTGAATCGATGATCTCGATCTGGCCCTCGGCGGTCGGCGTACTCGGTCCCTGATAGATTACCTCGACGTCTCCGAGCTCGGCAGCTGCCTCCATGGCTCCGTCGCGCGCGGCTTCAAAGAATGAGTTTCCCAGCGACTTCACCAGAAGCCCGATGCGAAGCGTGTCGTCGTCTGCCGGACCCTCAGCCCGTCCTGCGGCGAACACCATCGCAGCACTCATGAGAAGCACGAGCCCTGTAGCAAAAATCTTTCGTACCATTGTGTACCCCCTTCAGTACATTCGTAATTCGTTGCCATCAGGCTATCATGACCTCTGACGCGAAGGGTACGTAGGTGTTTCTCCGGTTTCCCGTGAAATTTCTCCGATTAACTCCGGTATCAGAGCTTCGACGAGCGATAACCGGACGGCGAGCGACCGAACGTGTCGGTGAATTTTTTCGAGAAATGTCTGGCGTCCCGGTAACCGACTCTGAGAGCGACATCCTGCACGCGAACACCCGATCGCAGTAGTCGCTCTGCCGCCTCCATGCGAAGTTTCGTGAGATAGCTCAACGGGGCCTCTCCGTAGCGTTCATGAAAACAGGTCGTAAGATAGTTGGCTGTTACGCCAATCTGACCGGCGATTTGTGAGACCCCGACGCCGAGCGCATACTGTTCCTTCATTAGCCGTCGCGCTGCAGACGCGGTATCGTTTGTGAGATCCGTGCCCTGTTCGGACTCATCAAGGTCTGTCCCGGCGTCAATCCGGTTCGCAATCAGCGTTCGTACCCTTTGCAGAAGATCACGCATCTCGTCCGTCGATACCGGTTTGAGCAGATAGTCGAGGGCGCCAAGCTGCACCGCCTGCCGCGCGTACTCGAACTGCGAATATGAGGACACAATGACGAACACCGTATCAGAACACAGGTGAATTGTGTCCCGTATCGCATCAAGCCCGCTCCCTCCCGGCATTCGCACGTCCACGAACGCGAGCTCGGGTCGATGTCGTCGGATAAGATCCGCGGCCTCTGACCCACTGCCCGCTTCCGCGGCGAGGACAAACTCCGGATCAGTCTCCTGCACGAGACTGATGACTCCCTTACGTACGTGCCGTTCATCGTCGGCCACGATATACTTATACACTGCCGACACTCTCCGCGGCCCGCGTTGTCGCAGATGCTGGAACACGAATGCGTGCAATCGTTCCCCCGCCTTCCGCTTCGCTGATCTCAAGGGACGTTCCAGGGTGAGTCAGAAGCAGCCGATCACGTACGTTGCTGATTCCGATGTGCAGGCCAAGACCACGCGACTCGGACGGAGCACGTGCGTTTCCGTCACGCGAAACTGCACCGGTATTGCCAAGACCTACCCCGTCATCCCGCACACACACCAGAACACCGCCGGTTTCCTCGGCATGCGCCGAAACCTGTATCCTGCTCCTGCCTACTTTCGGCTCGATTCCGTGTGTCACAGCGTTCTCGACGAGCGGTTGCAGGACCAGTTTCGGCATGCTGATGTCTGCAACGGTATCATGAAGCTCGACAGTAACCTCAAGACGATCACCAAAACGAAGCGTCTGCAGCTCCAGATACGAGCGCGTAAACGCAAACTCCTCGGCAAGCGTCACGACGTCCTGCTCGCCGACGATGTACTGCAGCATGTTCCGCAGGCAGATCAGGCTTCGTTCGACCAGCAGGGTGTCGCCGGCACGGTTCAGACCGAACATACCGCCGAGTACGTTGAACAGGAAATGCGGCTGTATCTGCGCCTGAAGTGCGTGATAGGCAGCCTGACGCCGCTCAAGGAGTTCCCGGTACACGTCGTTGTGTTCGACAAGCAGGGTTGCATACTCGCTCATGATGCGCAAATGGGCCAGGTCAAGATCGGTCAGCGTATTCCCGCTTGCCTGTACCTGCAGCACCAGATTCGGTCGGGCCCTCGTCGGAAGACGGAAGGTTGCCGTCACGTGTGCAAGTCCGACCGGCGCGTCTGCACGCGGTGCACCCGATCTGCATACCCGCAGCTCGTCTCCCTTCCGTGTGTGTTCGATGATCGCAACGGCCTCGACGTGTTCGTGCTCAGCCGTCGTATCGGCGATCAGCTGGAACAGAGACTCAAGGGTCGGGTTCTCCGAGATTCTGCGCCCGACCCGTCGCATGAGAACGCTGACTGAGTCTATGTTCCGGGACAGCTTCTCGGCGACCGTGTTGAAGCGTCGCAGCAGCGATCCGACCTCATCCTGCGCTCCTTCAAGGGCACGCACGTGTAAGTTGCCCTCACCGAGACTCTCAACAACCTGCTGAAAACGGAAAAGGCGACGCGTCAGATGCAACGCGAAGAACAGAGGCAGGAGAAAGACAATCAACGCCGCACATACTGTCGTAAGCCAGAACACCCGCAGTGTGCGTTCCTGAAGCGCATCCGAGTGCTCGTTGAGACGGTAGATAACGTGAACCAGCAGACGCTCGAAGGTATCGGAAAAATAGTAGGACACCGAACGGACATCCTGCAGGAAGGTCGCGGTATCGGGAAGATCGGCGAGTACAACCCAGCGGTACAGACCTGCACCACGGATGGGAGCGTCAGCTTCGATGCGCCGCAGGCCGCGCTGCAGTCTGGCTATGTCTACAAATGCCCGGTTTCCGATCGTCCGGGCGGCATCGTAATCACGGAGCATGCGGTCATCGGTAAGAAGCGCCTGTACTGCCTCACTCTCGAAGAACAGATCGTACTGATACCGGAGTTGCTCGACCTCCGAGTTGAACGTCGACAGCAGATGTGCGGCACGGGGAACGTGCACAAGATCCTTGAGCAGCCCGTAGGTCTGTGGAGAAAACATGTCGAACATGAGGTCCTTGAGTCTACCGTGAACACGGTTTGTCTGCAGCAGAAGTTCCATACCCGCGTCCTGCGCCTCCCGCAGGGCGGCGACCCGGCGGTTACTCCATCCGGCCGCGATCGCGACGGTCGCAAGGGCAACGATGCAGACAAGGGCTATGACGAGGAGTCGGGTTGACAGTCGAGCCTGAGGTGCGTGCATGGAATCATGATACACCGCCGGAACCGATCTGCCGAGTTCTATTTCCCGTTGAGGTTCAGCAGCTGTATCACCGCACGCCGACCGTTGATACGCCAGTCCGCGTCGTCGGTCTCGAGTGCCTCGACGACAGTCTGTTCGAGCCCCCATATCACATCACTTTTCATACCGCGCAGGAGCAGTACCCGCGGTCGAATCTGCACCCCCGTGGCCTGTGCGAGGGGTGTTCCAACCGGCCAGATCGTATCCTGAAACACTCGCCGATAATTGAAGTCTCCTTTAATGATGATGATACCCGCGCTCTCGAGCGTGCTGAAAAGCGCTTTAGGCATGTCCGAAAGGAAGAGCGATGAACACCAGTACGCGTGCGGACGAAGCTCCACACGTTCATCACTCAGGGCTTGCTGAATATCGTATGCGATGGTTTGCACTGCCTTCGAAACGGAACTGGCCGCCCGGGTGAGAAAATAATGGAAGTCTGCTACGGTCGTGTCGCTGACGTAGGTGGGGTGCGCTTTGACATGACAGACCACGTCGTGTCCCAGGCGAACAAGCTCCCGAATCAGAACCAGATCACCGGCGAGTTCGGCACCCGAGTTATCGGTTACCAGATGCACTGTCGACGCCGGCGCTTCAACAAGCTGTTTCATGCATTCTGCAGTATGATTTACGATGAGCTGTTCCTCCGTCCCATGATCGCGGTCGGGTTCGGCACCAGCCGAAAAGCTCAGATCAGCCCGGTTCCCCCAGGTGGCAAGCTGTAAAGCCCTCGATAGTCGGGTACGCCCGCTGTCTCCTTCGATGCGCCCGCGTGAATCGAAATGAAGAACAGGAGCGAATGCCGCAGCGCTGTCCAGCTCCGCTTTTTTTGTGTGCCAGAACGGATCACGACCGTGCTGCCAGTACCGGCAGGCATCGAGAATGAGTCTGAAGGCGTAGGTTTCGCTGAAAAACCATCTCGAGTCGTGCCAGGTATCTCCCTGGTGCGGCTCATACTGGCTGGCCCACCACTCGTAATCGTGCCAGTGCAGTCCGGGTTCGGGGATGCGCGCTCCGTCTGCGATTGAGCCGGAAAGCGCCAGGAGACGTGTTCGCTCCATATCGGTGAAATCACCGTTGACCCGTACGGTATGGGCAATGTTGTCGGGCAGACGGTTCTGCATGGTATTCCACGCGAACCAGTTCTCCGTAGTCGTGCGAATAGGATCTGGCGTCCTGCCTGGATGAGACATGGCAGGAGTATAGCAGATTACGCGTGTATACTCAGTCGGTATCGATGAACCGACGCCGTGTCTTGCGCGTCACCCTGTCGACTGGAACGAGAATCGCTGCTTCTACGGTATCACCGAAATCTGCGTCCATAGCAATATCAAAGGCCTGCAGCCCGGGGCAGGCTTTGAGATAGGAGACAAGGATGGGCGGTATCTGCCAGCCTTCCCGGGATGCACACGCGACAAGCGAGTCAAAGGTCTCGGTGCATTGCACCTCATCCGGACCAGGCGGCTCCAGTGCGACGAGACAGCCGTCCCGTGCGCTCAGCCCTCGTGCACCTTCTCCGTGGTGACGACAAAGATAATGCCACAGAACCCGGACGGCACGCTCCGGGAGAGACCGGTAGAACGTCACGTTACCGAAGAACGCATCTATCTCCGGCCATGCCCGTACCAGCGCACCAAGACCTGACCACACGGAAAAAAGCCCCTGTATTGCGCGTCGGGCCTTCCGGTTCACAACCGATCGTCCGAGTTCGACCACAGTCGACAGCTGTGTGGCGACGAAGTCCGGGGTAAAGTCAAAAAGACACGCCGTCCTGAGCGATCGACACGACAGCTCGTGTGCCTCAAGCATCCGGCCGCAGTGCATGGCACGATACATGGCAACCAGTTCCCCGACCTCGCGATCAAAAGAGACGATCTGTGCGTAGCGCGGGGCTTCGGTATCGTGACGGTCAAGATCCAGCGCCTGATTTCGCCCTGCGCCCTCCCGACGGTACTCGGTCTCGCGTATACGCCCGATCTCCCGCAGGACGCCGGGGCAGTCAGGACCGTCAAACATATGAACTTCAAGGTCGTGAAAACCGGTGAGCCGGGTTTCACCGGTCAGTTCGGCTCGCAGTACATCCGGGTCAACTGCATCGATTATCTCAGTACTCATACGGCACTCCTCCCTGCCTGCGCAGGGACTCGACAAGCGCCTGCAACTCCAGGGCCTTTCGGCTGTCGGTTTTCAGATGCAGGTCCGCATACCGTGCGTCATCAGCGGTCGGATCGACCGGGCGGCTGAAAATGACTCTGACCTCGCTACCCCGCCGCCTGAACAGCTCACGCGCGAGCAAAAACATCTCCAGGTTCAGATCGATGGAAAGCGCGTGCCGGATTGCATAGATCGTGTTGAACAGACGCGAGTTCTCTCCCGAAATCCAGGTCGGTACGATACGACGGTCGTGCCGACGGGCGTGCGTGACAAAGGACTTGGCCCAGGGGAACTCCCGAAGAGTTCCCGCTTTTTTTCTCGCTGTTCGTCCTGCGGGAAAAATCAGAACAGGTCGGTCTCCAGCGTAGAGTTCAGCATAGCGGGCTGCAACTGCCGCGTTGCCGCGATAACGGTCAACCGGAACCACCAGAGGCGCAAGAGAAGGAATGCGGGCGAGGAGATCGTTTGCCGGCACCGCCACGTCACCGTGTGCGAGTAATGTCTCACGCATGAGAACGAGGCCTTCGATTCCGCCGGCGGGATGATTTGCCGCGACCACCGGGCGAGCCGTATCCGACAGAAATCTGCGCCCCTGAACGACCGCCGAGATATCGAGATACTCGAGTGCCCTGTCACAGAACTCGAGCGGCGAAAGGTCGGATGCCATCCGTATGAGGCGGTTAATGCGCTTCTCAAGAAGCACGACACGCAGGAGCGAAAAGACCGGACGAGGCAGCTTCACGGCGACCGCTGGTGCCCGTTCGCAGAACGCCTGCGCGACGTTCAGAGGTCGGGTCGGTAACAGTCCGTGATCTGTGAATCGATCGATCGACGGAGCTTCCTTTGCCCGGCACGGTGGCCCGTCAAAGTACCCCATGAAAACAGCTCCGTCTTCCCGTGACAGCACTCGCGTGCAACTCACCGTCCGCGCATCGGACCTGGACATGCAGACGCCGAATGCAGAATGTCGCCGGTCGGTCAGGGTATGAAACTTCCAGAGCTTCCGCGAAGTAGCACGGGTTCGGTCCCTGGTCAGCCTTCGGAACGCCTCCTGTCTCCATTCCCGAACCCGCGCGGGCAGATAACTTGAAGTCGTGACCGGCGGCTGCACCCCGGCTCGGGTCGTGAGTTCGTTCCCGTTCCAGTGAAATGAAACAGCGTCGCAAATGTTGCGGCTGGAACTCCAGTACAGCCCGACGAGCATGAACGGAGGATACTGCTTAAGAGGGCAGGATCCGATGATACGCCCGGTGTGTTCCGGCGAGCGGGAAGCCTGAACCAGCCGCACGATCTCCCCGCGACTCCGTGCTTCGTCGGGAACGACCGTCACCGTATCGGCTTCATAGGTATTCAGCAGACAATGAGTCACACCGTACTGATTGACACCAATCCAGGATCCGCCCCGGTCACGATCCGTCGGTGCGGCGTATCGCACGCCGTCGGTGATCGCGAGCTCCGGGGGCATCGCCGGTTTTCGCGTGCGAAGTTCATCGCGGTTAAAGAAAAGCTCGTACTGCGCACGCTCGGGACTGCTCGTCCAGCTCAGGGTACACATGGGTCGACGGTACCGATACGCGTCATCCTACCGGCTCGACGCTTCGTATCGCAGGGTTGAAAAGGCAACGCCGAAATCTTCCGGTACAGGTAGCTCGAGATACCTGAGAATGAACGAAACAAGCGCCATATGGTGTACGGTATGTGAGGAGAGAAACTGCAGTTCGCGCTCAAAACTTGTCGCTATGAGTCCCTCACCGGCATCCCAGACGTTCCGCACCACGAGCTTCGATCGCTGTACTCCGGTATTCTGCAGGATCTGAATCATCTGCTCGCAGGAGCCCGCCGCGGCAGCAGGATCCGTTTCGATCCGTGCGTCCCGGCGACGTGTCTCGTAGTCAACAACCTCCCCGTCTGAATCCAGAAGCGCAGAACAATGGTCGAGGATGTGCCGCACGTGTTTACCGATTCCCCCTCGCTCAAACGGCCCCTCGGCGCGCTGATAGTCGGTTCGTGTTATTGCACCTAACAGCGCTTGCAGCTGTCGAAGCAGAATCGTGTTCTCTTCTCTCAAAGCTTGCGTACAGGAAACATTCATGAGTACAGATTAGCACCCTATCCGGGCTGACACAAGACTTTTTGTAGATACATGTGTACAAATAACGCCTTGAACTGATGACAAAACCGCGCGCAGTCGTATACCGTCAGATAATGGAACACTCACCGGACGATACGATTCACGGCAGCATAAGCCGGATACTTGAAGGGCGCACCATCATTATTGGTCTTACCGGGAGTGTTGCTGTCATGCGCTCGCTCGAAATCGCCCGTGAGCTCATACGGCATGGCGCGGCAGTCCTGCCGGTCATGAGCCGCGCCGCGTGTGAGTTCATCGGTCCGAAGCTGGTACACTGGGCGACCGGAAATACACCGGTGGTCGAACTCAGCGGTGCCAACGAGCACGTCGCTCTGGCGGGAAACAGCAGCTCACGGGCCGATCTGCTCCTGATCGCACCGTGCACCGCCAATACGATCGGCAAAATCGCGAGCGGTATCGACGACACCGTACCGACGACATTTGCGACGACAGCACTTGGTCAGGGCATCCCGATCCTCCTCGCCCCGGCCATGCACGAACCCATGTACCACAACCCGGCGGTCCTGCGAAACATGGAGATAACCCGTGAGTTCGGCATCGGGATCATCGAAGCCCCCGTTATCGAGGGGAAGGCGAAAATGGCTGACACGCAGTACGTAGTCGATGCATGCATCCGGGGGATTACAGGTCGTCAGTCGCCGCTCGCAGGACGGTCGGTGCTGATTACTGCCGGACGAACGGTCGAGTACCTCGACCCTATACGGGTCATTACAAACAACTCCAGCGGGAAGATGGGCGTGGCACTCGCTCGCGCAGCCTACCATGCCGGGGCGGACGTGACGCTGGTCTACGGGAAAGGCACGGTAGAACCGCCCCAGGGGGTTCGCGTCGTCCGGGTTGAGAGCGCCGAGGAGATGATGAACGAGGTTCTGGTGCGAACAAAGCCGGACCACAACGAAACGGACATACTGATCGCTGCCGCGGCGGTGGGAGACTGGAAGGCGCGGAATCCGGACACGCGAAAAACACCGACCAACGGTATGACTTCGCTGCAGATCGACCTTGTACCAACCCCGAAAATCATCGATGCGGTTCGCACACAGAATACGAAGGTCAGAATCATTGCGTTCCGCGCTCAGCACAGGTTGAGTCGTTACGATCTGACGGCGGACGCGAGAGCCCGCATGCTTCGGGCCGGAGCCGATATGATCGCCGTGAACGACGTCTCGGTTCAGGGCGCCGGTTTCGAGACCGACACGAACCAGATGATCATTCTGCTGCCGGATGGTACAGAAATAGAGATTCCACTGGCTTCAAAGATATCCGTCGCTACGCGAGTCATGGAGGCCGCAGCAACCTATCTGCTTTGATTATGCTTATATATACGCTTACGGCTCATTCAAGGACCAGTCATAGGCATACCGCACTCTCCCCCTATATCCGCCCTCCGCAAACGAGCGAAGATTTCGCGCAAGGTCACCTTCGGCATACTCAAGCAGATGATCGACAATCACCTCCATGCTGTCGTCCCAGTCCTCTGAGTACCAGTTGAAGATCTCTGACAGGTGAAGCCGCGTCCCTTCGAAGCGTGCACCTCTGGGATTGTTGATGTAGTCGCGGGCGGCATTGTCAAAGATTCGTCGGTAGTTCTCACCCGTAAAGGGTTCAGGGTGAAGATTCGGACAGCCTATACTCGCGCAGTTGACCGCGTAGTGTATCCGGGGGTCCTGCCAGATCGGTCGGATGATTCTGTGTTCAATGTCGTTCAGCGAAAGATCCTCGCCCTCGACGCGAACCAGCGACGCATCCCAGGGATGGCGATTGAACACCGGGCCGGAGATGTTTATGTCCCGAATACTGTCCACCGGATAGTGCTCAAGTACAAGTTCTATGGTAAGCGCGTTGTACAGATTCAGCCAGTATGCCATCTGTTCGTCCCGATCGAGCTCCGATACCGCGACGCTCGACAGGCGCTCGATATAGTTCTGCAGCACACGTCTGTCGCCAGCAGACACGTCAGCGTATCTTACCAGGTTTACTCCCGATGAGGTGCCGGTAACGAGATAGCGGTCAAGAAACAACCCCCATTCACTATGATCGACAACCGTACTGCTGGCGCTGTCGTGTGCTTCCCATCTCGGCCACAGTTCTGCCTGTGGAGCCGCAGTCAGCAACGGAACCGCGCCGATTCCAAGTACGATGACGGTGCACAGCCCGGATAAAAGCCGTTTGATGCTCGAAGATACCGTGAAATGTTCCCGTTTCATGTGAATTCTCCCATTGCTCCTGCACTTGATTCGCAGGTGTGTACGTGTTATCTTAGCACTTGTATATACAAAAATCAATCTGTTTCTTTCAGGAGAGGCGTGTGAAACAAACTCACGATCTGATTGTGGTCGGCGGCGGTTCCGGAGGACTGACTGTCGCGTCGGGCTGCGCACAGCTCGGCATGAAGGTAGCGCTCGTGGAACGCGAACATATGGGCGGAGACTGCCTGCATTTCGGATGTGTACCGAGTAAAGCGCTTCTGCACGCGTCGAGCACATACTATGGTGCACGGCGGTCCGAAGTATTTGCCGCCAGCGCGGTTACGGAGCCGCCTGCGGACATACAGAAGGTCAACGACTATATTGCCTCCGTCGTACAGTCCATAGCCCATCACGATTCACCGGAGCGATTTGAGTCACTCGGTGCCGACGTGATCCTCGGGCCGGCCCGATTCGTATCCGCCCACGAAGTCAACGTCAACGGTACCGTCCTTTCTGCACCGAAGATCGTTATTTCGACGGGGAGTCGTGCAGCCATACCGCCGATACCCGGACTCGAAGGCACACCGTATCTGACCAACCGTGACGTGTTTTCCCTGCCGGAGCTTCCGGGAACCATGATCGTTCTCGGCGGAGGACCCATCGGTATAGAGCTCAGCCAGGCCTTCTCGCATCTCGGTGTGCAGGTTCACGTGGTAGAAATGGCTCCACGCATCCTGCCTCGCGACGACGAAGACATGGCCCGGATTATAGCGACCCGGCTCGAAAAAACGGGTATCGCACTGCACACCGGGACTGTGGTGACATCTGTAACCCACACCGGAAAGGCCGGCTTTACCGTCACTGTCGACCACGACGGACAGAGCAGCGAACTTCGAGGCGATTCGCTGCTTGTCGCCGCCGGACGCAGAGCCAACACAGAAGACTTGAATCTGGAAGCTGCAGGCCTTTCGGTTGGTCGCGGCGGGTTTATCCCGGTTGACAGGAAGCTGAGAACGGCCCGCAAGCACATCTACGCGATCGGTGACGTCAACGGCAAGTTTCCCTTCACGCACGTTGCGGGCGCCGAGGCTGCTGTCGTCGTCCGCCGCGTCGCCTTACACGCCGGTGGAAACATGGACTATAGAACCGTACCGTGGGTTACCTACACAGACCCTGAACTCGCATCAGCGGGGCACACCGAAGCTTCCGCACAGGCCGAGGGAATCCCCTGCTCGGTCATACGGCAGGCATTCGACAGCGTAGACCGGGCCCATGCCGAGGATGAGGCTGACGGACTCATGAAAGTCATACTTGACCGGAAAGACCGGGTTATCGGGGTACAGATCGCTGCTCCCGGCGCAGGTGAGCTCCTTGCCCCCGGCCTGCACGCTGTCAAAAACAGAGCAAAGTTCTCGTCCCTTCGGTCAGGAATGACACCTTATCCGACGCTCAGTGAGATCTATCCGCGAGCAGTCTCATCGGTCCTCGCACCGCGTCTGTTCAACGACAGAGTCCGTCGTGTACTGCGAACCCTGTTCCGCTACAGAGGGAGAGGACCATTGCAGCCTGGAGGATCCAACGAATGAAACGGCCCGCACATCTGGTTAAAACAATCGTCGCGATTGCAGTCCTGGCAGGTATCATTGCTGCCGCAGTTATCTTCGATGCAACGACACACCTTCGAAACGCGCTGAACTGGATCGACTCCATCGGTATCTGGGGTCCGTTCGTCTATGCCGCACTCTATGTTCTGATCTGCGTCCTACTGATTCCCGGATCAATTCTGACTCTGGGAGCCGGTGCAGTCTTTGGTGTGGTCCGCGGCACCCTGTACACGTCGATCGCAGCGACGCTTGGCGCGGCCGTTGCCTTTATCCTCGGCAGGACGCTTCTACGGGACTGGGTAGCTCGCACGGTCGAAAAACGACCGATGCTGAAGGCGGTGGACCGCGCTGTCGGGAAGGAAGGCGGGCGGGTCGTGTTTCTGCTCCGCCTTTCGCCGCTCGTTCCCTTCAGTATATCGAACTATGTATACGGACTCACGAAGGTTCGCCTGGGACCCTACGTCCTGGCATCGCTGACCGGCATGCTACCGGGAGTCTTTGTGTACACGTACATCGGCAGCCTTGCGCGACGAATCGCCGAACTCGGAGCGACCGATACCGCTACCTCTCCACTTGAGTGGTCGCTGTACGGTCTCGGTCTGATTGCCACCGTGTACGCGACCTACAGAATCACGATCGTAGCGCGACGTGCGCTGCGGGATACAATCGACGAACCAGACCTCGATCGGGCGGATGACCAGGGGTCGCAGCGGGTATAACAGGAGCAGACCACGTGGACATTGTATTCGCGATCATAATCGGTATAACCGGATCATCGGTTGTGCACCTGTCAAAAGGTCTCATGAAACTCGGTATACAGCGGTCGAAGGTGCCGGAACTTCACCATCGCGCGGGAAAGACCCGGACGATCTACCTGACGGGAGTGGTCCTGAATTTCTCCGCCCCGGTGTGGATCATGGTCGCAAACCTCTTCGCGTCTCCCGTCGTGTATTCCAGTATGTACGCGTCCGGCCTGCTCGCTCTGCTCGTGTTTTCGAGATACGTCCTGCACGAACACCTGCACCCGCGCCAGATAGTCGGAGCCTTCGTGACGGTAAGCGGTACCGCCGCTCTCGGCCTGGCGGAGTTCCACTATGGATCGCTTTCGTTGACGCTCGCCCAGATCAATCCGCTCCTCGCAATCGTCGCTGCGTGGATAATCGGCGGATTCCTGATTGCAGTCCTGACCCGGACGATCCGGGTCACCGTGCAGGAACTGTTCTTCGGTCTGGCTGCAGGCGGGTTTGCAGCACTCGACGCGCTTCTGAAGGGAGTCGCTCAACGTTCGGGGGTCTCTGCGCGCTTCATTCCCGGTCCGGGGCCTGCCCTCATCGTCCTTGCCGGTAGTTTCCTCGTCGCAGGTCTTGCCTTCGCGTTCATACAATGGTCGTATCTTCGGCATTGTCGGGCTTCGATCATGGGAATCGCGTACGACATGAGTTTCGTTGCACTGCCCATTCTTACATACTCAATCCTGATTCCGGGCTATCGCCTCTCACTTCTCAGTGGTGGCGGGCTGATTCTTCTTGGGATCGGTGTCGTGCTGATCGCATCGGGACCACTACCGGCTGTGGCACCCGTTGTTCCCGATTCAGCCGGAAGGAGCGTACAGGCATGAAAAGTCGAAATTTGCTGCTGGTCGTCATTCTTTGCCTCACGGCATCGACCGTTCTTGTTGCACTGGGGCGAAGGGAAGAGGCCTCCCGGGAGGCTGATGCTGTTCCTTCGCCGTCGGCGGACAACCGCGGACCGGTCATGAGTCCACCTGCTGAAGAAATGCGGCAGCTCACCGCTATTGCTGCACGCTTCGGGCCGACCGCAGGTGTCTGGACGGAGATTGATCTACCTCCCGAACATCAGAATCAGTCTCCCGAGCGCCGCCTCTCCTCGGGTTTCTCCACCGATTTCTCTCGAGCGCTCATTTCATTCGACGACATCATCGCGGGGGGGCCCCCAAAAGACGGCATTCCGTCGATTGACAACCCCCGCTTCATTTCCGTGCGGGAAGCCGACAGCTGGCTCACCGCGCAGGAACCAGTGATTCTCTACCGTCGGGGCAACGTTACACGAATCTACCCTCTGCAAATCCTCACCTGGCATGAAATTGTCAACGACTCCGTCTCGGGACACCCGGTCACGGTGACCTACTGTCCGCTCTGCAATACCGGTATGGTTTTTGACCGCAGGTTTGCCGGCGACACGCTCGAATTCGGCGTCTCTGGTCGACTCATATACAGCAACATGATCATGTACGATCGCAGTCGGGAGTCGTGGTGGATACAGGCAACAGGACAGTCGATTGCGGGCTACCATGCAGGCCAGCAGCTGCGCCTGTTGCCATCGAGTATGCTTTCGTGGGCCGATGTCCGTGAATTCTATCCGGATGCCGAGGTTCTCTCCCGGGAAACGGGGCACCAGCGGGATTACGGAAGAAACCCGTACGCAGGATACGATACATCGGTACGTCCGTTTCTGTATCAAGGCCCTGACGTCGTGTCCGACGGCGAAAACCCGATGGAACGTATTCTTTCAGTATATCACGACGGAGACGTCCGAGCAGTCAGGTACTCCGAGCTGTCCCAACGCGGCGTTATGCAGTTTTCAGTCGGGGACGCCGAGATTGTCGTGTTCTGGTCTCCCGGTACAGCCAGCGCGCTGGATACACCACGTATTCCCGACGGCCGGGACGTTGGCAGTGCCGCCGCGTTCTATCTGGACGAACCACATCAATCGCTCGTGTTCGAACGGCGCAACGGCAACATTATAGACACCGCGACCGGTTCACACTGGCACGTTACTGGTCGATCCACAGGGGGACAACACCGCGGTGCGGAACTTCGCGCTGCGACTGCGGTAGAGCATTTCCGGTTCTCGTGGCAGGCGTTCCACGGACAGCCGTGAGGTTTTAACGCACTTATCGACGTTTTCTCAGGGACATCAACCGGATGCACCAGCCTTGTTACCGGCCTGAGATATCATCCAGGACCATCCGACGCGTCTTTGACAACGTCCGGGCGGGTGGGTAGGCTTGCGATCACTATGCAATATCTATGGTACGTGCTTGGTGCGCTCGCAGTTGCGGGCGTTTCATTCGGTGTCGCACAGAATTTCCGGTCAGTTGCCGGCGGAATTGTAACCGATGGTGATATGACCCGTCTCGTGATCTGTCCGGCAACACCGAACTGCGTATCTTCCTACGGGGGAAGCGGGTACGCACGGCTTGACCCCTGGCCGTATGGTGAAGTTGAACGCAGTGCGGCCCATGAAGCACTCGTCTCGATACTGCAGGACGAGGCGCGGGTCACCATAGAACGGGATGACGAAAACTACGTGCATTCAGTATTCCGGTCACGGATTTTCCGTTTCCGGGATGACGTTGAGTTCTATTTCCCGGACGACGAACCGGTAATACACTTCCGCGCCGCAAGCCGCATGGGACAGGGCGATCTCGGTGTTCATGAGCGCCGCATGCGAGCACTCGCGGAGAGATACTCGTCAGCGATTGAATCCCGGTTGGATTAAGGCTGTATGTTACGAGCCCACTCCTCCCTTCTGATTCCCCTGCTGCTGTTATCGACCGTTTCCGCCCGGGCATCTTCCGACCTTCATCCCGAACGCCCCGGAAACCGCGAGCTTCACGTTGCAGCAGGTATATCGGTTGCGCTTGTCGCAGGCGGCGTACACATGACGCTGTACGAGGATCAGACCGCGGCTGCGCTCACCGGCGCAGTGACAGCCCTGACCGCAGGTGTCGTCAAGGAGGTCGCCGACGCCTTCGGTTTCGGTGTCCCGGGTTTTGCCGACATGCTGCTAACCGCTGTCGGAGGCATTGCAGGGGCATGCGCTCTCTACGGGATAAGCCGGCAAGCGACCTCGGTGAGTGCATACCGAACCCTGGGGACGGGTTCGGTGTTGTCGGGTATTACCTTCTCCTTCCCGGTAGTGCGGGAACTCATTCATAGAATCACCAGGAGCGAATGATGTCACTGTTCAGAACCAATCCGATAATACGCGACCGCGGTGTATGCGACCCTCACATTCACATCTTCAACAATCGGGCCTACCTGTACGCGAGTCACGATGCATCACCGGTAAACACCGATTATGTCATGAACGACTGGCAGATCTGGTCTTCCGACGACCTCGTCAGCTGGGTGCACGAATCAACCCTGCGCCCGGATGACACGTACATGGGTCCGTCACACCGCTGCTGGGCAGTCGACGCAGCCGAACGGAACGGCCGGTACTACCTGTATTTCTCCAACGGAATGACCGACACCGGTGTTGCTGTTGCCGATCACCCCGGCGGCCCGTTCCGGGATGTCCTGGGGAAACCTCTGCTTGCAGCCGATCTTACCCCGACCCGATCCTACGATCCCTCTGTATTCATCGATGACGACGACGATCAGTCGGCGTACATCGTCTTCGGGACGCCGGTCTGGGCCGGTGGTGACAGCTATTACATAGCACGGCTCGGCGACGACATGATCTCCCTTGCCGAAAAACCGGAGAAGATCATTCTCGATGACGGTGCCGACGATAAACCGTTTCTTCATAAACACGAGGGACTGTATTATCTGAGCTGGGCGTCGTTCTACGCAGTCTCCGAATCCGTGTACGGACCTTATCGTATGCAGGGCAATATCGGTGCATCCCCGGACCACGGCAGCTTTTTCAGCTGGAAGGGACAGTGGTTTCATGCATTCACTATCTTTGATCCGACCCCACATCACCGCGCGAGTGGTATCTGTTATGTTCACTATCATGCCGATGGACACATGGAGGTTGATCCGGTGATCGTCGAGCATGGGGTTGGCCATTACGATGCCCGACTGAACCGTATTGACGCGGCGTGGTTCATGGAATCCGCCCACGTGCGCAAGCATGCGAATCCCCGATACGGCTTCGACATAAGCCCCACGGGCAGCGACGCATACCTGTGTTTCCCGTCGGTCCACGACCTGCCTGAAGCACCGGCTATCAGTTTCTTCGCCGCCTACGCACCCGTTGTCCAGGAGACAGCTGGCGTTATTGAAATCCGCGATACCGGTCCGGACGGTAAACTGCTCGGAAGTTGTACCGTTGGTAACACCCGCAGCCTGCACTGGCGCGGATACCGGAGCTGGACGACCGAACCGCTGTCGCTCGCCTCAGACACACCGGTGATCGACCTGTGTCTGGTTTTCCGGGGTTTCGAGCCGGACAGACTCAGACTCAGTTTTTTCCAGGTTTCATCGTTCCATAGTTCTCTGTAATGATATTTCAGAAAGTCCTTGCAACGGACCGGGGACAGGCTACGCAAGTCCTGCACCCGCTTCAGAACGAAAAAACCCCCCGACTCTGTAGCCGGGGGGCCGCGGACGACCTAATAGGTGTGGTTGGGGGACGCTGTGTTCAGTCGACCCGCGTTGGGGGGTAGATAGTGTCCGAAACGATGGCATCAGAACTGCACTCTGATGACCGCTCCGTCTTCGATTGCTGTCTCCAACAATCTGTTACTGAATGTAGCCTGTACGCATTTCACCCGCGTTTCCGGCAGATTACATATGTGTAATACCGTTCGAGGTCGGTCAGGGGTCCGAAGGAGGTACGGCGGGAAGAATAATGCGAACCTCGGTACCTGTGTGAGGGTCACTGCGAAGCTCGACCTCACCCCGGTGCGCCTCGACAATCGCCTTGACGAGACTTAAACCAAGTCCGAGTCCGGGCTTGTTTCGCGACTCCGCACCACGATACAGACGATTCCAGATCCGGGGCATATCCTCGGCTGAAATACCAGGCCCGTCGTCGCGGACACGAAACATGACCCCCCTGGCGACCGACAGGCAGCTCACCACGACGCGCCCTCCGGGCGGTGAGTACTTCACGGCGTTGTCAAGCAGATTTGCCAGCACCTGCCTCAGCCGTACCGGATCAGCATACAGGCTGATCCCGCGGTAATCCCCGACTTCAATTGTGACACCTTTCGCGTCGGCTACGTACTCATACACCTCAGCGCTGTCCCTGAGCACTTCCGAGGCATCGACCCGCTCCATGCGCAGCGATAAAGCCCCCGACTGGGCTTCGGAAATATCCATGAGGGTGTTCAGGAGCCGCATCATGGTGTCCGCTTCTTCAATTGTGTCCGACAGGGCCTCACGGTACGCGTCTTCACTTACCTCGCTCTTGAGTGCCAGTTCGGCGCTTCCACGGAGCCGCGTCAGCGGTGTGCGCAGATCGTGAGCGACCGCATCCAGGGCATCGTGCATGCCACCGATCAGCCGCTCGATTCGAGTGAGCATTTCGTTGAAATACACAATCAGTTCGCGCAGGTCACCCTGTGAACTCAATGGGCCGTCGTCGTGAGGTATGCGCGCATCGAATCTGCCTGTCTCCAGAATATTATGTACCGTCGTACTCAAGTCCCTGACTGGACGCAGTACCCTGTAGGCGAGAAGCAGGCCAAGCGCAAGACTCATGAGAACGACCGCCGAAGAGATGATCATGAAGTTTCGCCGGAATAGTTCCAGGAGCTGATCGCGCCCCTCGGTACTGAGACCGACCTGGAGAAAATAGCGGTTGCTCAGCCGGATGCCCGCGAGCTCAAGGCGATAGGGCAGGAGATCCGAGCTCAGGACCTTCACGCCGTCCCAGTCGGAAATATCGCCATCTTCAAGGATTTGCAGTGGAAACCCCTGCTGCCAGAGTGCGGGAACACTGAAGAACTGGGTCTCGTTTGTGGCCGAAGCGATGCGCACGAAAAACGGTCGTTCTCCAATCAGAATATTGCGTGCGTCGATTTCGTTTCGCAGCGCGTCGATACCACCGGCCTGATATCGTGCCCAATACTGGAGAAGCCGGTTCTGAAGTTCCCTGATGTCGTCCTGTTGCAGTGAGTTATAGAGGCTGAACAGACTGATTCCGAAGAACGCCACGGCACCGACGAGGAACAGCGAGGAAAAGAGAAGTGTGAGTCGTACATATGTAAGCGACAGGAAGCGCTTAGCTGTCCTTAAGGACGTACCCAACACCTCGAACGGTGTGGACCATCTTCGGTTCATATCCTTCATCTATCTTCTTTCGCAGACGCCAGACCAGCACGTCAACAACGTTCGTCTGGGGATCAAAGTCGTAATTCCAGACGTGTTCCATGATCATGGTCTTGGAGAGCACCGTCGAGGCGTTACGCATCATATATTCAAGCAGCGAGAACTCCCGCGGCTGCAGTTCGATAACCGTTTCTCCGCGTCGCGCCTCGTGTTTCAGCAGATCGAGTGTCAGATCACCAACCTGCAGTTTCGTAGACCCCGTACCCATCCCGGCGCGACGGATCAAGGCCTGTAAACGCGCCAGAAGTTCGGCAAAGGAAAAAGGCTTGGTCATGTAGTCGTCACTGCCCGTCTGTATACCCTTCACGCGATCCTCAACCGACCGTTTCGCACTGAGTATGATGATAGGAGTCTGTACGCCTTCGTCACGTATACGCTGGACCATGGTCAGACCATCCATGCCTGGAAGCATGATGTCGACCACCGCGGCGTCGTAGTCCGTCTGGCGCAGAAACGAATAGCCGTCTTCGCCAGTGCGAACGACGTCTACCGCGTACCCCGATTGCGACAGACCCTTCTGCACAAACGAGGCGATTTTTTCGTCGTCTTCGACGATCAGGACACGCATGCTGAATCATCCTTTGCGTCGGTAATCATACCGCCCCCGAGGCAACGTTCTCCGTCGTAGAGTATGCCAAACTGACCGGGAGCAGCCCCCCGGTCCGCGTGATCGAGATCCAGGCGAAGCGTTCGGGCTTCGGCGTCACACACCTGTACCGAACAGGGTTCGATATGAGGCCCGTGCCTCAGCTTCACCCCATACCGTCCGGAAGGGGCGACGGTCCCGATCCAGTTAAACTCATTCAAGTATAGCCTCTGGCGGGCGGCCTCGGCCACCGTACTCTGATGCGAAACATAGATCACGTTCTGCTCTGCGTCCTTCCCGGTCACGTACCACGGGCCATTACCGAGCCCGAGTCCCTGCCGCTGGCCTATGGTATGGAACCAGTATCCCTTATGCGTTCCGAGTACGGCTCCTGTCTCGCGTTCGACAATATCGCCCGATGACTCACCGAGATAGTGTCGGACAAACTCCGGATATCGAATCTTTCCAAGGAAACAGATGCCCTGACTGTCCGGACGATCCATATTCGCGAGGCGGTATCGTGCCGCGAGCCTGCGGACCTCTCCTTTGGGGAGATCTCCAACCGGAAACGTGAGCCGGCTGAGCTGTTGCTGCGAAAGATGGCTCAGAAAGTACGTCTGATCCTTGACCGGATCGGGTGCGCGATGCAGCTGTACGTCGTGTGAATGCCGGACGATGCGTGCATAGTGCCCGCTCGCGATCCATCCCGGCTTGTCAAGATTCTCAAGAAACGCTCCAAACTTGATCCGCTGGTTGCAGAAAATATCGGGGCTCGGCGTATGCCCCTTTCTGAGCTCGGAGAGGGTATACTCGACAACCCGGTCATAGTACTCAAGCTGCAGGGGGACAACCTCAAGCGGCACGTGCAATGACGAGCACACTGACCGCGCGAACGCAAGATCTTCTTCCCACGGGCACTCGCCGAGACCGCTGAGGTCATCTTCCAGCCAGATTTTGAGATAATAGGCCGTGAGATTCGTGTGTCCTGCCTCTCTGAGTCGAGCAAGCGCAACTGAACTATCTACACCACCCGAAATCAGGACATGGACAGGATCCTGCAATATTGTTCGAGAGATACCTGAATAACCGTTCACCGTGAAATTGCCCCTTTGCTAATCGAAGTGTTATCCTTACGAAAGGCTACAGAAATGTGGTCGTGGTACTGTTCTCACACGTAATCCAAGGAGCTGCCGACTCATGCCAGACCATCCGGTTGGAATCAGCGATATCGCATTATATATCCCCTCACCATACATTACTTTGCAGACCCTTCTCAACATGCGCATACGCGAGAACCCGTCTCTGGAACGCCGACTGAAGAGGGCCGTCGAAACCACCGGACAGGAAGCAATGCGTTTTCCGGAGCTCTGGCAGGACAACACCACACTTGCTGCCGAAGCAGCGCATCGGCTCGTCGAGCGCAGCTACGGGGACGATCTGGCGTCCCTTCGTTACATAGCGGTCGGGACCGAGACCGGAGTCGATCATTCCAAGCCCGTCGCTGCATACGTCGAAGGAATGCTGCAACGCGCAGGTGTCGCTGTTCCCGACTCACTCTCAACCTTTCAGGTGCAGCACGCCTGTGCCGGAGGGACGGTATCGATACTCGGCGTAGCCGCAATGCTGTCCATGTCCGCGCGCGAAACCGATTCGGGATTGGTCATCTGCTCGGATATCGCCCGATACGACGTACCAAGCACTGCAGAAATCACTCAGGGTGCGGGTGCAGTAGCCTTGAAGGTGTCACGAAACCCGTCGCTCATGAGTGTGGACGTCGGAACCGCCGGGTACTGCTCGAGGGATGTCGATGATTTCTTCCGACCGCTCGGTTCGACGACGGCAAAAGTGAAAGGCGGGTACTCCGTTCAGTGTTATCACGAAGCCCTCGACAGCGCATTCGCCGATCATTGCGCGCGTCGCAACGAAGATCCACTCGATGTCCTGAACGCCACCGACCTTTTCGTAACCCATATTCCCTTCTACCGCATGGGTATAACGGCGATGCACAATCTTCTGGGCAAGCATCTGCCCGGCGGTGATGCAGACGCTGAACCTTTTCTGCAGGCCCGGGGTTTCTATGACGGAATCGCACCGGCTCGACAGATCGGCAACATCTATTCAGGCTCCGCATACATGGCGCTTGCGTTTTCGCTGCAGGAGCGGTACCGGAAACTCGGCCCGGACATAGTCGGTAAGAAAATTCTTGTTGCGAGTTATGGATCAGGAAACACCATGATCGTATACTCGGCTACGATAGCGGAAAACGCACCCGCTGTAATCGAAAGCTGGGATCTCGACGAGGTACTCGCCAGCGGAATACCGGCTTCGCTTGAAACGTATCAGACATGGGTTGGCGGTCCGTATAGCCGGGACGCGTACGCGGATATGATAGCTGACGTTGATGTTCCAGAGTCCCGGCACTATCTCGCATCAGTCAGGGAAGACGGGTATAGAGAATATGAGTACTCCTGATCTGTCGGCACAGCCCCCCGAGGACCTTGGAGTCCGCAAGGCAAAGCATCTCGAAATCTGCATACAGAAGGACGCCTACGCGGTAGAGACGGGGACCACCCTGTTCGACCACATTCACTTTGCCCACCGCGCGATCCCCGAAGTTTCGATGGACGAGATTGACACATCCACGAGTTTCTTCGGCACACCGATATCAATGCCGCTGCTCATAAGCTCCATGACCGGTGGATCAAGCGGAGGCTACGCGGCCAACAAGGAGCTCGCCAAAGCCGCCCAGGCCTGCGGTGTACCGGTCGGGATGGGAAGCATCCGCATTCTGTTCCGGAAGCCGGAGGTCGCAGATCACTTCATGCTCAAGCGCTTTGCACCGGATGTCCCGGTCATCGCAAACATCGGAGGAGTGCAGACCCGCGAACTCAACCACTCCACGCTCGTCGAGTGGATCAAGAAGCTTGAAGTACAGGCTCTCGCGGTTCATCTGAATCCGGGCCAGGAACTCGCGCAGGCAGACGGTGACAGGGATTTTAGCGGTGTCGTCGCAGCCATTGCACGACTCGCGGAAGCGTCTCCAGTGCCTGTTATTGCCAAGGAAACGGGTTTCGGAATTGGACCGGCAGATGCCCGCAGGCTGGTGGACGCCGGGGTTTCGGCCATTAACGTTGCAGGCAGGGGCGGGACAAACTGGATGGCGGTGGAACGATACCGGCTTGGTGACGCCGAGCAGCAGGCGGTCGTCAAAGAGTTCGATACATGGGGTCTCCCAACAGCGCTGCTCCTTGCGAGCCTGTGCAGGGATGAACGGATAACACTCCCCGTTGTCGCCTCCGGTGGCCTCCGGAACGGCATGGATCTTGCGAAGGCTGTCGGGCTCGGTGCGTGGCTCGGTGGATACGCACTGCCCCTGATTAGAGCCGTAGACGCAGGAGGTTCCGAGGCGGTCATAACACTGATTGAACGTTTTCGATCCGTCCTGAAAAACGTCATGCTCCTGACCGGCAGTCGAACCATCGATGATCTTCAGTCAGACAGAATATTTACCGAACCGGTTTTCGAAGCCACCCTCTCTGAATACCTTAAGACACAGACCTATTAACCGGGGACACGAATGCAGCAGAAAACGGACATCTCCTATAACAGTGCGGGTATTGAAAAGCCTCCATGGCTGAAACTCGGGCCGCGGTTTCGAAAGCTTACGGTGGCGGAACGTCGGATTCGTCTCTGTGACTTCCTCGACATGAGCGAAGACGAGCTGAGTGCGACCGGCTTCGACACGGAAATGTGCGACCTTGCGGACATCATGGTCGAATCGGCTGTTGGATACATTCCGGTACCTCTCGGTGTTGCTGCAGGATTCAAGGTCAACGGGCACCTCTACAACGTTCCCTTTGCGGTTGAAGAGCCGTCAGTCATCGCGGCAGCAACCTTCGCTGCTTCAGTCATCGGTCGTAATGGTGGATTCACCACAGAGTCGACCGAAACGGTTATGACCGCTGAAGTATACGTGGAAACAGAAATCGATCCCGACTCCCGTGACGTGACCGGTCTGATTACGGAAGTCGAAGATGAGCTGACCGAACCGCTGGCCGCCATGACCCGGCGCGGCGGCGGATTCCACGGACTCGACATAGAGCGCATAGACCCCGATACGATTGCCGCACGGCTCCACATTGATACCTGTGACGCCATGGGTGCGAATATTCTGAACACCTGCGCTGAAAGGGTTCGTCCTCTCATCGAGGCGAGACTCGGAGGCGAAGCGATCATGGCGATACTCACGAACGCCGCCGACCGCCGCGTTACAACCGCCCGCTTCAGTATCCCGGTCGATGCGTGCGCCCGCGGTGGCAGATCCGGTCTGGAAGTTGCACAACGCATTGTCAAAGCCAACCGCATCGCCACCATTGATTTCCATCGGGCCGTCACGCACAACAAAGGCATCATGAACGGAATCTCAAGCGTAGCGCTCGCCACCGGGAACGACACCCGGGCCATCGAGGCCGCCTGCCATGCCTTCGCGGTACGCGATGGGGCCTACAGGGCACTGACCGAATACGAGGTGCGCGACGGGGCTCTGCATGGATCGCTGCGGGTTCCGGTCGCAGTGGGCACGGTCGGAGGTGCCGCCGGGTTTCATCCGGCAGCGCGTTTTTCGATGCAGGTTCTCGAACGACCAGATGCCCGGACCCTTGCGTCGATCATGGCCTGTGTCGGTCTTGCGCAGAACTACGCTGCACTCAGTGCGCTCGTCAGCGAAGGCATACAGGCCGGACACATGCGACTTCATGCAAACCGTCTTGCCTGGAAAGCCGGAGCCCGCGGCGACGAGATTGCCGAGCTTGCTGACAGACTCTCCGACGAAGGAGTGTTCAACTCCGAAGCTGCAGAACATATTCTTGCCCATATCAGACGGCGCGGATAGACATGGCAGCGGTAACGGTACAGACAAGTCCAAGTCTCGCTCTGATCAAGTATTGGGGCAAGGAGACGCAGGGCATTAACATTCCCGCAACCGGCAGCCTGGCAGTCGGGCTTCACGATCTGCGAACAAAAACGACCGTCACTGCCGACCCTTCCGCCGAGTGTGACAGCGTCAGCATCGGCGGCACAGAACAACCCCTCCATCATTTCTCAACGGTCATTGATACACTCCGCGAGCGAGCACACGCGTCGGGCCGCACCGATGCCGATACCCCGCTTGCCGTTGAGTCCGGGAACTCGTTTCCGACGGCGGCAGGCATCGCGAGCTCAAGCAGCGGGTTCGCAGCACTCACCATAGCGCTCGACGCTTGGTGGGCCCTGAATCTGCCGGCAGCCGAACTGTCACGCATTGCACGCACGGGAAGCGGCAGCGCTGCGAGGAGTGTATTCGGAGGCTTCACACGATTCCAGGCCGGATCCGAGTCTGCCGAGGCCCTGTACAGCGCCGAGTGGTGGCCCGAGTTGCGGATTCTTGTTGCCATTACTGATACGGGACCGAAGACGGTCGGATCGCGTGACGGAATGGAGCGCACACGCTCAAGCAGCCCCTACTACGATGCATGGGTAGCCGATGCACGCGTTCTGATCGGGAAAGCCGAACGAGCGCTGGCCGATCGCTCCGTCGAGCGCCTCGGACCGCTCATGCGGGAAAGCTACCTGCGCATGGTCGGGTCAAGCATCGCCGCCTCGCCTCCTGTTCTGTACTGGCTGCCTGCGAGCGTCGCGGTCATACGGGCGTGTGATGAGCTGCGCGGCGAAGGACTCGTCGCCTGGGAAACCATGGACGCCGGGCCACAGGTCAAAATACTGAGCACCGCACGGGACGTAGAGGCCGTGAGGGAGCGCATCGCCTCCGTCGCCGGTGTTAAAACCATACTGGTAAGCGGCGTAGGCGGAAGCCCGGTGGTGACCCGCGACAACGGAGATTCCGGATTGTGAGATTGCGTGGACAGCTTCACATTCCCGGTAATCTGCTCATCGCGGGGGAGTATGCGGTACTCGCCGAAGGCGGGCTTGGCGTTTCCATGGCGGTCGGCCCCCCGGTCCTTGCCCGCATTGCCGACTGTAATGAGTTTCGTCTGGTCGCACGAATGGGTGCGTACACGACTCACTGGAGTCCGGACGCCTCGGTCGAAGCCGCGAGTAATCATCGCGTCGGCGTGTTCGAACATACCCTGAAGATCCTCACGGATGAGTCCTTCGTACGAGACGCGTTCTCACCTGAAGAACAGAAACTCGCCGAGCGTATCGTCGACGTGTGTCGGCGCGTCCGCGAGCGCTCATTCGCTCCGGTAGAGATATCTGTCGATACGCGCTCGCTCTTCACGCGCGATGGTCGCAAGCTCGGCTATGGTTCAAGCGCCGCCGCTACCGTGGCGAGCGTTGCCGGGCTCCTTGCAGCGGCAGGCTATGATCCGGTAAGCGACCGCAGGGTTGTGCAGCGCCTCGCCACCGCAGCACACCGATCGCTTCAGGGCACCGTCGGAAGCGGCTATGATATCGCGACCAGCGTCTTCGGAGGGATGGGACTGTTCAGCGGCGGTGTGTACCCGCGTTACCAGCGCGTACTGCTGCCGTGGTTTCCACAGCCGGCGATCGAGCCGGGCGAGCAACCCCAATCAACAAAAGGGGCCGTTGACCAGTTCAAGTCGTTCCAGGAAAAGGAACCGGACAGAGCACGGGATCTGTTCGAACGCAACCAGCGACTTGTCAGGAAACTCCTGGACACTATCGCCAGCGAAGACGGCTTTGGCGTTCTGCACGAGATCCGGCGTCACGGTGAGGAGCTCGGAGAGCTGGTCGGTGTCCCTGCCCGAGTAGAAACAGTGCACCCGGATCCAGCTTCAGATACTGGCTGCTCAAGGCGCTTTCGAAAAGCGCTCGGGGCCGGAAATGAAACGATTCTGGTTCTTCCCCACGTTTCCGGATGTCCAGGTCGCGCGATCATTAGAGATGATGAGGGACTCCGGTGGGCGTAGGGCGCGGAAAACTGCTGCTTTTCGGTGAGCACGCCGCTGTCTACGGTCATCCAGCCATAGGGATCGCCACCGCCGACACCACACACGTACGTCTGCGTCCCCGATCGTTTGAGCGACCCGGCGACGCGGTGCCTCCCGCCGTGTATGACCTGCCCTATGAAGGCGAAACTTTCCGTCTGGTGATTTCCGGAGTAGAGGAAGACCATATAGAAGCCTTTATCGAAGCTGTCACGCGTACTCTCCACGCCGCGTCTCTCAGCGTCACAAACCTGAGAGCGACCTACCCGGCCGGTATGGAGATCTCGGTACGGTCGACTATTCCGACCGGATCGGGATTCGGTTCCTCTGCCGCTCTCTGCGCGGCGCTTGCCACCGCGTTCTACGGAACCACCGCACCCGGGTTCGATAGGCTGTGGGCGATTGCAAACTCCGTCGAAGCCCTCTTTCACGGAACCCCCAGTGGTATCGATACCGGCTTGAGTCTGTCGACCGGACTGCAGGCGATCTACCCCGCCCTGCCGGAACTTCCGGCGATACAGACGGTCGCGGCAGGCTCCTTTGCACTGCTGTACGGAGGCGTCCGCCGCGAAGGGAACACAAGAACCCTCGTCGCGGGGGTCCGCGCCGGAATGCAGAACGATGACAACGATACCCGGACTGCCGTCACAGAGCTCGGCAGGATCGCACGCGAGGCTATCATGGTGAGCCGGACGAAATCACCTGCACAGCAGCTCGGTGCCCTCTGCGACGACGCCCAGGTGCAGCTGCGCACCCTCCGGCTGTCGACCGATCTGCTCGAACGTCGTATCAAACGCGCCCGCGATTTCGGTGCGCGCGGGGGTAAACTCAGCGGTGCCGGCGGCGGCGGTGCCTGGTTTGCGGTCTTCGATTCAGCCGACGGTGCCCGTGAAGCCCGTCGCGGTCTGCACCGTGAGCTCCCCGGGTCCGAGAAATCACTGCTCAGGACCGTCACGGTATCCGGAACCGAGGTTCGCGAGTTAGAATAGGCCTGTGCCTTCACACTTTTCGCATCTGCTGTTCGCGGAAGATGCCTGCGACAAGACTCTTCCTGCTCTGACGAAACATCACAACAGTGATGTACGTGCGTCATTCATACTTGGAGCCCAGGGGCCGGACCTCTTCCTTCACAACAGACGCCGCAGACCTTCAGGACTTCACTATGGCATAGTACTGCACCGCAAAGGCTCGGGAACGTTCTGCGCATCGCTCCTGGATTACACCCGAGCCGACTCCGCGTTCGGGAACGACAACCCGGAACAGACGCTTATCGTGGCATATCTCGCGGGTTATCTGACTCACATTGTTCTGGATCGGGTGTTTCATCCCTTCATTAACGTCCACGCCGGATGGCCTGTGCCCGGTGAACCGGAGACCTACGGGTACCACATGAACCACGTGTTTCTTGAACGTATCATCGACACGTATCTTGCGCTTCAACTCCGTAATACGCACCCCCGCGACATTCCTCTGCAGACCGAAATCCAGCTCACACCGGACGCAATGAAGTCACTTCTCCGGGCACTGAGCCACGCAGTTGCGCAGTCGACACGGAAGGGGCGTCGGGATCCGCGACTCGCCCGCAAACTCGTGAATGCCTACAGCGATTCATCCGCTTATTATGCAGCTGTCAACCGCCCGGACATACACGAAGCACGGACGCGCATCGAACAAAACCCCGGAGGTATCCCAGGCTGGCTGCGCCTGTTTCACCCGCTTCACTTACCGCCGAATATAGATGTAGCAAACGAGGCAAATCACCCATGGCGAAACCCCTGCACAGGTGAGGTCATGAGCAGCCGGAGCGTTCCTGACCTGTATGCGCATGCACTGGAAAAGGCTCAGGTGCTTCTGGATGCGCTCCAGTCTGCTCTGCTCGGCAGACTTCCGGCCTTCTCGGACGCCTATCGCGCGACGGATCACCCCGGTGATCCACTTCCGGATTCAGGTGAACACGACGACAGTCTCGAAGCCATCGTCGGGAACGGCGATCTGAGTGATGAGCGACGGGAAGGCGAACCGTGCCGAAAGACACACATGGACGTCATGGATTTTTCGAGCATTCTGCGCCACGCTTCGCGCGCGATCATTGATGCGAGTGAAGAAACCGCTCAGCGAGGGCATCCCCGAGCGTATTGAGCGCGAACACGCTCAGACCCAGTTGTATACCAGGTAGAAGCGCGAGCCACGGTGCGGTTCCAAGATAATTTCGGGCGTCTCTGAGCATAAGCCCCCAGCTCGCAGCAGGTGGTGCCAGACCAAGCCCTAAAAAGCTCAGTGCCGCTTCTATGGTTATGGAAACCGCGGCAACGCTGGCAGAAAGGACCAGGGCCTGCGGCAGGACGTTCGGCAGTACGTGAAGCCACACTGTGTACAAAGGGTGCGAACCGAGTCCTTTCGATACCGTAACGAATGGTTCGGCTGAAACGGCAAGGGTCTCGGACCGTGCCGTTCGCGCGTACAGTGGTGCAAACATGATCCCCAGCGCCAGCGAAACCTGAGCGGTACCGGTACCGAGCACGGCCAGCAGGGCGATCGCCAGGAGGACGCCGGGAAAACTCAACAGAGCATCGATAAGAAGCGAAAAAACCGGATCAAGGATGCGCCGCTCCAGACCGGCTGCGATTCCAAGGGGGATGCCGATGAACAGCGCGAGCAGCACTCCCCCTCCTGCAGTCAACGCGGCGGAACGCGTTCCAAAGGCCATACGCGTCGCTACATCGCGACCGAACTCATCGGTGCCGAAGACGTGCCCCTCGGTACCGGGGGCCGAAAGTCGCAGGGCTATGTTCTGTTCCGTTGAGGTATAGGGCGATATCAGGGGCGTAAAGACTGCGAAGCAGATGAGCAGTGCGAGCACGACGCCGGCGAAGCGCCGCCGGCGTCGTGCCGCACGCCACTCGAAATATGCCATTGCCTACTCCCGATCGAGGGTTACCCGCCGAAAGTCATAGGTATCAAGCTGCGAGTCCATGTGAAAATTCCGTACGCGGGTCCGCAGACCGATCTGACGATAATTGGTCCCCGTATAGACCTTGGGAACTTCCTGCGCGATAATCTCGAGCACACGTGCATACAGATGCTGCCGTTCCTCAATGTCACCGGTACGACGGGCCTGACGGATCAGCGAGGTCGCTTCGGGGTTCGTCCACCGTACGTAAAACTCCTCGCTCGCCATGCTGGATAGTCTGCCATCCGGATCAAGCTTTCCGGTATGCCCGATGACAGTCAGATCGTAATCGGCCCGCCCGTACACATCACTGATCCAGGTCGACCAGTCAACCAGGCGGATGTTCACGTCGAGTCCGATCTGCCGGAGCATCTCCTGATACATCTGACCGGCGACCACGTGAGGCTCGAAATTCTGCGGGAGCGTCAGTGTCAGAGGGCGGGAGAAATCCGCACCCGACTGTGCAAGAAGCCCCCGTGCCCGATCGGGATCGTAGGGATACAGATGCGAGTAATCCACGTGGAAGAAATCGCCCGTGTCCATGAAAGTAGCCCCTGGTTGACCACCCCCGTAGGCTACGTCAAGAATCTGCTGGCGATTGACTGCATGATTAATGGCGCGTCGTACGTCGAGAACGTTCAGAGGAGCTCGAGATGTGTTCATTGCCATGACCATGATCAGGCTTGAGAGTGATTCGTCGATACGCGTGCGCGGGTTGTCGATAATGACCTGCCGGTTGTCCGGTGGCACGATATCGATCACATCAAAATCGCCGGCAAGCAGTCCCTGCAGCTGCACCGCGGGCTCCGTAATAATCTGAAACACAAGCTCTTCGAGATGCGGCTGTCCCTCAATCCAGTAGGCTTCATTGCGGGCCAGACGGATACGCCCGTCGCGTATCCATTCTCCGAACACAAACGGACCAGTCCCTACCGGACGGGAGTCAAAGTCATGTCCTTCAGCGATCAGATCCGCCGGAAGAATCGCTCCCCAGCCGGAAGCAAGGGCAGCAAGAAGCGGAGCAAAGGGCTCAAACATACGGAACTGAACCGTGTAATCATCCAGCGCCCGAACGGATTCGAGAGGACCAAACTCATCTACGTTGGGAAATGCAGCTTCCGAATCGCGAAGACGTTCAAAGGTCGCGACGACGTCCCGTGCGGAGAAGGTTGCGCCGTTGTGAAACTGTACGTCACGGCGAAGGTGAAAGGTCCACTCCGTCGCGTCGTCGGATACGTCCCATCGCTCGGCAAGAGCCGGGATGATTTCGCCGTCCTCGTTCGGCTCCGCGAGCGTATCGTATACGCTCCTCAGGACCTGAAACGTGAGCGTTCCTGAGGTGGCATGCGGGTCAAGCGTATTCGGGTCGCCGCTGAGAGCCATGCGAAGTGAGTTCGCCGGAACCTCCGACCTGCCTGCTCCGTTCAGCAACCCGGGAACGGTAAGCACCAGTACCAGCACTGAACATACAAACATCTGCGTTGATCGACTCATGTAATCCTACTCCCATGCATTCCAGACCTGCCGGTCGGTGACGGCGGTAATGCGCGGCACAGCTTCCATGAGCTGCCGCGTGTATGTGTGTTCGGGATGCCTCAGAATCCGCTCGGCCTGTCCCTGCTCGACCATCCTGCCATTTTTCATGACACCAATCGTATCGCATAATGCTGTAATTGCATCAAGGTCATGCGATACAACGACCATCGTGAGTTGATATTGTGTACGCAAATCGTGCAAAAGATGCAAGAGCGACGCCGCAACGCTCGCATCGAGGCTGCTTGTCGGCTCATCCAGCAGCAGAAGATCTGACTCGACCAGAAGTGCTCTCGCGATACAGATCCGCTGCCGCTGCCCACCGGACAGTGTGTGAGGTCTTCGCACAAGCGAAACATCGCCCATGCCAACCCGTTTCATCATGGCGTGCACGCGCTGAGGAGGTGCGCCGGTTTCACGAAGGCTTGCTCCTATCGATATGCGCGGGTTCAATGCCAGCGTGTGATCCTGGGGTACGAGCTGCCGCGATCGGACCGCCCGCCGGAGCGATCTGCCGCGGAGACCCGAAAGATTTTCGCCGTTCCAGGCGATACTGCCCTCGATCGAGCAGATCTGGCCGGCGATTGCCCGAAGTACCGTTGTTTTCCCTGCACCACTTTCTCCGACAATGCCAAAGGATGCACCGGCTACCAGGTCGAAACTTACATTCTCACAAGCCGGTCTCGCACCAGCGTACCGAACGGTGAGATTTCTGACTGCGAGCCGCCTCTGTTCATTGCTCATTTCGACACACCGTTCATTCCGTCACGCCCGCGTTACGGGCCGCTACGTGACACCGCGACTGTCCTCCATCCGGCCAGGACGTCGGCGCCGGGCGGTCGCTTCGACAAGGATCGATCGCTGCCGGACATCTGGGATGGAACGGACAGCCTGACGGAAGCTGCTCGAGGCGCGGTGGAACCCCCGGAATCGACGGCGGTACGGGGGCGTCAGGTCGGGGACGCGAACGCAGAAGGGCCTGCGTATACGGGTGCCTCGGTGCTACGAACAGCCTGTGAGAGGCGTTCTGCTCTGCAGCGGTTCCGGCGTAGAGAACCGTAATGTCGTCGGCATACTGTTCCACCAGGGCAAGGTCGTGACTCACAAAAAGCACCGCAAGTCCCATGCCGCGACGGAGCTCATCGATAAGTTCAAGAACCGACTTCTGTACCGTTACATCGAGTGCTGTGGTTGGTTCGTCCGCGATAAGAAGCGGTGGAGCCGCGGCGATTGCAGCGGCTATTGCAAGGCGCTGGGCCATCCCCCCCGACAGCTCGTGCGGATACTTCTGCAGAAGATCGTCGCGCCCGCTTAATCCAACGCGCTCAAGGAGTTCTGTAAACCGCGAGCGAGCCTCTTCTGCGGTCAGGTTCAGGCGTCGTTCGAGAGTTCTGATAAGATGACTGCCGACCCGTTTCGCGGGATTGAAGTGAGGTGCAGGGTCCTGAAACACCATCCCGACCCGGCTACCGCGGAACTCGGAAAGCTCGTGCCCGCGAAGCGTCGAGACATCTGTCTGTCCGACGTGTATGGACCCCGAGCGTATGGTCATGGCGTGCGGACCGAGACGCATAATGGCCCGGCAAGTCAGACTTTTACCGCTCCCGCTTTCACCGATGATTGCGTGCAGAGAACCCGGTTGTACCTCGAGACTGAGATCACGGACCGGATACAGCACCGAGTGCTTCGTTGACAGGGCGAGTGTCAGGTTCCGGATGGATAGTGCCGGATGAAGCTCGTGTACCTGCATCACATCAGTACCGTATCCGGGGATTGAGCAGAGAGTACAGGACATCTGCGAAGAAGTTAATGAGCGAAAACGCAGCGGCAACGAACACAACCCCCGCCTGTACCACCGGGAAATCTCTCTGCGAGACTGCGGTGAGGATCAGCCTCCCGAGACCCGGCATGGAGAACACCTGTTCGACGACGATAGCGCCGCCGAGCAGATATCCGAACTGAACCGCAGCAATGGTAATGGTCGGTAAAAGCGCATTCGGCAGGACCTCACCGAAGATCAGTCTGCGACCAGATATACCGAGAGATCGCGCACCTTCCACATAGGGTTTCGACAGCTCGTCCCTGACACTTCGGCGAACGACGCGCGCGAGGAACGCCGAACGGGAAAGACCAAGTGCTACCGTCGGAAGAACATACGAAGCAAGACTCTCGACCCCGAACAACGGGAACCACCTGAAACGGACAGAAAACGCAAGAAGCAGAAGGATGCCCGCCCAGAAGTCAGGAATCGACAGCCCGACATTCGTGTACGCATCGCAGAGATGAGCGTACACCGGTTTCGGCGAGGAAGCCGCCGCTACCCCCAGAGGTATTGCAACCAGGAGCGAGAACAGCAGCGCGCTTCCCGCGAGGGCAAACGTAACCGGAACGCGGGACAGAAGTAGCTCGGAGACGGGGCGATTCTGCACCAGGCTTGTTCCGAGATCGAAGCGAAGGATGGACCCTATCCAGGAAACGTACTGGACGGACAAGGGCCTGTCGGTACCCATGCGGATCTGTATTCGTGCCACGGTCTGCGGATCCGCATCCAGGCCGGCAACAAGAGCGGCGGGATCACCGGGAACAACACGGATAATGACGAACGTTATTGTGGCAACGACAAAGACTGTCAGAACAAGTCGCCCGGCCCGCCCGATGATCCGCGACCACACCGCCGTCAGGTACTCCGCACCGACTGGAAACGACCGACGAGTCGTGCGACGAGTCCCCGCGGTAAGAAGCGCTCGACGAAGACGAGTATGCGAAACAGCACACCGTGGACCGCGACGGTTCTGCGACGCAGCATCATGCGATAGGTGAACCCGGCAACCTCCCGCGAGTCGGGTATGCGCGTTCCCGACATTCCCGGCGCCTTGTCGGTTCCGGCGACCTCCTGGAAACCGCTCTTCGTAGGACCGGGACAAATTGCGGTGGTGCTCACACCAGTACCGCGGAGTTCCACGGCGAGCGCTTCCGTAAAGGACAGAACATACGCCTTCGTAGCGTAGTAGACTGCCATAAGAGGGCCTGGCTGAAAGGACGCAACGCTTGCGATATTAACGATGTATCCGTGTCCACGGGATATCATGGACGGTATGATCAGACGCGAAAGTTCGGTCAGCGCCTCCATGTTGACGCGCATCATGGACCGGAGGCTATGAAGTTCGCTCTCCCAGAAGATATCATGCAGTCCAAGCCCTGCATTGTTAACCAGCGCATCAACACGCTTCGCGTCGTCACCGAGTTCAGCGACCAGGGTCTGCGCCGCGTTTTCCATCGACAGATCACAGACTATGACCCTGACATGACCGGGAGCCAGCTCGGCCGCCAGTGCATCAAGTCGCTCTTTCCGCCGGGCGACGAGAATGAGACGCCATCCCTCGCGCGCCATGACACGCGCCAGTTCACGGCCTATTCCATCGCTGGCCCCGGTTATCATGACGGTTCTATTGCTCATATTTCAGACCTGTATTCCATGCTGTTCAGGAGCCTGCAGCGGTAAGCGCACAAAAAGATGCGTGCCTTCGGATTCGCTGCTTGTAAACTCTATCGTTCCACCGTGGACGCTTGCGATCAACTTTGCAACGTAGGTACCGATACCACTCCCGTCGGGCTTTCCACTCGTCACATACTGATCGAAAAATCGGTCACGAATATCCTCGGGTATTACTCCGTTGTTGTGTATATCCACGGTATACTCATCGTCTTTCTGCACACGCACGGTCACTACATCACCCGGCCGACTCGCCTCAATCGCGTTGCGAATCAGATTGCTGAAAAGGTTCTCAAGGTGCAGAGTTTCTCCCTGTACGGTATCGGGAACGTTCAGCTCGTTCAGATCAACCGTAATATTGTCCGACTCGCCGACATTGCGAACCTCAGCGACTGCCGCCGACAGCACTTCGTTGAGGGAAAGCTCATCAGCTTTCAGAACGTATCGCCCCTCTTCCATCTGCACAATATCAAGAGACGTATTGAGCATCTCGTTCAGCTTGTTGCCCGACTGTAGAATAATGGACACCAGCTCTTTCTGCTCATCCGACAGTTCGGTTCGTTCAAGGAGCTGCGCCATTACGATTATCCCGTTCAAGGGATTCCTGAGATCGTGACGGATAATCCGTTCAACCTGATTCTTGACCTTCTCTATACGACGTCGCTCCGCGATCTGCGAATTGAGTTTGTCGACGGTCTCTCTGAGTTTACGCTCGGCGCTCTTCTGATTCGTGATGTCAACGACGAAGGTGACCTTTTTGGGTTCGCCATCCACGTCGACGATGTAGGCGGCTTCTGCAATGATATCAAGCTCGCGGCCGTCCTTACGGATTACTTTCCATTCACCGCGCAGCTCATAGCGACGCCCCATGAACTCGTCGTGGAGTTGTGTAAGCTGCTCCCGGTACGCCTCGGGAACGACAATCGTGAAGGACTGCCCCGTGAGTTCGTGCGGCTCATAGCCATAGAGTCGGCAATAGGTCGGGTTCACGTACTCATAGATGTGGTTCTGATTGGTAACACATATCCCGACAGGCGTGGACTCTATGATGTCCCTGAGACGACGTTCGCTGCGTCGCAGATTTGCGTCGAAGTCACTGAGTATGCGCCGTTTCTCGTAATACAACCGGTTGATTGCATCGTACAACTCGCGTTCTTCGGCCGAATGAACCTGCTCGAGAGCAGGCTCCGTGTAGTCGTCATTGACAACCTGGTTCAGCAACCGCATTATTTCAACGCGATCGATTGAGTTGCTCTTCTGATCGTCTCCCACTCGGGTATCTCCGGACTCTGGTGCATGGTCAACACGGACTTGTTTTTCGGACATCAGTGTAGTCCATCGGTGTACTTTGTCAATCCACGAGGAACTCCGGAAGCGGGAATCTCATGTGAAAGGTGTTTCATGAATCAGGACCAGGTTAAAGATCGACTTCAAAAACTACGCAGCGACGTTCCGGATTTCTCCGTGATCTTTTCGGGAAAACAGAGCAAGAAAGTACACGGGCTGTACTATCCGGACCGCGCCGAGATCATTCTTCACAACAGGAACTTCGAGAACGACAATGAACTCATGTACACCGCGATACACGAGTTTGCACATCACGTTCACTTTTCCACCTCTCCCGTGCCGATCTCAAACAGACCACACACGACCGCGTTTCGAAGCATCTTTCATGAGCTGCTCGAACAGGCCGAACAGATAGGTCTGTATTCGAGTATTTTCGATTCGCACCCGGACTTTGTGAGCCTGACACAGACAATACGCGAAGAGTTTCTCGGCCGGAACGGCGCAATTATGAAAGAGCTCGGCGGATTACTTGTCAAAGCCGAGACATTGTGCCGGGAGCACCGAGCTCGTTTTGAAGATTACATTGAACGGGTCCTGCTCATCGACCGACGGGCTGCATCGTCTGCAATACGGGTCTTCTCGGCGGACGTTGACCCGCGAATAGGCTTCGACAACATGAAGTCGGTCGCCGCGATCCGGGATGCTGATACCCGCAAGAAGGCCGAAGAGGATCTGCTTGGGGGCAAAAGCCCCGACCGTGTCCGCGCAGCCTACACCCCGGTTGGGAACAGGCAGTCCGACGACCCTGTCGAGCAGCTGTTTCGCGAGAAGGAACGGCTGCAGCGGACAATAGACAGTCTACAGGATAAACTTCAGACAATCGAGGACAGAATCGATTCGATGCGTTCACTCTAAGCCGACGGGCGAATCAAGTCTTGTCGGCCGCGACAAAAAGCCGTAGTCTGTTCACGGGACACACCATGAGCAATCACATTAGCCACGAAGTATTTGAAGGGATAGAATTTGATGAACACCGCGGTTCAGACAGCGGACACGATGTCACCGTGTACTCACTGTCTACCTGCGCATTCTGCCGAAAGGCCATCGATTTTCTCGATTCGCTGGGGGTTTCGTTCAGAGTGCTGGAGCTCGATACGATACCGAAAGAGCGGAAACGCGAGATCAAACGCTACCTGAAAGAGCGTTTCGAGGATCTTCCTGTTTTTCCTATTCTCATAGTCGACGACAGCGAATGCCTCTCCGGTTTTGCCGAAGACGCCTGGCGTAAAAAGGTACAGGACTGAAGCGGGTTTCATGGGAAAGAAAGAGAAAACCATAGAAGATACGCTGCGTTTCGTGCATATGGTATCGAAAAAGCAGGGCTGGGCGCTGAACCCTGATCCGGAATTCCTGTCGAACCTAGTCGACGGTCTGACCATCAATTATAACCGGTACGGATACTACGCCTGCCCCTGCCGCGAGGCGTGGGGAGAAAAGGAAAAAGACAAGGATATCTGCTGTCCCTGTGTGTATAACGTGCCGGACCAGGAAGAACACGGACACTGCTTCTGTGCGCTGTTCCTGACGAAAGAGTTCCTGATATCCGGGAAAGAGATAACCCGCATTCCGGAGCGGCGCCCCGAAAACCTGCAACCGGACTGAGACATCACGCTTTCAGCCGTCGCGGCGCAAGACAGTAATTTCCTGAATAATTTCCCCGATCGCGCGGTTCAGTTCACGGGTGTGAACGATTGCACGGTCACTCGCCCCGTGAGTGCGAAGTTCGTGCTCCAGCGCGCGCGCTGTTTCGAGTGCCGGAGTCACCCGGAGCGATCCGAGGGTATTCGCCATTCCGTGTGCGATCCGCGCAGCCGTCT
>SKXQ01000167.1 GCA_007128315.1 Spirochaetaceae bacterium | reverse complement strand
GACTGGCTGCAGCTTCTGTGGACCCCGGAACGGGAGAATCGTAGAAACCTCAGGCTAACTCCATGGTATGCAGCCGCTTAGGCTTAATCCATCACCACAGTCGCGGACAGTAATTAAGGTTGCCTTGACGGTGCTCAATCTCTACAATCCCCTTCATGCACGACGACGCCGCTGTCTCAAAAACTATCTTCGCAGCCTTCGACTTCGAGACAACAGGCCTGCACGCAGGGCTTGATCGTATTGTCGAGGTCGGTATCGTCCGTTTTCGAGGTGATCAGATTCTCGGTGAACTGGGTATGCTCGTAAATCCTGGCATGGACATACCTGATGATGCAGCGGCTGTATCAGGAATCACGACCGATATGGTAACCGACGCCGATCCCATAGACGTCGTATTACCGGATTTCATGGCCCTCTGCGATAATGCTGTTCTAATCGCTCATAACGCATCGTTTGATATGGGATTTCTCAGAGCAGCACTACAAAGCGCGGGGCTACCGGACGTCACTAATCGTGTTATCGACACACAGGTGCTTGCGCAGCGGGCATTTCCCCGACAGAGAAGCTATGCACTGCAGTCTCTCGTAGAGTTGATCGGGCTTCCGGAGAACAGTGCACACAGGGCGCTCGACGACGCGGTGACCTGCATGAGGTTGTTTCACGCATGTGCAGATGCGTTGAGCTTTATGGGTGAGGTTCAGTTGCGCGACGTGTATACATGATACGTCGTGCCGCTCAGAGTCGCCCGAGCAGTTTCAGCATGTACAGTTCAATATAGCGACGCAGTGACTCTTTTCGCCGTATCTGCGCAAAGCTGTCCTTGTCGGAAAGCTCCTGAGACATTTTCCGTATTCTGTCTGCTCCTGGTGGTGCCGAGCGAAAGCCACTCCTCATCTTTCTGAGGAAGTCTCTGACGAGTGAGTTTATGTCCTCTCTCAGATTTGACTTCGCAGGTTCTGCGATCAGGGGATTCCATTTTTCGTGCAGGTCTCCGAGCACTTTGTCGATGGATGACGGATCGGGTATGAACTCCTGCACCACCTCTTTGACTTGTTGTCGATACGCCGCACTCGGTACCTTGCTGCTGCCGCCTTTTGGACGGGCAGTGCCGCTGTTTACGGTTGTGCTGCGAGACTTGTCTGGTTTCACGCTCGTGTCTGCTGCCGACATTGAAGGTGCTTCGTCGGTATCGATCCCGTCGCCGGTTTCGGGTGATGTTGGTGGCTTCGCCGACGTGGTGTTGGTACCTCTGCTGTCCCGTTCGTCTGCCACATCGTGTTCGACGCGATCAGATGGACGTACGCGCCCGGAGAACAGCGCACGTACGAAGCGGGTAATTGAGCGCAGAAGGGGTGTCCCCAGATAGAAGGGTAAAAGGAGTTCGGCATCCTTGATAATCCTGCTCCTGTCGAGTTCGAACATGACATCAAGCGGCTGAAGCCTGCCTTTTTCCGGTGCGAAAATGATTCGCAGATCCTCCCTGTAATCAGCATTTCCCTTCGTCGAGTGTGCGAGTAAAAAGAGGATCTCGTACTTTAAAAGACCGGCAAGGTACGGCGAGCGTGTGCGAACTTCCTGAAGGATGTGCTTCTGAAACAACTCGTCGCTCTTCATGGACATGAGCACTCTGTCCTGTTTGAACGCCACAGAGCAGCGCTCGATGTAGTACCGTCTCAGTTCGTCCGATAAGGCCTCACGGTGCTGAAGAAAGTGCGAAAACGCGTGAACCGATGGTACGTAATAGTCAACCTGATCCGAACCTCGTATGCGCAGAAGAGGCGCGAGGGACTCACCAGAAACCGGCTTGATTCGTTTTTCGATTGTTTCGGCTACGCGATCCGTCGGCAGCTTTCGGGAGATCGGATTACCTCTGTCGTCCGGAAGGGTTATCACGTCGCGGAAAGTAAAGGGCGCCCGACTGTCTTCCAGATGTTTTTCCACAATCTTGAGGGCAACTTCTTCTTCGCGCTGTTTCTGATCAAGGCCCCGATAATACGCGTTGTAATATCCGATCAGATAAGCCGCCTGAGCGCTCGAGGAGTCGTGTTCGAGCAGTTCGTTACGTGATCGGATGTCCTTGATCATTGAGGTGCACATATGTGTCCACAGATTGTACGTAAAATCAGTCGGTCTCCGTATGGTGCTTACCGCATCGTGCGGGGTGGTGAGTACCTGTCTGATGGCATCACTCAGGGCGGCTTCGCGTGTCGGGAAATGGCTCAGCAGCTTGTGGTGTATATACGACGCATTCTTGGTGGAGCGCAGGTAAAGACGGACCTTCTGCATGCACATCGGCAGGAGCTCGGTCGCGACGCTCTCGGAGACAACAATGATACTTGGTATCTTATCTGGGAACTGAAGACGCAAGATCTCGGGTGCTACTTCATCAGACTTCTGTATCCACTCGACGTACTCGCTCGTTACGTCGACGGGCCGCACGAGATCTGCCGGTATTACGCTTTCAAGCGCTGAATCATCAGGGAACGGAACCGAGGGGCGGTCTTCAATCTGTTTATACTTGTCCCGTATAAGACCGAGAAAGTAGAGCGGAAAGAAGACGCTGATAACTGATCCTCCCGAGTATTGAAGACTCAGGAGGCCGTCTTTTTCCATGGCGGTGAGAGATTCTACGAGTGTGCCTTCCGCCCGATCGTCAGTCAGAGCGGACAGTTCCGGCTGTTCATCGACGCGACGGTTTGCGTACTGCGCAACGAACTCTTTGACATAGCGGAACGGCAGACGCGCCGAGGAAGACTGTTTCGCGCAGGCATGCAGTATAGGTGTAAGATTCAGTTTTTCGGCCATTTCGTAACCACCCGGAATCCTACCGCTACAACACCGGAGTCGGCAATATGATTTCCGAACTATTATACACCTTTCGCTACGACAGGGCATCGCCTCGATGCCTCCCATTGACAGCACAAACACCTGCACGTAGCCTCAACACAGCGATGTCCGACCGATTACGATTCACAAAGCTCTGTATCCTTATCGTACCTGTGATTCTGGGCTGTGCCTCGGCTGATAGCCAGTCCCGCGAAGTTCCCGCTCACGTGCGCGAGCCGGTTCTACCCCCGGTACGGCCCGACGATAATACGGTCGATGCGGCAGTACCGGACGCGTCGTCGGAAGAAACCTATGACGATGTCGAGCGGCTGGTTGACCGTTTGAATCGCATGATCGCCGATCGTAACTACGGGAGCTGGCGCGAGCAACTATCGGAGTCGTATATTGAGACCTTCTCGGATCCGGAGGTACTCGGGGAGCTTGAGCGGGCAGCGGTGTTACGCAGGTCCGGGATCCGCCTGAGAACGCTGTCTGATTATTTTCACCACGTCGTCGTTCCGAGTCGACAGGACGCCCGAATGGAAGAGCTTCAATCGGATGGTGAACGTACCGTTCTCGCGTTATCGGAGGTTCAGGGGCGAACGGTCGTACTATATCGCTTTATTTGGGAAGAAGAGGAGTGGAAAGTTGCGCCATTCTGATTATAATGAAGGGATAAGGAGACTTATGTTTATGCGACGTCGACTTGGCTTGGCAGCGGCACTTCTGCTGGTGGCTTTTACCGCGATTGCTCAGAACGGCAATGACCGTGGTCTCATGACGATAGAAGAGCTGTATCTGCAGGATGATTTGACGATTCGGGTGCTGCGCACGCAGGCCCTCTCGGTAGAACGTGAGCATAAGCTCGCGGCGCTTGAGCAGGCCACGGATCTGATTGGAACGGTGGACGAGCGGGCGCTTCTGAGCATACTGCGCGTCCTTGCGACGGATGGGTCGTCCTGGCAGGTTCGTGTCGGAGGTCGACGCCTGTACGACTATCCCGATGTTCGCCGCGAAGCCGTACGCGTGATCGGAGAGGTCGGTGGCAGATCCGCCGAGATCATACTCAGGGAGGTTATTCAATACGATCGTAATCCCCTCGTCCTCTCTGAAGCTGTTTTCGGACTTCGATCAACGGGTATCTCCGCAGACACCGGTACCGCGACCGTACTCGCAAACCTCATGAATCGTGAACTGTCCCGTGTGAACCCGGACAATAATCTCATGTACGCCTCCCTGCTCGCGCTCGAAAGCCTCGCCACAGACGGGAATGAGGCGGTCTCCAACACAACTCTCATAAACAACTTGCTGAGGATCACCACGGGGCCGTATACTCGGCTCGTGCGAGAAAAAGCACTTGATGTTTTAAACGTTATGCGCGGTATGTGACGGTGTGATGCCATCCGACATGCAGAATATGTCTGGTGGGGTTAAAACCACCACTCCGCCGCGCAGGCGGCGGAGCTGGAGGCCTGGAATTGGATCACCCTCGTCCATTGTATGCATACATCGTGAAATATGCCGTTCTCCTTGGTTTGATTGTCGTTTTTTTTGCGTGGAGCGGGGTGCATAACGCTGCGAGAAGCCGGCAGTATAACGACCTCTCGGCGATTCCGCACAACAGAATTGCACTTCTGCTCGGTACAAGCCAGTTCACGCGTTCCGGCGGGGCGAACCGCTTCTTCTGGCACCGCATCGAAGCGGCCGCCAGTCTCTACCATGCAGGCAAAGCCGACTACATCATCGCAAGCGGCGACAACCGCTTTGCGAGCTACAACGAGCCGGAAAGCATGCGGCGTGCATTGATCTCTTTTGACGTACCGGATCACGTCATCGTGCTTGATTCCGCTGGTTTCAACACTTTCGATTCCGTCATTCGCAGTAAGCTTGTATTCGGCGCGGAGAGTATCACCATCGTTTCCCAGCCATTCCATAATGCGCGGGCCATATTCATCGCTCGTAACAAAGGCATAGATGCGATCGGTTTCAACGCCGAAGACGTTCCACGGCAGGACGCGTTTTCCGTGTACGTGCGCGAATATTTTGCCCGTATAAAAGCCATGATCGACGTGTACATCCTGCAGCGCGAACCGCGGGTCATGGATGAACCGATCGATATCGACGAGCTCGTGCGCCAGCAGGAAGCGTCAGGACCGAGATAAGAGGTGATAACCCGGGGGTGAAGGCGGAAGATCGCCTCCCTGAGGCTTACCCCGAGAACTCGCCTGGTTTTGGTATATCGCGTTTCGTTATGGTGCAGAGAATTTCATCGGTCAGCGGCGAGATTTTAGAGATGCGGTTCGCCTGCCGTTCCATGATGTTTTCGAACAGATTTCGTACCATGCGCCCGTTTCCGAAGCTTCGTCCTCTCTTTTCGTAGAGCGCCGTGATCAGTGATAGAACGGATCGGCGTGCATTCGGTGTCAGTCGAAAACTGGAGCCTTCTGCGAATACATCAAAGATCTGAAGCAGCTCCTGTGGCGTGTAGTGTTCGAAGTAGAAGTACCGGCTGAAGCGGCTCTTCAGGCCCGGGTTACTGTCGATGAACTCGTTCATTTCGTCCGGATAGCCGGCTGCGATCACGACAAGGCGTTCGCGATTGTCTTCCATGCGTTTCAGCAGTGTGTCGATCACTTCCTGGCCAAAATCCTTATCACCGCTGCGGGGATTGAGGGCATACGCCTCGTCGATAAACAGCACGCCATCGAGCGCTTTCTGTACGATCTCTTCCACCTTGATGGCGGTCTGGCCGACGTATCCGGCTACAAGACCAGCTCGGTCTGTCTCGACCATGTGTCCTTTGTCAAGAAGACCGAGACATCGGTATACCCGGCCGAGATACCTGGCGATGGTTGTTTTTCCCGTTCCCGGCGGACCGTAGAACACCGCATGCATGGAAAACGGTTTTACCGGAAAGTTCCGTTTCTCGCGTTCCCTGTGTACACGAATCAGATTCACGAATGTATCGATCTGCGCCTTGACGTTGTCCATACCGATAAGCTGGTGTATCTCTTCGAGCACATCCTCCAGCGTTTCCTCACGGTCATCAACCCGGACAGAGGTATCCTCGTCTTTCTCCGCATCGGTTTCAGCGTCATCGCCGTAGAGGAGCTTCTCGACCCTGCTCAGCCGTTTCTTGCGTAGTTGCGTGTGCATACCCGAGGCCTTGAGGATACGGTCGGCGAAACTGCGGAACGCCTCCGCGACGGTTGTCCCGTCGTCGGTAAGGTCTTCTTCGTCCTTCAGCTTCAGGATGTCCAGGGTTCGCAGACTCTCGGGTTTCGAGAAGCGGTGCTTTCTCATCTCGTTCAGGATGACATCCCAGTGGCTCAGCAGCTCTTTCGCCTGCCGGTAGGAGACAGTGTCGTAACGAAAGAGGTCTACCAGGAGTTCCCTGTCTCGCGTCAGAGTCTGCCGCATCGGCAGAAACACGACAATTATGAACAGCCGTGCCGCATCGGAGAGCTGATCCCGGTCGCCGATACACATATCGGCAAGCTGGAACAGATCTGCAACGAGCGTATTGAAAAAACCCGGTTCGCCGGGAACCTGCTTGAACTCGTTGAGGGTCATGAACATTTCCCTCGCAGCAAGAAACTGCCCGGTCAGGACACTGAGTCTGTTTTCTCCAGATGATGAGCGTATCGTACCATCCCGGCTTTCCTGGTCGTCGTCGGTGCGGGGCGGGTGAGCCGGACCGGCTTCGGGCCGGGGCGGGCGTGCTGTGGGAGCCACCGGTGATTCGTGAATTGCGGGCGGGACTATGTCGGCGCTTCCGGGCAGGTCGTCGGAGACCATGTGTACGGTGATACCCGATACAACATCGTTGATCTGCATCTCTGAAGCCGTTGTATTGAGAAAACAGGTGCCTGCCGAGTGTTCAATACAGAGCTTGTAGCCGCCACGGCTGCCGCGGGACTCTGCCGAGAGCAGATCGACAAACTCCAGGATTTCGGGTTGTGACTGGGATCCGGCATTCGAGACGAACATGACGCGACTATCGGTCAGGCAGAGAACGCCCGAGACGCCGGATCCGGTCCCCGATAGACGTATACCCCGCCAGAATCCCTCAAGCACATTCTCGATCCGTTCTCCGTCTCGTAGAATGGAGGCAAGGCTTGAGAGCAGGTTCGGCTTGAAGCTGACCGAGGCCCAGGCGGGGATCTGACTCAGCTGTTGTTGTATGTCGTCAAGCTGTTCTTCCATGATCCGTCAATGCTGCACAGGTATTCCGGACTGTCCCGGTTCAGAGCGAGTATATCAGACCCGTTAGCACACTGCCACCATGATACGCGGACATGTTGTAGATGCTGTGCTGTGGCGATATAGTCTGCGTAGATTATAGAAGAGTAGAAAAAAGGTGGTTGTTGTGAAAAAGGATGCAGCATTGTTTGTGCGTACGCTGAAGTATCTGGGACTGTTGTTTTTCGTCTGTATTGTCCTTGTCGCGTGTGCGTCCAGCGAAGTTCGCGCTGCCCGGCGAGGTGACGTGTCGGCGTTGCGGGAGTTTGTCGAGGATGGAGGTGACGTTAACGAGGTTCAGCGCGACGGACGTACGCTTCTCATGGTTTCTGCCGAGGGCGGATTTGTGCCGGCGGTGCAGTACCTGCTCAGCGTAGGAGCCGATCCCCGGATACGCGATACCCGCGGAAGAACAGCGCTGCATTTTGCCGCCGGCCAGACGAATATTGCGGTGGCGGACGAACTGCTGGGATCAGGCGCCCAGGTGGATGTCGTGGATAACGATGGACGTACACCGGTGATGGCTGCTGCGCAATCCGGTGGACTTCCCATGCTTCGCCGGCTCGAAGAGCGAGGCGCTGATCTCTCCGGGACCGATAACTCCGGCCGGACGCTGTTGCACCTCGCTCTGGAAGGCGCAAGAACCGACACGACTGAGTACCTGCTATCCTCAGGGGCCGACCCGAACCGCCCCGACGGCAGCGGTCGAACGCCGATCTTTTACGCGGTCGATTCGGGAAACGTGCAGACAGTCAGAATCCTTCTCTCAGCAGGCGCCGACGCGAACCGGACCGACCGGGAGGGGCTGACTCCCATGATCCGTGCCGCGGCTGCCGACCGCACCGACATTGTGCGGGTACTGCTTGAGTCAGGTGCCGATCCCGATATCGCGACCTCCGATGGTCGCACGGCGTTTTCAGTGGCGCTTGTACGAAGTGCTGAACGTGCTCGTGGACTGAACGAGACCGCGGTCATCCTTCGGAATGCTGGTGCGCGATTTAATGCCGGCGCTTCACACGTCGCAGACGCCGCGTTCGCCGCCGCCGGACGGGCAAACGTGGACGTGCTCGATCTTCTGCTCGCTTCGGGTTTGAACGCCGGTATACGCGACCGGAACGAACAGACGCTGCTTCTTGCTGGCGTTGAGCACGCGCCGGTTGTCCGCGTACTGACCCGTTACAACGTACCGATCGACGCGCGGGACCGCAGGGGAAACACCGCGCTCATGAACGCGGCCTCCGCAGGCTACGAAGAGTCGTTCAGGTTGCTTCTCACTGCGGGGGCGGATACCTCGATTGTCAACAGCGAGGGGCAGACGATCCTGATGCTTGCGGTCATTGGAAACCGCGAAGACACCGTCAGACGTCTGCTCGTTGCCGACGCGGCAACCTGGACGAGAGACAGAGGCGGGAACACCGTACTGCATCTCGGTGCCTCGTCGGCTTCGCCCGCGATCGTTCGTCTGCTGCTGACCGCCGGTGCACCAGTAAACGCGGTAAACGACGCCGGACAGCGGGCAATAGACCGTGCCCGGGAAAACGATAATGCCGATGAGATCAGGAGTATTCTGCTGTCGGCAGGTTCCGAACCACCTGCGGAGTAGCGACAGCCGGTCCCTTACACGACCTGACGGAAAAGAGCGTGAAGCCGCCTTGAACGAAATGCAAGCGGATACACTGCTAACTCGATTTTCGCGTGATTATTGCATTTTTATGTAAAAATATGTATTAATTATACCGTGAACATCAAAAAGAAGAGACCATCGGCGGCGGGGTTATACCGCCCCGACTACGAACACGATGCCTGCGGCGTGGGGTTCGTCGCCCATATCAAGAAGAAAGCAAGTCACAGTATCGTTGAAGACGCGAAGCAGCTTCTGATCAACATGACGCACCGCGGTGCGGTTGGAAGCGACAAGAACTCAGGCGATGGCGCCGGTGTTCTCACGGTCCTGCCTGAGCGCTTTATCGAAAAAGTTGTGTCCGAAGAACTCGGCCTGAAGCTGCCGGAACGCGGGCGTTTCTCCGCTGGTGTCGTGTTTCTTCCCACCGATGACACCGGGCGCGAGGGCTGTAAACGCGATTTCGAGGCGATCGTGGAGGCCGAAGGCCAGCAGGTTGTCGGCTGGCGTACCGTTCCTCGTGATAACTCGATGATCGGACCGACTGCTCTCGCGAGCGAGCCGGTCATGGAGCAGATCTTCATCGCGGCATCGAGCACCGTTGACGAGGCGGCGTTCGAGCGGAGTCTTTTTCTCATCCGTAAACAGGCCCAGTCCTCTATCCGGGCCGGAAAGCATGATTCCGATCATTTCTTTTATATATGCAGTCTTTCGACGCGGGTTATGGTTTACAAAGGCATGCTCATGCCCGAGCAGTTGTTCGACTATTTCCTTGACCTGAAGGACCCGGACTACGAGACGCATCTTGCGCTTGTTCATTCGAGGTTTTCGACGAACACCTTTCCGAGCTGGGACAGGGCACAGCCGCTTCGATTCATGAGCCACAACGGTGAGATCAATACACTCAGGGGTAACGTAAACAAAATGAAGGCACGCGAAGGCGTGCTTGCAAGTCCTCTGTTCGGAGACAGTCTCAAGCGGGCCTTTCCCGTTATCGAGCCTGACCTCAGCGACTCGGGAACCTTCGACAACGTGCTCGAGCTTCTGCTCATGTCAGGGTTTTCGCTGGCAGAAGCAGTCATGATGATGATTCCCGAGGCGTGGCAGAACCATGCGCTCATGCCCAATCATGGCAAGGCGATGTACGAGTACTTCTCAACGTTCATGGAGCCCTGGGACGGCCCGGCTTCAATCGCGTTCACCGACGGGCACGTAATCGGGGCGGTGCTTGACCGGAACGGCCTCCGCCCGAGTCGCTACTATGTCACCGAAGACGACCGGGTCATTATGGCGAGCGAAGTCGGCGTACTGCCGGTTGATCCCTCGACGGTAGTCCGCAAGGGTCGCCTGCAGCCGGGGCGTATGTTTCTGGTGGACTTCGAGCAGGGGCGTCTTGTTCCGGACGAGGAAATCAAGGACAAGATTGCCTTCTCCAAACCGTATCGCACCTGGCTCGAAGAACAGCGCATACGGCTTGAAGACCTCGAAGAGGTCAGTTCACCGACCCCGATGCCGTCCGCACCCGAGCTGCGTGGCAGTCATGCGTCCACCGCAGGAGGAAACGCGGGCCTTTTCGCGATGATGCGTGCCTTCGGGT
>SKXQ01000123.1 GCA_007128315.1 Spirochaetaceae bacterium | reverse complement strand
TCGCGGTACCGGACTCGACGGAGCTGCTTATCGAGTATGCGCGAACAGCTGGCGCACGGTATCAGCGTCTGGACGCATCACATTACGTGCACCACTTCGCCGCAGAGCTAATTGCCGCCGAAACCAGGTCGTTTCTCGAGGGTATCGTCGGTGACTGACTGCTGCGCGGCGCTGCGTCGTGTACGGCTCACGGCGCTTGCATCTGCAACCGCCGCGCCAATCCCTCCGCCGCTGATGCTGACCGTTATGTCGCTCTAATGAACAGTAGAATTGACTCAATCGATGGATGGGCATATTGTGTTTATCGGATGGAGAGAGAATGATGCAATCCGATACGATAATGAGTTCTCGATTGCAGAACAGTATCACCGTAAAGAAAGAGGAACTTGATAGAAACCGGCCATTTCCCGGTGCAGTAGTTAAAAAACTTGAAGAGGAGTTCCTTCTCGAGTGGACGTACAATTCCAATGCGATCGAGGGAAACACGCTGTCGTTGCGAGAGACGGAACTGGTGCTGAACCGCGGTCTTACCATCGGGGGGAAATCACTTCGTGAACATTTCGAGGTAATTAACCACGCTGAGGCAATCAAGTATCTGGAATCGTTTATTGAGAAAAAGACTGATCTATCCGACGATTTTATTTGCGGACTGCATCGTAGAATTCTCCACAACATAGATGAACTGGAAGCGGGTGTGTATCGTCGTCACAATGTTCGGATCATGGGGGCAAACCATCTTCCACCGGCAGCGGCAAAAGTGCAGAGACTGATGGACGACCTTGTTGATTGGTACACCCGGAATGTCGAGACGATGTGGGTTCCTGATCTTGCGGCTGAGTTTCATCATCGATTTGTACATGTTCATCCGTTTATGGATGGAAATGGGCGAACGGCACGGCTACTCATGAATTTCATTCTGATGCAGGACGGATATCCGCCAGCGGTCGTACTTCGCGTTGACAGGAAAAAGTACTATCGAGTGCTTCAGGAAGCAGACGGGGGAAATCTTGTTCCTTTTGTGGATTTCATTGGGCGCTCGATCGAGCGATCATTGATTATCTACTTGAACGCTATCAAGCCATCGGACGAACATGAGTCCGGCGGAGGGTACATTTCATTACACGAAGCAACGCAGTACTGCGATTATTCACAGGAGTATCTGTCACTGCTTGCACGAACGGGGAAGCTGGACGCGGTGAAGTTCGGTCGAAACTGGATGACATCGAGAGAAGCTATAGAAACATATATAGAACTGGTGAAGTTCGAACGGAAGGAGTAGGTTTCAGCACCATAACAATTGCAGGAAGCTGATCTGGCTCATCTTCAGTTCGCGCCGGAACCTCGATCAGATGGCTATCGAACCAACGGTCTTTTGCCTGGACAAAGTCGAACGAGGAGTCGAAAAGGATCCCTCGAGTACCGACCGTGTGTCCGCTACCGGTCGAGCAGCCGCGCGATAGTCTCGGAGTAGACCCCGTCGGTGACTATCTCCGGGCACACAAACCCGATCATGCTCAACCCGTTTTCAAATGCCATGAGTGCTGTAGCGAGTTTCTTGATCTCCAGTGGGGGGGCGTCTCCGTTGGCCGCGTACCGTTTCTCGAGACTTGCCGCATAGTCGTCACGCGCGCGCACAAACCGTTCGGCCAGGCGTCCGCGCACCGTATCGTCACGCATGGAGTGAAGGATAAACTCAAGCGTAAGGCTGCCCCAGTCTCGCGTGCTCTCGATCTGTCCGGGGAGCGCATCCTCGAGTTCGTCAGCAAACGATGCGATCGGTGCCCCCGACTCCAGCTGCGCTGTAGCTCCAGGCGCTTCGTCTGACAGATGCTCGTCGAGCAGGGCCAGATACAGGTCGTCCTTGTTGGAGAAGTGCGCGTAAACTGCTCCTTTTGTATACCCGGCAGCTTCGGCCACCGCGTCTATCGATACGCCGTTGAACCCGTGTCTGGCAAACTGATCTGCTGCCGCCTCGAGCAGCGCACGCCGGGTCTGTGCCTTCGCCTCGTCTCGGGTCATTCTGCGTTTTTGCTCCATATTTTCACTCTCCCAGAAAATAACAATTGACATACCGTATAGTATTAGTATACTGTAAAGTATCAAATACTAAACGGTATTTGAATACGTTATAGTATATCAGGTGGAATCGATCGGAGGAACAGAAAATGAAGGGTGCAAGCGGAGAAATGGGTGGATACGGTGGATTTCTGAATGAACCGGTCGGGCGGCTGCTGGTAAAGAACTGCGGGCCCGCCATGGTCTCGATGCTCGTCATGGCCTTGTATCAGATAGTGGATGGCATCATGGTCGGTCGCCGCCTTGGCCCCGACGCACTCGCTGCGGTTAATATTCTCTATCCCGTTATCGCGCTACTCGTCGGGCTTGCGGTCATGCTCGGTGTCGGGGGAAACGCACGGATCGCCGTGTTGCTCGGTTCCGGGAAAACGCGCGACGCCCGCGGTGTGCTGTCGCTTGTGATTCTTCTCGGCATCGGCCTCGGTGCGCTCGGGACTGCGGGGTCGCTCTTGTTCTCAGGACCGCTGACCTCTGCGCTTGGAGCGAGCGACGGCGTACAGGCCATGACCCGACTGTACCTGGTCACGATTGCGCCGTTCTTCTCCGCGTACATACTCAGTTTCATTCTTGATCAGGCGGTGCGAAACGACGGAAGGGCAGGGTTTGCAACCCTTGTGATGGTCTCAGGAGC
>SKXQ01000138.1 GCA_007128315.1 Spirochaetaceae bacterium | reverse complement strand
CGAAGCGGAGCCGAATTTACCATAGTACGCGCTTCGGTTCTGGCCGATGAGGGGTTCTCCCTGGAAGGGTCGGGCACAGCCGGAATCGACGAGCCGGGGCTGTCCCTGGCGATAGAGTCGCTCGAAATCGAGACGCGCTTCTTACGAGCCTTCGCCCCGGCACTCGCGGTGAACGGACTTCCGGACCGTACGCGGGCATCAGGCATCCTCACTGCATCCCCTCAGGCGGCTGAGCTGTCGCTCGATATCGAGACAGAGATCGTGTCGGGGGGCATCAGCGTTTTCCTCGAGATGATCGAAACCGGTGAGGCAGCCGCTGATGTCACGATTGCAACGGACCGGGACATCCCTTCGCTGGACGCATCCCTGAGCATCACCGGTGTATTCGCCGACTCTCTTATTGAACTACACGCGCCTGAACGGGCGGTCGTCTCAGGACAGGTTTCGCTACACGGATACCTCGAGAGCGAGTTCACCCTGCGTGCGGCAGACCCGGCGATCGCTGCCCGCGTTGAGGTAGTTTCGATTCCTGACCTGCTGACCGAGCTGTTTCCCGCCATACCGGCCATATCAGAACTGCGGACAGACCTGACGGTCTCTTCGGATGAGGTTTCACTGGATCTGCGCGTGTCCTCCATTATCGGTGACGGATACGAGCTGCTCGCACTGCGGATAGAAGCCGAGGGAACGACGGACGCATTCACATACCAGGTTTCGGTGGACGAAGCTGCACTTGCGAATGCGCGCGTGTATGAGGTCACATCGACGGGACAGTATGATTCGGGAGAAATCGTCGTCTCGGTTTCCACGGAAGACCTTCCCGGAAACAGTCTGTTGGCAACGGAACTGGCCGTTGTAATCGGTGAAGGCGAGTTCACCGTGTCGTTTACCGAAACAGGGCTCACGGTCCGGGAGCAGCAATGGACGGTCCCCGACACCAACCGGATTCTCGTTTCGCGGGAATCCGTTCGCGTGCGCGATATGATCCTTGAGCAGGACGATGCGCGCATCAGCATAGATGCCGAAGACGATGGAAACCGTGTGATACTGATGGTCGAAGGGTTCTCGCTGTCACGGCAGATTCCGGTGGAACTCGATTATGGGCTTCAGGGAGTTGTCGACGCGAACTTCGCCATCGAGTTACAGCCGGATCTTGCCGGTGATTTCGAAGTTCGCATCCACGATTTCAGACTTGCCGACCTGCCGCCCGGACGTCTTCTGGTCACGGGCAGCATCGGCGAGATTCTCGCCGCCGATATTCTGTTCGAACAGGACACGGGGCAGATCGCGAGCACGATACGGTTTGATACGGCTCGTGAGCATGTCGGGGTTCTCGTAAACGTTGAATCCATGGATCTGAGCCTGCTTGCGGATATCATGCCCCAGGAGATCGAAGAGGCATCGGGACGGATAAATGGCTCGATTACGATACGAGGCAGTTTTCCAGACCCGGACTTCACGGGCTCGCTCACACTCGACAACGCGTCGGTTCGCCCGTCCAGGCTTGGGGTGAACTACCGGCTTGCGGCGGAGGAATTGAGGGTGGAGGGAACCCGCCTTCGGATTGCAGGCCTGTCGGTTCAGGACGAAACGGGAGGAAGCGCCGAACTGTCGGGAACCGTTCGGCTCGAACCGTCCCTCGAAGAGATCACCTATGATCTGAGCGTACGGGCTCAGGACCTGACCGTACTCGACACGAGCGCGGCAGTGAACCCTGACCTGTATGGCACCGTCAGCATCGGTGCGAACCTCCGACTGCTCGGAAGCCTGACCGAACCGGTGCTCTCAGGCGAACTCCGTGTAGATGAGGGAACGGAGGTGACTATACGGCTGCCGCGGCAGGGGTTGCAACGCGGACGGGGCGCGGGGATCGTGCGCTTTCAGGGTGAGGCGGCGGAGGCCTTCGTGCAGGACGATACCGAACCGCTTATGCAGGGAATCGATCTGACGGGGTCTCTCTCGGTAGCCGCAGACGCACGCGTAAGTATCATCATCGATCCCCGGACCGGCGACCAGCTGCAGCTGCAGGGTGGTGGGGACTTCAGCATAGGCATAGACCCCAGCGGTACCGTGGATCTTTCGGGAGTCTACACGGTAGAACGCGGCCAGTACGAACTCCAGTTCCTTGGTCTCGTCGAGCGCTCCTTCGACATACGGCCCGGAGGAACGATAACATGGTCCGGAGCCTTCGAGGATGCTGCCCTTGATCTGGCAGCCGAGTACTCGATACGAACATCACCCGCTCCTCTCCTGAGCACCGGGGGAGAGTCAGTGCCGGCAGGGAATCTGACCTTCCTCGTCGTGCTCGAACTGGAAGGAACACTTCTCGAGCCGGACGTCCGGCTTGCCCTGGATATGCCGGAGGAACAGCGGAGTGCCCTCGGAGGACGCCCCTACACAGCTCTTCAGAACATCAACCTGCAGGAGAGTCAACGAAACACACAGGCGTTCGCGCTGGTAGTGCTGAATCAGTTTTTTCAGGACGATGTTACGGCCTTCGACGAAGCGGCAGTGTTTACCGCGGGAGCCCGTGGCAGTGTCAGCGAACTCCTGACCTATCAGCTGAATATCCTGTCACAGCGGGTTCTTCCGGGCCTTGATCTGGCGTTTGACGTTGACTCGTTCGAGGAAGTTACGGAAGAGGGTCCGGAGGGCAGGACCGAGGTCCAGGTACAGGTGAGTCAGCAGCTGTTCGATGATCAGCTGATTGTCCGCTTCGGTGGACAGCTCGACGTTGAACGAGCCGGCGCTGGCGAAGCGGGCCCTGCCGATGTCGGTACATCCGCATCAGTTGAGTACGCCCTGACCGACGACGGACAGTTCCGTATCCGAGCCTTCTTCGACCGGAGCCCCGGCGCCGATGATGCCGGAACGGTCACCGGAATTTCGTTCATTTTCGGCAGGGACTTTGATCCATTTGACGATACGGAGACAGATGAATGAATTGGGTCCTGTGTACACGACGAACGCTGTCTGTCGGCCTTATGGCCCTGCTGACATTTGGTTGTGCTACGGCTCAACTCGATGACGGGGAGTATCTTTATACCGGCGGCTCTGTTCAGATCAGCGGTGAGGAGGAAGCAATTCCGGGACGTCGCTCGCTCGAACGGTCTGTCGAATCCAACCTGACGCCACAGCCTAACACGAGCATCCTGGGGATGCGGCCGGGACTCTGGGTATACGGGGTAACGGAGGGCGCTGAAGATACGGTGCTGAGGGGATGGATACGGGAACGCTTCGGAGAGTCCCCGGTTCTGTTCGACGAAGAGATCCCGGCACAGACCGTCCCCGCGATCGAGGACACGCTGTTTAACCGAGGATTTTTTGACGCCGATGTCTCCTGGGACGTCGAGCACGCACGGCGAACCGCCTCGATACACTACACGGTGCTCACGCGTCCAGCATGGACGATACGCTCGATAGACTTCCCCGACGAAGCCACCGATTCACTGACGCAGGCAATCGTGGATTCCGCCGGCGGGACTCTGATAGAAACAGGGGTGCCATACAGGCTCGACACCCTCGTCTCCGAACGCGAACGCATTGACAGGTTCCTGCGCGAACGCGGTTTCTTTGCCTTCAACCCTGCCTACATCGTTTTCGACGCAGAACTCGAGGAGCAGGACCGCAGTGTTTCACTTACCGTCACTCTTGAAGCCCCGGAAGAGGCACGCATAGCCTACGAAATCGGTTCCATCGCGGTTTATGCCGACTACTCACCTGACCAGGAGCTTCCGTCTGAAGCGTCGGCTGAGCCGGCCGAAGACATACAGTACTTCGAGGATCACCCCCGCTTTGATCCCGAACACGTCCTTGGAGCACTTCTGTTTCGGCCCGGTGACCTTCATGATCGACGGACCCATATCGCGTCACTGTCACGACTCAACAGCATGGAATCGTTTCGCTTCGTGAACATCCGCTACCAGCCGGACCCCGAATCAGGTCTGCTTCACACCGAGGTACTCCTGACGCCACTCGCACAGCGGAGCATCGAGGGCGAACTGAGTGCTGTCCAGCGATTTGACGGGTTCGCCGGTCCCGCGTTTCGTGTCGGCTACACCGACCGCAATCTGTACGGCGGCGGCGAACGGCTGAACCTGGGCCTCGGTGCATCACTGGAGACCCGCATTACCGGAGGCAGCTTTCGTTTTGAGGGGTACGAGATCGAAATAGACGGCTCGATACGGTTTCCGCGGAGTGTCGGCCCACTGACGGCGCTCGGAGTCATCAGTCCCTATGGACGCGGCAGTCAGCTTCCACGAAGCAGCATGCGCTTTGCCTTGCGCCGACAGGATCGCTTCGAAGGTGAGCGTGTGGAGGAAGCGTCGACGGGAATCTCGTACGAGTGGCCGGGTGCCGTTTCGCAGGAGTGGCGCCCCGTGGAGCTGACGGTCATCCGCAGGGGCCGGGACGAAGGGGTCAATGAGCTGCTACTGGAGAGTGTCTGGCGGGCGGATACCAGCGACACCATAGCCTCGACGGATCTACGGTACCGCCTGGCTGCCGACGCAGTCGTAGGCACCGAGATATTCGCGTCCAGGACCTTCTTTCGACTCGATACTGACTCCAGGCTCTTCGTTCCTGTCATCGCCGAATCGCTTCTGGCACTTCGCACGCGAATCGGCGCCGGGAGGGCCGGAGGTGCCGATTCCCGCCTTCCGGATGCGAGACGATTCATCGTCGGCGGAAGCACGGGACTGAGGGGCTTTGCTCCGGCATCCTTCGGCCCCGGAACCATTTCACCGGAAGACGCTGACGACCCATCGGGTGATATCAGGTTTGAGAGCTCCGTAGAGTACCGCTTCGGAATTGCCGGCTGGGTAAACGGGGCCGTTTTTGCCGACGCGGGAAACACGTGGAAGGCGACCGGTCCGGAACGACTTCGCAGGGCGGGACAGCTCTTTTCGGAAAGCGCCGTGAACCTGGGGGCAGGCCTCAGAGTGGATCCCGGGATACTCGTGGTCCGTGTCGATCTCGGTGTACCGCTGCGAAGGCCCTGGCGGGACACAGGCGACCGATGGATAACAGACGGCTGGGACATCGGTAACCCCGACTGGCGCCGCGAAAACCTCATCATCAATCTGGCAATAGGCTACCCGTTCTGATCACTTCGGCCAGTGCCGCAGCGTCCTCATCGAGCGGCCTGTCGTGCGACAGCGGCTGAGAGTAGCAGCGTATCGCCTCATACAGACGCCGGAGTGACGGACCGGTTCTATCGATGCCGTAGCAGTCGCACCCGGCGGCAATGACAAGACACTGCATGGCAAGCTGCCGGACGAACAGATCAACCGACTCCCGAAGGCGCCGTGCGGCAATAGTACCCATGGACACGATGTCCTGGTTCATGGACTCCGTCGGCCGGGTGTGAGGAGCCACCGGAGCACTGAGGTGAGCGATTTCGGCGGCCAGTGCCGACACGGTAATACCCAGCGCCTTGAGACCATGGTTGCCGGAGGCCCGTAACTCGTCAGCGAGAAGGTTGGGCGGAAGACCGCTGCGCCGGGCATCGAGCAGAAGAAGGCACTGTTTATCGATGAGCTCACCAAGGGTCGCAAGGGCATTGCGCAGCGTATCGGCCGCCATCACTACATGTCCTCCGTAGAAGTGACCGGCGAAATAGACGGTTTCCTGCTCTGCGTCGAACAGCGGGTTATCGTTGCTGCTGTTCAGTTCCACGGTGATCCACTGTCTGCACGCCGCGAGCACATCCCGGGCCGGTCCGATGACGTGCGGGGCACAGCGGATGCTGTACGGAGCCTGTATCCGGTATGGCAGCACGACCGGAGTGCCGGAAAAGCTGTCGGATCCCGGAAGCACAGGATTTCCCGCAGGCAAAGGCGGAATGAAGCGGTACATGAGGTCTGCGGTTTCACCCTGTCCGGGATGCGGTTTCATGGCATGGACCGCGGGGGCAAAGGCTTCAGGATCGCTCCCGGTAAGCTCAGCGGCCGCCGCAGAGAGCATGGTCGCAAGGTCGAAACAGGTCTCGAGCGCGTGTATCGATCGCGCTGCGAGGGCAGTCATGACACTCGTCCCGTTCATGAGGGCGAGTCCCTCCTTGGACGCAAGAGTCAGCGGTGGGACGCCGAGCTTCGACAGCGCCGACGACGCCTGCATCCGGGCCCCGCGCAGCAGTACCTCGCGCTCGCCGCACAGTGCCGCGGCGACGTAGGAGAGCGGTGTCAGATCCCCGGATGCACCGACGGATCCCTGCTCGGGAATGAGCGGAAGACAGTCCTCGTTCAGAAGCAGAATCAACTGATCGATCAGCTCTTCGCGAACCGCCGATGCCCCTCGGACAAGGGCGTTCAGACGGACGATCAGAATAGCTCTCGTCTCGGGCGGAGAGAACGGCGGACCGGTACCGATACCGTGATACCGGACAAGGTTCTGCTGAAGCTGTGCAGCCACGTTCGGATCTACCGCGGTATCGACAGAATCGCCGAACCCGGTCGTAATCCCATAGAGGACCCGGCGTTCCTGCATCATCTGTTCGAGCAGGTTTCTCGACTGCCTGCACCGCATTCGGGCAGCATTTCCGACAGAAACCTGCAGGGGATCGCTGCACGATGCAACATCGGCGCAGGTGAGATCATGACCATTCAGCTCAAGGGTATTCACGGACCGAACCGTAGCACAAATGCTCTTCATTTGCCTCTACACGAACGGGTGATTATATTCGTAATTACACATGCGGCGGGCCTGACCCGTTCGTACGACACGAGGTATATATGGAAATTGCGAAATTTGGAGCTGAAGACATTGAGAACACTCTCTCAAAAATGAACAGCAAGGAGATTGACGGCCTGGCGTTCGGTGCAATACAGCTTGATGCAGGAGGTAAGATCATCTCCTACAATCAGACCGAAGGCGATATTACCGGACGAAAACCCGAAGACGTGATCGGAAAAAACTTCTTTACCGAGGTCGCTCCGTGCACGAACCGGCCGGAGTTCTATGGCAAGTTCAAGGATGGAGTGGCAAGCGGCAACCTGAATGCCCTGTTCGAGTATGTGTTCGACTACAAAATGGCAGCGACCAAGGTCAAAGTCCACATGAAGAAGGCAATGAGTGGTGATACCTACTACATCTTCGTAAAGCGGCTCTAATACGCCACTACTCCCGACGCCCCGGTATCAAGCTGCCGGGGCTTTTTTTTTAGACAGAAAGCGGGTATGTACGAACACGGGAATGCGCTATGAGAATACACAGTCACGACACCCTGACACGCGTAATACGGGATCTGATTTCCGACGAGCTCGGACGACTGCGCCATACCGATCCCGCTGCGGTCTCGCAGGTTCTGAACGACAATGAACGCCTCGGACCCGACGGTTTCGGAATGGATTCATTCGAGTTCATGACCGTATCAGCGGTGGTCGGTCGTATGTTTCACCTCTATGATCTCGGAGCCGAAGACTATCTTCTGTCGAGGCCCAGCGTTACCGGCTGGAGGGATCTGATTCTGGAGCTTGCGGAAACGGGCGCGGGTACGGAAACAGGTGGCCCGGCGCAGTGCATTACCTTCCTGAGCTCCGGCAGCACCGGCGAGCGCACTCCGGTTGAACACGGCAGATCGCTGCTGGTCGAGGAGATGCGGTTCTTCCGGAGCCTGCTCGGTACACCATTGCGCGTCTTCGTGACCGTGCCGACTCATCATATCTACGGGTATCTGTTCGGTGCCCTGCTTCCGGATCTGTACGTCGGCATACATGATGATGTTCCGGATGCCGCCCATATACAGATCATACCGCTCCGGGGACCATCGCTGTCGCGTCCGCGTACGGCTTACGGGCGCAGTGGCACGCCGGCACCAGAATCCGGCGATCTTGTGGTCGCCTTCCCCGATGCCCTCGCACGACTTCTGCAGGCAGGCGTGGTACCCCGCCCGGGTCTGACCGTTGTGACCTCGACCGCACCATGCCCGCCGGGTATCGCCTCACGCATCCGTGCCGGTGGAAGCCGACTCGTGGAAGTGTACGGTTCGAGCGAGACGTCAGGTATCGGGTTTCGGGACACAGATGACAGCCCCTACGCCCTTCTGCCGTACTGGAAACGCGACGGTGATACGCTGTGGCGGTCGACGGGACAGGAAACGCGCGGCGCAGCACCCGATCCGGGAGTCGTGCTACCCGACTGGGTCGAGTGGTTTGACGACAGAACGTTCCTGCCGCTGCGCCGCCGCGACGGGGCCGTCATGGTCGGCGGAAGAAACGTGTTCCCGCGTACGGTGGAATCTGTAATACGCGAAATTGACGGGGTGGCCGACGTTGCCGTGCGCCTCGACACGACTAACGACAGTGCGCGCCTGAAAGCCTTTGTCGTTCCGGTTATGGCCGGAGACACCGACCGTCAAAGCTACGATACGCTTGAATCGCGTATCCGAAGCGCGCTCTCAGGCAGGCTTCAGTCTGCCGAACAACCGGCCGTCTACACCTTTGGCCCGTCGCTCCCCCGTAACAGTATGGGAAAACCCGGCGACTGGGACGCGTGAAGCGTCCGAGTCCTTACACGATCAAGGTCTCGTACTCGGAGGTCTCCACCGGCTCGGAGCGAACCGTTTTCATGTCGCGAAGGTACAGCGTATCGACGACGACCGTCTCGCGGGCGAACAGCGAAGAAGCGGCCCGTCGGTACATGTCCATCTGATAGCGATACCCGTCGGGCGTTCGGACGGCGTCGGTCTTGAAGTCGATGACCTGTACGGACTCGCTGCCGACAATCGCAAGGTCAATGACACCATTCGCAGTCAGCACGCGGGCGCCAACTCCGAGAGCAAGAACGAAGGGCAGTTCGGAATGGATTGCGGCTCCCGCCGGAACATGGACGCCCGTGACCGCCTGTCGAGCGAGGCTCTGCGCCGAGGCGACAAGCTCATCCCGGACCTCAAGAGGAAAGAGGCGCTCCAGGTTGGGAGGCATACCGGTGGAGCGGCCGTCGAGCTCGGATGCCGCAAACCAGTGAGTTACCGTCCCGAACGCTGCGTGAAGGCCATAACGGTCAAGGACGCTGTCTACCGGGAGCGCCGGGAGCGGCTCGGAAGAGCGCTGTGTGTCATGAGCCTGATACGCCACCATAGCTTCGTTCAGAGCGACAACCGACCATTCGAGTCTGAGTACAGGACGCCTGCGCGGAGCCTTCGTGAGGCTCTCTCGCAGGCTCGTCGTATCGGGTGTACCGTGCCGTCGACCCATTCCGAGACTCTGAATCAGGGTATAGTCGGGAATAACACCAGACGTCACAAGAGGAGTGCTGTCCGCAATGCTCGAAAGTGGTGGAAGTATCAGATCAAGAAACGACTTTTCCTCTCCCGGTCCAGGCTCGGGAGACTTCTTCGGCGGTTTTTTTCTGACGGCGGTGACGATGCAGAGCTGCTCGGCTCGGGTCATCGCCACGTAGAGGAGCCGACGCATTTCTGCGCGTTCCTGCAGACGGTCTTCTTCCCTCCCCTGCGTGTGAAACCAGTTTGCCCGTGATCCGGTACGAACCGTGTCTGTCTGCGTTGACCCCGCCGCAATCGTCAGTCCGTATTCATCTGAATCATACAGATAGGAGGAATTTCGCCCGCGCAAAGAGCCCTGTTCGGCCGACGCAACAATGACGAAGGGGAACTGCAAGCCTTTTGACTTGTGTACGGTCATGAGGTGAACACCGTGCGATCGACGTCCAAGCACGGTCACATCCGAAAGTCGCTCCGCTTTACCAAGATTCGGTCTGAGCGCATCAAGAAACACCACAAGATTATCCCGACCCGCCTGTTTCGAGTAGGCGATCAGGTAATCATAATACTCTAGATAGCTGTGGTTCGCCGGGTCGCTCAGGTACTCGTAACGGTATCCATAGTCGTACCAGATACGATGCAGAAGATCAGATGTCGGCTCGTGTGCGGCTCGGCTCCTGACGTCCCGGTACATCGCGTTCAGCTGCTCATAGCGGCTCTGATCGTCCCGAGTCAGTTTCTCAACGTTCACCGCGTCGGAAAAGCACTCGACCTTCTGTCCGAGTAGCTCAAACACGGCGTCATCACTCAATCCGGAAAGCGGTGAACGAAGGACCGTTGCGAGGGCACGCCGGTCTTCGGGAAACAGGCACAACTGCAACAGCGAGTACAGATCGTTGGCGAGGGCTTCGAGATAAATGCTCCGCACCGAATCGGTCCGGTAGGGAACATCCAGCCGCCTGAGCATCTGCTCGAAGGTCTGCTGATGTGATGTTGTTCTCAGAAGGATCGCAAAGTCATCGAAGCGCGCGGAGCGCCGACCGCCTGTTCCGTCGTTTACGGTCATCGCAGCATCGCGAACCGCCTTCGCTATATAGTCGGCGACGAAGAGTGCTTCCGCGTCTGTGTCCGGAATAAGGTCCGTTCCCGGGCTTGCATCCGTGTTTTCGTGCTCATGCTTCAGAAAGAGCTGCAGAACCGGAGCGCTGGTATCGGACGCACCTCCCCGATCTTTCAGCGGGGT
>SKXQ01000024.1 GCA_007128315.1 Spirochaetaceae bacterium | reverse complement strand
TTGTCGACGCCGAAGGCGAAGACGAGGTCTATCTCAATGACAACTTCGAGCGAGTCGCCGGGGGAAAGGGTGAGTTCGCCGCCACCTTCGTCGACAGTGACGTCAATCTCTATGCGCATCGGCCGTTCGTTCAGGAGCGGGGCGAGATTGGTGTGGCTCAGTTCAGAATCCGCGATCTGAACACCTGCGATCGTCGCCGTACCAACCGCATCTCCACCTGTTTCGGCATCGTAACCCGTGAAGGTGAGGTCGAGTGTCGGAGGGGTTCCGGTTTCCACCGACCCCTGTATCCCGAAACGCAGGGGTACATTCACGAACTCGAACCAGTCCGGAAGTTCGTCGAGGAACGAGAGTGCATCGGCATCCAGGCCTTCGTCGAACTCGTCGAAGAAAGCGGTAATATCACGGAGGGTAACCGACGCAATCTCGAGTGCGACGTCTATCGAGGTATCGCGAAGCGACGCGTTTACGGAATCGCTGGTGCTGACGTCTGTCAGAGTCAGGTGGCCGGTTCCTTCGTTGTAACCTTCGAACTCCGTATCAACGCCGACCGTAAAGGAATCGATTCCCGGAGGATTCTCTGAATCGTCTGGGTCCTGGAACTCGATCGGATCCTCGTTGTTGACTGGAAACTCCAGTACCTGTTCACCGCTCGTATTGCCCGTAATCGTTTGAGGATCCGAAGAACCTCCGGTAAACAACTCCGCTGATTCAAGCGTAATTGTCAAATCCGTCGGCACATCCGCAGTGACTCGGAGAACAATCTCCGAGTTGTCGGTGTTCAGTGTCATGTCCTTGATTTGCCGCCGTAAATCTTCGTCTATCGCTACCGGGTCGATCCCGAAACCGCTGAGGAAGTCGGTGCCTACGTCGACCACAAGCTCAGAAAACTCTTCTATCTCAAACGCAATATCAACTGGAACGTTATTTGCGCTCCCGCTTGTGTTCCAGTCCAGGGTAAACTCAACTTCAATCGATCCGGCGTTTTCGATCACAAGATTTTCGAGCGATATGTTTTGCTCAAGGATTCCGTCCTCTATTGTGATGCTTTGCTGCGGAAAATTGACAACAGAATCAACCTGTTCGGCGAGAATGCTTGTAACGGTAACGCCTAGTTGGTACGTCCCATCTGGTAGCTGGGTACCGGTATCTCCGATGGTTACCGTCATTGAACCTATACCTATAGTCGCTTCGACAAAGCCGGTAACGTCGGGGAGCTCCACTTGCTGTAATGTGATCGTCTGGTCCTCATCTCCTGAGATAGCTGGTATCTCACCGCTCACCCCGGCTATCTGAATCTCCCCGACATCGACCCCGCCAAATGTTACATCATCAATCTCAATGGTCTGATTAATGCCGGTTTCGTCGAGAAACTCGTCAACATTCACGCTGATCGGCGTGATTCGTCCGCGAAACGTATAGGGGTCGTGAAAGGGGCGCGATGTTGAGTCAAACTCGGCTCCGAGATCGCCTTCGAGCTGCTCAAAAATCTCAAGATCTGCAATGAGCTGGCGGCCGGTGCCGCCGGGGACCTGATAGGTGGGATTTGCTTTGACCTGAATGTTATCAAATATCTGCCAGCCACAGCCTGCTGTCAGGAGTGCTGCGGCGGTAAAAAGCGCGACAGACACGAGCCGTGTGTGTGTGGTGCGCATGGTGGACCTCCCCGAATATCGGTATTTTTCTACCGTATTACCATTCAGTCTAACACACATAAAACGAAAGACCAGCTATGACGCGGGAAAGACCTGCCTATTTGTCGGTGGATAGGTGTTCGGGCCCCGCTGACGGCAGCTCCAGACAGGCTCGGGTTCCGTGGCCTTCTTCGCTCTCGAGCCATACGCTGCCTCCGAGGCGTTCGGCGAGTTCGCGGCAAAGGGTGAGGCCGAGTCCGCTTCCTCTTTCTCCGGCGGTGCCCTCGGTTCGGTAGACTTCGTCGATCATGAATATGCGTTGCAGCTCGTGTGCGGGGATGCCATTTCCGGTGTCGTGTATCTCGATCCGTGCGCAGGAGTGGCCATCGCGGTCGACGGTGTTGCAGCCGACAGTGATCGATCCGCCCTCGGGTGTGAACTTTATGGCGTTGTTCAGAAGGTTCTCGATGATCGTTCTCGCCCTGTGGATATCGCTGTACACCTGCAGTTCCCTGGTGCAGGCACATCTGATATCGATGTGTTTCGCGTGCGCCGCCACCTGGTAGGCCTCGATAACAGATTGCACGAGGGCGTGTACCGGGATCTCCTGGGTGTCGAGCGCAATCTGGTTCCGTTGCAGCCTTGACCACTCGAGCAGATTCTCGAGCATGCTGCCGAGCCCACGTGAGGTCTGAAGCAGCGCGTCATGGATTTCGGCCAGTTCGTCCCGGCTGAAGTCTTCGGGATTACTGACGATGCGTTCCATAAGCCGGTTCATACCGGTGATCGGCCCGCGCAGATCGTGGGACAGAATGGAAAAGAAGCGATCCTTGGTCGCGTTCGATTCTTCGAGGGCAGTAATCGCCCTGCTGAGTTCGCCCGTGCGCTCGTCGACCTGGCTCTGCAGATGTCGCGCACGCCGTCTCAGCGACCGCTCCCGCAGATACAGCACCATGAGTACACCACCGAAGGACAGAAGCAGCGCGATGGCGTAGAACCACCTGGTCTGCCACATCGGCGGAACGATGGTGATGCGAAGTCGAGCCGGTTCGAGGGCCGCGACGCCGCGTGCGTTCCGCCCGGTGACTTCAAACACGTAATTACCCGGGGCAAGGTTGGTAAATGTCGCTCGCTGAGTTCCGTCGCAGGGTATCCAGTCGTCCGAGAATCCCCGCAGACGATACTGAAAACAGTTTCTCTCGGGACTGGTAAAGTCAAGCGCGGCGAAATCCACGGTGACCAGGTTCTGCGTGTGGTCGAGTTTGAGATGTGCGGTGCGGTGTGGAGCCAGACCTGTGTCGAACGGTTCGTTCAGGACCGATATGTCCGTAATCTGTATCGTTGGAGGGTTCCCGGTGGCCGTGCGCAGACTGGCGGGTATTCGCACGATCTCCTGAAATGCCCCGAACAGAGCGTCTCCGTTCGGGAGCCGAACGCCTCCCGAGCTGAACTCACGCGTACCGAGGCCGTCGCGCTCGTCGACCACGTCTATACTGCCATCGTCAACGTCGAACATGTTGACGCCGTTCATGGTCGCGATTACGAGGACGCCGTCGTCGCCTTCGGTGATCGCACGCACCAGATTGCTGCTCAAGCCATCAGCCATGGTGACGTGGGTAAAGCTGTCGGAGTCGTTATGATATTGCATGATACCGCCGCTGCGTGTCGCGAACCAGAGTCGTCCTGCGCTGTCCTCGACGGCGTGTACCATGCTGTTGTCGCTGATGCCACCGGGATCGGCCGGATCGTAGAAATACTGCCTGAAGGTCCCGGTTTCGGGCAGATAGCGGTTCAGACCTACGTTGGTGCCGACCCATATCGAGCCGTCGGCGTCCTCGTATATCATGTAGATCAGATTGTTTGTCAGCGAGTCGTCAGCGTCTTCATCAGCCTCATATCTGAAGATGCGCCCGTCCGGCATGCGACGGTAGACGCCAGCGTCGTAGGTCCCGATCCAGAGCGAGCCGTCGGACGCGCTGAGCAGCGCGTATACGATGGGACCGGGGCTGGTGTCCGGTACAAGGGTTTCCCAGAGGCGCTCTACCTCGAGGGTTTGCGGGTCAATCCTGTCCACGCCGCCGTTTGTCGCGAGCAGCAGCCTGTTATTGTGCTGTACGATTGCCGTGACGTGATCGTTGCTCAGGGATGCCGTGTTCTCTGCGTTATGGCGAACCGCGGTCAGTTGTCCGGTCTGCGGATCGCGAACGTGCAGGCCCTGCTGCTGCACACCGATAAACAGGCTTCCGGTTTCCGCATCCCTGAAAAGCGTACTTACTTTGCCTGCCGGAAGTCGTGAGTCGGCGGGCAGATTGCGGTGGACGTAGCGAAAGTCCTGCCGTTGCGGGTCAAGCGTGCTGACGCCGTTCCCGTTGGTCCCGATCCAGACGACCCCCGAGCGGTCCTCAAACAACGAGTAGACCACGTCGTGGGCAAGGCTGTACGGGTCATCCGCATTGTTGCGGTAGACGGTGTAGCGATCGGCGACCGGGTCGATAACCACCAGACCACCTCCCCAGGTGGCGACGTAGACCCGACCGTCTGAACTCACGAGTACCTGGTAGATGCGGTTGTCCGGAAAGCGGTAGGAGCGGTCTACGCTGCCGTCGGGTCCGATGCGCTGCACGCCTCCGTCCCAGGTACCGACCCAGAGTCCCCCGTCAGGGTCCTCGTCCATTGTCATGACGAACGGCGAGAGAAGATCATCCGTACGCGTTTCGAAGTGCACGCCACCGCCAGCGGTCTCAACCACGCGCGAGAGACCTCCGAGCGATCCCACCCAGAGCGTGTCATCTGATCCGCGATGCAGTGCGCGGACGGTATGATGCGGCATTGCGTGAGGATCATCCGCGTCCGGCAGGAATCGTGTTATCTCCCGCTGCTGTTCGTCATCGATGCGGTTCAGCCCGTTCAGCGTAGCCACCCAGACGCTCCCGTTCGCAGCGGTGGCCATGGCCGTGACAATGTCGTCGCTCAGCGACCGGGGATTGCCTGCTTCCCGCGCGAACACGCGAAACTCGTTTGTCGCGGTGTTCAGCTGATTCAGTCCGCCGTAGGTCCCGACCCAGAGTATATCGCCGCCGTCGTAGTGCAGGGTCTGCACGAGGTGATGGGAGAGCTGGTTGTCTGCGAAGGGCTGGTTGGTGAACAGCAGCATCCGACGTCCGTCGAAGCGCTGAAGGCCAGCTTGTGTGCCGAGCCAGAGAAAACCGCTGTCATCCTGCAGGATGGAAGAAACCGAGGCGTTTACCAGGCCATCACTCTGGCTCAGACGATCAAAGACGACAGGGTGGCTGGTCTGTACCGGGTTTTGTGCGAACACGCCCGCGACCGCGCTGAACAGCAGTGCGGGAACAAAAAAGCACCGTATAATTGCTATATTAGACTTTTTAGCGATCACGGTCTAATCAGTATAGTGGTTCCATGCGGCGCTGTCTACAATGTATCTTCCGGGTCAGATCAGGACTTCCGTTCCTTTCTCTGCGGACGAATATATGGCGTGGAGCAGTTCGATGGAGCGGCGTCCTTCGGTTCCGTCGACAGGTCCGGGTGTGTCTGAGGTCAGGCTCTGAATCACCGCGTCTATATAGCGACCGTGTCCGAAACCGTAAACGCTTTCCGGAGCTTCGCCGAGCGTGGTTCTCAACTGCTCCTCCTCGCCCGGCTCGCTGTCGGTAAAGCGCCAGTGTCTGAGCTCATTAACCGCGATTCCCGAGATCTCGACTGATCCCCGTTCTCCAAGGATCGAAAGCGAACCCTCAAGGTCATCGGGGCGGCAGGCGGTGGTCGCTTCGATAACCCCGGTTGCCCCTGACGCGAATTTCACGATGGCGACCGCGGTATCTTCGGCTTCTATGTCCACGAGATAGCGTTCGGTGCGGGCGAAAACGGATACCGGCTCGCCGAGCATCCACAGGAGCAGGTCAAGGTGATGTATGGCCTGGTTGCTCAACACCCCGCCGTCGAGGCGTTTGGTGCCGCGCCAGTCGGCGAGGTCGTAGTAGGCCTGATCGCGCATCCATCGGACCCTGACCGTTCCCATGAGAATACGCCCGAAACGTCCGGCTTCCATCGCCTCCCGGAGCCTGACGACGGGGCGGTTATAGCGGTTCTGTTTGACCACGAAGAGCTTGACGCCGGATCGCTGTGCGGAGGCGATCATGCGGTCTGCGTCCGCCGGGTCAAGCGCCATGGGTTTCTCCACGATGACGTGTCGACCAAACTGTTCCATGACGTCGATCGCCTGTTCCGGGTGTAGTCCGCTCGGTGTGAGAACTGAAACCACGTCGATTTCCGTGTGCGCTGCGAGCATCTCGCGATAGTCCGTGTAGGCGGTGCAGCCCGTCTGTCCGGCGACCGTGTTCGCTTTCGCGGCGTCAATGTCGGCACACGCAATGAGGTTTGCGCTGTCGTGTTCGTCTATGGCTCTTAGGTGTTCAGGCGATATTCGCCCGCACCCGATAATTCCGAATCGCATGGCGAGAGCGTATCAGACCCGGGCAGGTCATACCAGCTACCGACTTGTTGTTGCGTTGATGTAAGATATGCGATATCGTGCATATTATGAAGACGAGAATTCTGACAGTGTGCATACACAACAGCGCCCGAAGCCAGATGGCCGAAGAACTGCTTCGCAAGGAGCTCGGTGAGACAGCAGAGGTCTTGAGCGCAGGCATCGAACCGGGGTCACTGAATCCGGCTGTCGTGGAGCTTCTGAAAGAAGACGGAATCGACATTGAAGGCAAAGGGACGAAAAGTGTGTTCGAACTGCAGGCGGCGGGCAGGGCTTTCGACTACGTGATCGCGGTCTGTGATCCCGAGGCAGCGGAAAAGTGTCCGATCTTTCCGGCCGAGAAACAGCGTCTGCACTGGCCCTTTCCCGATCCATCGCAGGCTACGGGAACCATGGAAGAAAAAATTGCCGCCATTCGGCCGATAAAAGACCAGATACACAAGAAGGTCAGCGAGTTCTGCGCCGAGCTTCGTTCCGGCGCCGCGCCGGAATGAGCGCTGTTTCGGGACGTATCAGCATCCGACAATCTGCGGTCCCGCAGGGTCGAGAACTTCGCTGAGAGCCTCGATGGTAGCCGGCTTGCAGAGAAAGGCGTCCATGCCCGCCTTCATGGCGGCGTCGTAAGTATCGGCATCGCTGTCACCGCTGAGTCCGACGATGCGGTGTCCAACGCCGTAGGTTTTCCGTATTCGTCGCGTCAGTTCGTCCCCGTTCATGTCGCCAAGATAGAAGTCAACGAGTATCGCGTGGTAGGTTTCGCGTCGCAACGCTTCGAGAGCCGAGGCGGCGGACCCGACACCGTGTGCCTCGACGCCGACGGTGCGCAGGAGGCTCATTGTTAAAACGCGATTAATCGCAAGATCGTCTACAACCAGCACACGCATAGCAAAAAATCCTTACTCCCGGTAATTAAGCACATTTGTTCCCATTGCTCCATAGGTTTTTTTGCTGAAAACGCTACGTTAATACCCAAGTGTGTTGCCAGGCGCGAGTTGTGCCTTGTGCTATTGGCGTAATTACTCATAATAGATTTATGAGTCGGATCGCGCGCGTATTCCTGGTCGAGGACCATCCCCTGACCTCAGCAGGCATAAGGACCGTTTTGAACCGGGCAGACGTGTGCGAGTTTGCCGCGGCGGTCGGCACGCACGCGCAGGCTGTCGAAGTCCTCCCCCAAATTCAGGCGGACATTGCGCTGCTTGACATAAGTCTTCCGGATCGAAGCGGACTCGAGCTCATTGAGCCCTGTACCAACCGTGGTTTGTCCGTCGTCATGTTGAGCATGCATCACGAAGTTACGCTGCTCGCCGAGGCCTTTCGACGCGGTGCACGCGCCTATGTTTCGAAGCACTCCGCGCCACAGACGGTTATCCGTGCGATACACTACGCCTTACACGGACAGCGCTATGTATGCGGTATGGCCGCCGGAGTCCTGCTTGACGCCGTAACACGCGGTCCCCATACGAAAGGGTATACGCAGCTGACCCGGCGCGAGGCTGAAGTCGCTGTGTGCATAGCATCCGGCAGGTCAACGACAGAAATCGCCCGACGTCTCTTTGTCAGCACCAAGACCGTTGACTCACACAGGCTCAGTATTTTCCGCAAACTCAGGGTTTCGTCGGCGCTGCAGCTCGCCCGCTACTCCATCGCGGTACAGATTGCCGAATAAATCATAGTAATGCGTAGCATTTTGCGTGTTTGACGTATGCCGGTATTATCGTACTGATTGTATCTTTCAGAAAAAGTGAAAGGCAAACAGGAAGGTAATCAAATCACGGTAGTGCTGCATCTGCGGGATCAGAAGACGACCGAAGGCATCCTTCGATGCCTCCGGGCGTGTGATATCGACGCACGATCGTACGACGCATCGGAAAAGTCCGGCGATTACGGTGTACACCTGCACGATAATAACTCTGATCTTTCGCGCTCAGGCCGTGCTGCGTCTCCGGGTCCGCGACTTCTTCTCTATTCTCACTTGAACTCGGTTCTGTTCGAGCAAGCTGTGACAAATGGATACCGTGGATTTCTTGACGTTGCAGACGTTTCCGACCGCATCTGCGAAGCCGTATCCCTGCTTGCCACCGGTGAGGCTTTTCTCGACCCCGGCGCTCTCGATCTGCTTCTTGCGCGTAACGGTTCAGTCGGACTGACGAATCCGAGCTACGATCATGCAGCTCTCGATACCCTGACGCCGCGCGAGCGAGAGGTCTTTGAGGCTCTGGTACGGGGTGCGTCGATTCACGAGATCGGGGTCAGTCTCTCGATCAGCGAACGCACCGTTGAGGTACACAGGCGCCGCATTCTGGAACGGCTTGGCCTTTCGAACGTCGTGCAGCTCTTCCACCTGGCCTTCAAGGCGGGTGTCGTGACTCGCGAAGAACTGCTTGAAGAGTTTTCCTCGCGCAGCTGAACACCGAAGCCTTCACTACAGTTTGACCTCGACTCGACTCCGGTATAGCCTGAAGCTGTATTTCCGTATTACATACTGAATGAAAGGAGCGAGTATCTATGAGTGCACAGAACGATTTTCCTGTCAGCGCCCCGGCAACCCGTCTGCATGGAGGCCTGCCGAAGGTCGGAATCAGACCGACCATAGACGGCCGCCGTCGAGGTGTCCGCGAGAGCCTTGAAGATCAGACCATGAAACTGGCGAAGGCTGCCGCCCGGCTTATCGAAGAAAACGTCCGCCACGCGAGCGGGCAGGCGGTGGAATGCGTGATCGCAGACACCTGCATAGGCGGGGTAGCCGAAGCCGCCGCGTGCGCCGAGAAGTTTGCCGGCGAGAATGTCGGCCTCACGCTCACGGTCACTCCCTGCTGGTGCTACGGGTCTGAGACCATGGACATGACCCCGCTTATCCCGAAGGCGGTCTGGGGCTTTAACGGGACGGAGCGCCCGGGTGCGGTGTACCTGGCAGCCGTTCTCGCCGCGCACTCGCAGAAAGGCGTGCCTGCATTCGGTATTTACGGCCGGGAAGTGCAGGAAGCAGACGACGGCAGCGTGCCGGAAGACGTTGCAGACAAGATTCTGCAGTTCGTGCGCTCAGGTATTGCCGTTGCGACCATGAAGGGCACGAGCTACCTCTCGATCGGTGGTGTCTCCATGGGCATAGGCGGCTGTTACGTGACCGAGCCCTTCTACAAAGAGTATCTGGGCATGCGTAACGAGTATGTCGACATGAGCGAGCTCATACGCCGCATGCAGGAAAACATCTACGACCCCGAAGAGTACGAAAAAGCGCTCGCGTGGACGAAAAAGCACTGCGCTTCGAATACCGGCGACGAGCCGAATCCGCCCGAGAATCAGCGAACGCCTGAGCAGAAAGACGCCGACTGGGAAACGTCCGTCAAAATGGCGATTATTACCCGCGATCTCATGGTCGGAAACCCGAAGCTTGCCGAACTCGGCTTCGAGGAAGAGGCGAACGGCCACAACGCGCTCGCAGCCGGTTTTCAGGGCCAGCGGCAGTGGACCGACTTCATGCCCAACGGCGACTTCATGGAAGCGATCCTGACATCATCATTTGACTGGAACGGGATCCGCGAGCCCTACATGCTCGCGACCGAAAACGACAACCTGAACGCCATGTCCATGGCATTCGGGCACCTTCTGACGCAGCGAGCGCAGATATTTGCGGATGTTCGAACCTACTGGAGCCCGGACGCGGTCAAGCGCGTTACCGGGAAGGCCTTGAGCGGCCGCGCCGCGAACGGCATGATACACCTTATTAACTCCGGCCCCGCGACCCTCGACGGAACCGGGCAGCAGACCGAACACGGAAAGCCCGCCATGAAGCCCTTCTGGGACATTACCCCGGAAGAAGCGGACGCATGCCTCAAGGCGACAACCTGGTATCCCGGGGTAACCGAATATTTCCGCGGCGGTGGGTACTCATCGAGCTACCTGACCAAAGGTGAAATGCCCGTGACCATGTGCCGCCTGAACATGATAGACGGCCTCGGGCCCGCCATGCAGATCGCAGAAGGCTGGGCGGTGGATGTAGAACCCGAGATACACACGGTGCTCGATGCGCGTACGAACTACACCTGGCCGACGACCTGGTTCGTGCCGCGCCTCGCGGACAACCCGCGTTTCCGCGATGCCTACTCGGTTATGCTTAACTGGGGCTCGAACCACGGTGCCATAGGCTTTGGGCACTACGGGAAGGACCTTATTACCCTGTGTTCCATGCTCCGGATACCGGTGTATATGCACAACGTGCCGGAAGAAGAGGTATACCGCCCGAGTTCATGGACAGCCTTTGGCATGGACCTCGAAGGCGCTGATTTCCGGGCCTGCACGAACTTTGGCCCGCTGTACA
>SKXQ01000118.1 GCA_007128315.1 Spirochaetaceae bacterium | reverse complement strand
CGGCGCATCTGACCTTCTTCGATGCGGCCGCTCGCGAGCCGGTGTTTTCTATCGATGTTGGTATACGGGTACACGGGTCGTTTTCGCGCTCTCATCCGCTGAAAACGCTGCGCCTGTATGCACGAAAAGAGTACGATGTGACGAACTATTTCGAACACGCATTCTTTCCCGGTGCTGTGCGGCACGACCGACCTGACGAGCCTGTTGAGCGGTATAAGCGACTCCTGCTGCGCTCCGGGCAAAGCGTCTTTCGCAGCCACATGCAGGATGCGGTGGTTCAGCATCATCTCATTGATCATCTGAACGTCGACATGTTGCGCTACCGGCCGGTGATACACTTTGTGAACGGTGAGTACTGGGGTATCAAGAATCTTCGCGAGCGTTTCGACCGCTTCTATCTCGAGAGCAACTACGGTATCGATCCGGATGATGCGATTGTTGTAGAAGGACCGTTCGGCTTCGATCGGCAGCTCGATGAAGGACTGCCCGGAGAGAATTGGCCCTATTTCGAGCTGGTCCGGTTCATCGAAGACTCGGACATGAGCGATGCGGAGCACTACGAGCAGATCCACAGCCAGATGGATGTGCTCAGCTTTATCGACTACAACATTGTCCGCATTTACACGGGTGATCGTGACGGTGTGAACAAGCACATCGCCGTCTGGAGACAGCGTGGTGGCGATTCTACGGAGACCGTGTCCGGCCTGGATGGCCGGTGGCGCTGGCATACGTGGGATTTTGACAACGCCTTTATGGATCAGAATAACACCATGGAGTTCTACGCGAACGACGGGCTCGAGGACGAGCAGGGAGTACTCGACTCTGCCTATGACTACGATGGTGCCGAGCCCCGGCGCAGTCGGGATCCGGCGTACACTGCGATGATCGTCAGCCTCTTCGAAAACGACGATTTTCGCTCACTCTTTCTCAACCGGTTCGCCGGTCTTCTCAATACCGTGTTTCAGTCCGAAGAAATGAACGCGAGTATCGATCGTGCAGAGGCCTTGCTCGAACCCGAGATAGCCGAGCATATCCAACGGTGGGGGCATCCGTCGTCGGTGGACGCGTGGCGCGCGCATGTTCAGTCGCACCGGGATTTCGTTGCCGAGAGGGTCGATGTGCAACGCGAGCACATCCTCGGGTATTTTCAGCGTCGCGGATACGATCTGCCCGGGACCTACGTGCTCGAAACCGGCAGCCGGCAACCGGAAGGCGGGTACGTTCGTGTTGCGCTGGTCGATGTCGACAGTCGTACTCCCGGCGTCGACGGACGGTCGAGCTGGCGTGGTGTCTGGTTTTCCGGTGTTCCGATTGAACTCGAAGCGGTACCCGAACCGGGGTACCGCTTCGCTGGCTGGCACGGCGACACCGACGCCATCGCAGGCGCCGCAACCGAACGGCGCATTCGACTGGAACCGTCTGGGGATGCAGACGTGTTTGCGTCGTTTGAGCCGGCAGGGTACTAGGCCTGCGCCCTCGAAAAACGATCTACTCCCACCGGAACGTCCTGATTCCGACCGTGTAGGTCACGAGTATCCACACCAGAATAACTGCAATCTGCGGCAGCAGATCGACGACGCCTGGAGCACCGTGAAGAATCGCCTGAAGCCCGTCGATAACCGGGGTCAGCGGAATACCGCGACTTATAGTGCGGACAATGTCCGGCATGAAGGCCTGCGGCACCCAGATTCCGCCGAGGGCGAGCGACCCGAAGAAGACGATCTGTCCGTAGACGTCGGCCTGGGACGGAGTCTTGCTGATACCGGAAATGGCAAAGCCCAGGCCAATGAGCATGATAGTGGCGAGAAGCGCAAATCCCGCGTAAAGCACGGGGTTGTCCGGCATGGGCATGCCGAAGGCAAGCACCGCAGTCGCGGTCATGACGGTCAGCAGCAGCAGCGACAGAATCGCGAACGACAGCATGGTCCCGATCAGGAGCTGTCCGCCGGAGACGGGCATGACGTGCAGCCTGCGAAGAACGCCGGTCTTCCGGTCCATAGGTATGAGAGTCGCGGCGCCGAAGACCCCCATCATGAGCATGCCGAGCGCGGCGAACAGTGCAAACACGAAGCTGATCGGCTGCACGTTCTCGCCGAGTACCGATCGCTGCGTCAGTGACAGCGGCATCTCCACGCCGACTATCTGTTGATTCAGCTCGAGGACTATGCCATTCAGAATGCTTCGCGCGATGTCGGCAGTCTGTCCCCGGCTCTCGTCGACGTACAGTTCTATGCTTCCACCCGGAAGCCCACTGGTTTCCTGCGCCTCTGCGTCTCCTTCTGCAGGGTCACCGAACGATATGGGTAGGTGGATGACTGCATCGAGGTCGCCTTCGCGCAGTTTCTCGAGTGCAGACTCAAGCGATGCAGGAGTGTCCGAAAACTCGAACACGCCGGTTGAACGCATAGTCTCGCCGACCATGGCCGAAAGCTCTTGGGGCGAATCGTTCACGAAGGCAACCTCGAGCGACAGCGAATCGGTGTTGCTCATAAACGCGCCGAACACGACAAGCAGAACCATGGGCAGCCCAAACAGAATAATGGTACCGACCGGGTCACGCAGAATACGAGTGAACTGCAGTCGTGCAAGTCGCAATGCTGGTCCGAAATAGTGTTTCATGGTCAGTCCCTCAGTTCCTTTCCCGTAAGGTGTATGAATACGTCGTCGAGCGTTGCCGGACGAACCTCTTGAGTTCGCGTAAACCCGGTGTCAAGAAGCTGCTCTACGAGTCCGGCCGGAGAGTCGAGCGCAACAATTGAGCCCTTGTCCATGATTGCGAGGCGATCGCAGAGAAACTCCGCCTCGTCCATGTAGTGTGTCGTCAGCAGAATGGTAATGCCGTCGTCCCGCAGTTCCCGTATCAGGTCCCAGGTGTTTCGCCTGGCCTGCGGATCAAGACCCGTTGTCGGTTCGTCGAGAAACAGCATCTCAGGCGCGTGAGCAATCGCCATGGCAATGCTGAAGCGTTGCAGCTGACCGCCGGAGAGTTGCTCTGGATACGACCGTGCCTTCTCTGAGAGTTGCACCCGGGCGAGCAGGTCGCGCGGGGTGACGCCGCGTACGTGATACACGCTCAACGCGAAGCTCAGAAGCTCCTCGAGCCGGACCTTGTCGAAGAATGCGGCGGACTGTATCTGCACGCCGATCGCGCGCTTGACAGCATCCGGTTCTCGCGAGACATCGTGCCCGGCTACGCGAGCCGACCCCGAGTCGATACGCCGCAGCGCTTCGAGCATCTCGAGCGTCGTGGTCTTCCCTGCGCCGTTTGGTCCGAGTATTCCGAAGATCTCTCCGGCCTTTACCTCGAAGGACACCCCGCGCACCGCGTGCAGATCTCCATAGTGTTTTGAAAGCTCGTGCGCTTCTATCATGTCAGTGTTCATGGACGTCTCCTTACTCTATTGGACCTTGAGCGGTGCGTTGCGCAGCATCACATACAGTGTCCACAGCTGCAGCGCGATCAGAATCAGGGTGATGATGAACGACAGCGATACCGGCAGTCCGTCGATGGGTGGTATCCGGATCCCGGTCACGTTGATCTCAACGTCTTCGCCCCAGAGCGAGGTCAAAGCGCCGAGCGTGAATATCGCGACAAATATCGCGAGCATTCCTCCGGGGAACCTGAAGCGCGAGAAGGCAAACCCGATGATCCAGCCCATAAAAAAGAAGGCTGATATCAACAGAATGTCGACGCTCACACCGATCGCGAGTCCTGATGCACCTCCGCCGTAGGGCATACCCGACATGTGCAGTTCAATGGGCAGAAGCGGTTCGAGCAGGGCAGTCAGACCGTACAGCACAAATCCGACGATCTGAAGCGATACCGCGATGCCTATGCCCGCGAGAGCCCCGCCGGCCAGAAAGCTCCGTCGGGTGACGCCCTGGCGAATGAAGTACGTAATTGCATATACACCGGTAACAATCCCGACGACGAGCATGAATATCTGTCCCGGGCCGCGAAAGAGCGTCAGCGGCGTGGCTTCGAGCGTCTGCATTTCCTCGACAAAGATCCAGAGGACGGTTCGGATCAGGACGCTGATTCCGACAACAATCAGCGCCCAGAACATATAGAGTCTGTACATGTCGGTTGCCGAGCGCAGGGCGTGATCAGTTCTGAGCGATCGCATGGTCGTCTCCTTGTGTCTTTGTAGCGTTGGTCAGGTGAATAAAGAGGTCCTGAAGCGGCACTGATGTTACTTCGAGCCCGGCTGTCTCCGCCTCTGAATGGTCTGTATCCGACATCGCTCCGTAGAGTACGCAGGAAGCGGTGCCGCCGAGTGTCTTTCTTCCGATCACATTTCGGCCCTTCGTAAAGCCGTCGACCGCGGGGATGGGCCCGGTGATCGTGACTCCACGCTCTGATACGAGGTCGTAGGGTTCGTCCACGAGCAGCGACCCCCGGTCGAGGATCAGCACGTGGTCGAACAGATACGCCATCTCCGATACGAGGTGTGTCGACAGGATAAACGTTCGTTCGCTTCTCTCGCGCTGCTCGAGCAGGGACTCGTAGAACAGAGTGCGGGACTGCGGGTCCATGCCGTGGTGTACTTCGTCGAACATGGTCAGCTGTGCTCCCGAGGCCAGACCCTCGATGGCGTTTACCGCCGATTGCATGCCGAGCGACAGATCGGAAAGCGCTTTCTTCGCCGTCAGGCCAAAGCGGTCGACGAGCGTCCACGCGTAGTCGAGGTCGAAGCCGTCCCGGTAACGGGCGCAGTGCTCGAGGGTCTCTTTCACGGTGTCGGATTCGTCGCTCACGTCGCGTGCAAACACGAAGTGCACCCGGCTCATGCGATCCGCGTCCTCGAAGGGGTCCGCTCCGTTGACGTGTACGCGTCCGCTGTCCGGTCGCCTGTACGAGGCGAGCAGCGAGAGCAATGTGGTCTTGCCCGCGCCGTTACGGCCTATGAGACCGTATACACGGCCGTCCTCGATTCTGGTGCTGACCGACTGCAGGGCGGTGGTGTCCCGGTACGTGACCGAGACCTCGCGCAGCGCCGCGAGGGGCGGTGCATCAGTCTGTGTGCTGTGTGTGTTCATCATCATTTTGAACCTCCGTGGATACCCGGGAAATGAGAGTGGTAAGCTCCGTGTCGGACAGGCCGAGCCGTCGCGACTCGTGGACAAGCGGTTTCACATAGTCGGCCACCAGCGCTTCGCGCCTTGAGGCATGAATGCGCTCGCGCGCGTCGGCGCAGACGAACATGCCGACCCCGCGTTTCTTGTACAGGATCCCTTCGTCCACCAGCATGTTCACACCCTTCAGGATAGTCAGGTGATTGACCTGGTAGAACGAGACCATCCGGGTCGACGACGGTACCTGGTCGTCGGGCCCGAGACTGCCTGAGAGGATCATGTCTTCGATGCGGTGTTTGATCTGCAGGAACAGCGGATCATTGCTCATGTACTCACATCCCCTTGGTTATAAGGTTATATACAAAGGTATATAACCTTATAAGTGACCTGTCAAGACGAACACAGACGAAAACGTTGAAATTTGCCGGTAGTTGCCTGCTATCACAGAATATTTGATATTATTATCTATAAAGATGTTATAAACTTAATTGTACAATATAACTAACGTGAGATGTCGCGTGCCATGGACAGCTCAACAGGATGAGCCATGCGAAACCCGATCCGTGTTTTTTGTGCAGCACTTCTTCTATCCCTGGTCGTCGCGTCTCCGCTTTTCGCCGGGGATGCGTTCGGCGAGCCTGTGCAGCTTGCCGACACCGGCAAGACCTACCGGCCGGGGCAGTTCGTTCGATACATTGAGGATGCCGACGGTACAATGAGTGCTTTGGATGCACTGAACGCGCCGCTGTGGCGGCAGTCCGAACGGACGACGCTGAACTTCGGGTTCACATCGTCGACGTACTGGCTCTCCATGGCGATAGAGAATCGCACGACAGAGTCAGAGTGGTACATCCAGGTAGCGTACCCGCTTCATGACTCGATTCGCCTGTACCGCCACGATCCGGCGACCGACGCGACACCGGCGCTGCTCGCCGAGTTGGGTGATCGGCAGCCTTTCGAAACGCGGCCGGTGTCGTATCGAAACTTCGTATTTCCGGTGGAACTGCCGCCTGGCGGAACGACTACCCTTCTGTTTCGCTTTGAGACGGGTTCAGCGATCGATGTTCCCTTCATAGTCCAGACTCCTGCCGAGTTTGAGCGGCAGGCGCTTACCGAACAGATTCTAATGGGCATGTACTTTGGTGCCATGCTCATTATGCTCGTGTATAACCTGTTTCTGCTCGCTGGACTACGGACGGTGGCGTACCTGTACTACTCGCTGTTCATACTGTTTTATGTGCTCTTTCAGGCTTCGATTAACGGCTATACCGTTCAGTACCTCTGGGCTACAGGCACCTGGTGGGCGGATGCTTCGCTTCCGTTCTTCGTCGCCGGTGGTACGTTCTGGTGTCTGGTGTTCAACCGCACATTCCTGAATACCCCGGTGACCGCACCTTACTTTGACAAGCTTATGATCGCGTTCATGGCCGTTTGCGGGGCAATTATCGTCCTCGCATTCTCCGTCTCGTACGCGATCTCCATACGAGTAGCGACCATGGTCAACCTCGCGGCCTTTCTCGTGATTCTTCTCAACAGCGGGAGCGCAGTGATCCGGGGAAACCGGGCTGCGCGGATCTATTTTCCGGCCTGGGTGACGTTTCTTACCGGTACAATGATCTTTGCGCTCAAGGCTCTTGGAGTGCTACCGACAAACGTGTTCACGACCTGGGCTGGATCGGTTGGCTCGGTCATTGTTGTCGTGCTCCTGTCGCTTGCCCTCGCCGACCAGTTCAACCTTATGCGCCAGGAGAAAACTGCAGCGCTTTCTGCGCTGAACGTTGCCTACGGCCGTTTTGTACCGATGGAGTTCCTGGAACTGCTAAAAAAAGACAGCATTCTCGACATCAAGCTTGGCGACCAGATTCAGCGCGAAACGACAATTCTATTCTCCGATATCCGGTCCTTCACGGCCTTGTCGGAGTCCATGACTCCCGAAGAGAACTTCAACTTTCTGAACTCATACCTCTCGCGGATCTCACCGATCATTCGAACCCATCGCGGGTTTATCGACAAGTACATCGGTGACGCAATCATGGCACTCTTCCCGCACTCACCGGCCGACGCGGTAAGCGCGTCGGTGGAAATCCGACGCGAGTTGTGGGAGTTTAACCGACGACGCTATGACACGGGGCAGACCCCGATCGAGATCGGAATTGGCATTCACTGCGGCATGGTGATGCTTGGAACCATCGGTGAACAGGAGCGAATTGACGGAACGGTGATCGCAGACGCTGTAAACCTTGCCTCACGCCTCGAGGGAATCACGAAGGTGTTCGGGTCGGCGATCCTCATTAGTAAGGAGGTGTATGACCAGGTTGGCGCTGACCGATTCGTGACCCGCTATCTCGGGAAGACCCGTCTGTACGGGAAGAACGTGGAGACCGAGATCTATGAAGTCATGGATGGCTTTGACGCGAGGATTACCGAGTTGAAAGCTCTGACGGTCGAGGACTTCCGAGAGGGTATACGGCTTTACTTCCTGAAGCAGTTTCGCGACGCTGCGACGCGCTTCGAACGGGTCCTGGCGATTGACCCCAAGGACCGGGCGTCGACCTACTACCTGTCCCGGTGCACGCATTATCTCGATGGAAACAGCCTCGATACGTTCGACGGAACCGAGACGTTTCTGTTCAAGTGAAGCCGCAGGTACGCCTGGTTCAGGAAGTAAGATCTCGGGACCAGGCCGAGATCGGCGTACATACGCCGGAGACGCGAAAGCCGATGATACCCGCTTGAGACATCATTTAAGCCTCCAACTGAAAGGCCAAAGACTCGAGACGAGCATCGTAGTGAGCCGCCAGAGCCCAAAGCCAGCCGCCCTGCTCATGAAAGACTTTCTCTTGAGGTAGCTTACCCGGCGCCGAGAGTGCCGCCAGCCGCCAGCTTGATCCGGAAGGACCCTCGACAGAAAGAAGACTTATCTCCAGGTTCAGGGTGAATCGTTTGTTGAGCTGTAACGACATGGTTCTGGCAGCCGCTTCGTTGGGAATACCCTGAATCACGAAAGACCAGCGAACCCGGTCTTTTCCCGCCAGGCGTTTTTTTAAGAAGGCAACAGCGCTTTCGTAGGGCGCATACTCCCGGTGCGAGATATCCTCATTTTCCATAAAGTAACTATAACATGAACTGAGTAATTCCACGGTCGAATTCGAGCGACTCCCGAAGAGTACCGTTAAGCTCCTGACACAACATTTGCAGCTGAAGTCGTACCACACCAGCTACGAAGACCTTGTCGCAACGGGCTCTGTGTAATACTCGCCAACCCCTCGTTCGTCAGTTTTCCCTCGTGGGGAGGACACGCGATGGATTCGCACCGAATAGTGTAAGGTACTATTCTTTACCAGGAAGGGACTAGTCCATGACACCACTGTTTCGTAAACTGAATCTGAAAGAACACCAGCAGATCGTCGTGCTCAACTCGCCACCGGAGTTTGACGCGGCGCTCGAAGAACTCTCGGCGCTCACCGGAGTACGCGTTGTCCGTACTGTCGCGGACGCTGCCACGATAGCTTTTGGCGTTGCATTTGCGATTACTCAGGACGAGCTCGACCGGGTCTCGCGGGATTTTACCGATCGTGCGGAAGACAATGCGGTTCTGTGGTTCTGCTACCCCAAGAAGAGCTCGAAGCGCTACGCGTGCGAGTTTAACCGGGACAGCGGCTGGAACGTGCTCGCCTCACGCGGGTACGAAGGTGTGAGGCAGGTGGCGATCGACGAGGACTGGTCGGCGCTGCGCTTTCGCCCTGTCGCAGATATTCGCAGCTTTACCCGCGACGAGCGCACCGCGATCTCGAAAGAGGGAAAGGCTCGTAGCGAAACAGACCGAGACGATTTACCTGACCTCGGTTAGAAATACAGGTATACGCCAGTTCCAAAGTGGGGTCGGAATGTGATTTCGCTGTCGAGATAGAAGGTGCTGAATCCGAGCTCGCCGCCGACCGTCATGGAAAGCCTCTCGGCAGGGTAGAACGAGTATCCCAGATCGATCGCCTGGGAAAGTACGTTCACGTAGACCGGATTCCCGTCTTCATGCGGCTCGCTGTAGATCTGCACGTGTACTCCCCACCGCCCGGTATCCGATGCTGTGGCCACAGAAGTACCAAGCACAAGCACACAGCACCACAGTCCGACTGTTATCCAGTGTTGATTGATACTCATACACACCCCGCCTTGGTTATATGGTTATATAGTAATGTAGATAAGTAATATTTGCAGCTGTCAAGTAAAGAAATACCCCGGGTGCTCGAACGGATGCATCATGCAGTTCAACGTCAGGCTGGTCTTTGTTCCGTGCGCCACCAGCTTCATGGAATCTTTCTTCCGCACGGGCGCCAGGCGCGTTGACCGAATTAGGAAGCCCACCTATTGTTAGTCTTGTCTAGTATTACGGAGGGAGATTGTATGACACGATGCCGGCTGCGCGACGTTCCAGTCGGGGGTATGGCGAGGATTGTGGGGATTGATGAATCCCACCGCTCGTATCGCTCCCGTATTCTATCGATGGGGCTGACGCGTGGAACCCCGATTTTCGTACAACGAATCGCACCGTTCGGCGATCCAATACACATTACTGTCAGGGACTTCGAGCTCTCTCTTCGGCGTGACGAAGCAGATGCGCTGGTTCTCGAGCCCATCGAAGGCGCCCCCGAGGCCTTCGGCTTCTGCGCGCGATGCAGAGAACGTGGGAACTGGCGGAAAGGCTTCCGTGGGAAGCGTCGCGGGCATCAGAACGGAAACAGATGCGCATGAGCACCGTCGTGATCGTCGGTAACCCGAACAGCGGGAAGACGACAGTGTTCAATGGACTTACCGGAGGTAGACAGCGAACGGGAAACTACGCTGGCGTCACGGTCGAGCTCTCGGAAGGCAGGTTCACTCCAAAGGCGATCGAAAAGCTTCTCACAGCGCCGTTTTCCACGGGCGCGAGCAGTGGCAGCAGCACCGCCACGACGGCCGAGCTTCGAGACGCGCATTCGATACGGGTCGTCGATCTGCCCGGGATTTATTCGCTGTCGGCCGGTACCGCAGACGAGGCAGTCGCGCGGGACTTCATACTCTCGGGTGAGCCGGACCTCGTGGTCGATATAGTCGACGCGGCGAACATGCAGCGCAATCTGTATTTGACCGTTCAGCTCATAGAGATGGGTGTGCCGGTCCTGGTCGTTCTGAATATGATGGACGCAGCCGCGAAGCTCGGAATCTCGATAGATGTCGAGCGTCTCTCAGAAGAACTTCAATGCCCGGTTATACCGATCGTAGGAACGCGCGGCTCCGATATCGAGCGGCTCGAGCACGCTATTGCAGAGCACGCGGCACAGATAGAGCCTTCCGTTGTTGCGGTTTCGTATCCGGAAGCGGTGGAAGCAGCCGTCGCGGAGCTCGAGCCGCAGGTCTCGGTGCTCGCAGCTGCTACGGGCGCATCCCCGCG
>SKXQ01000051.1 GCA_007128315.1 Spirochaetaceae bacterium | reverse complement strand
GATTACACGCGAGTCACTGCCCGCTCGCGTGCATTTCTCCCGTTTCTGGCAGGCGGCGGCACCAGAGAGGACAGTCGGATCGGTCTCTATGCGGGCGTTCATGCGATCGCCGACTACACCAGTGGTGAGCACGTGCCAGTTCTCGTTCGGAGTTCGTTTGGTGGACGATCGGGCCGCGCGGGTCTCGCGGGCACGGTACGCGGCTATGAGCCGGGTCGGTTCGACTCAATCGTAAAGGCGGCAGGTGGTCTGGAACTGCGTCTCGTCGGCCCGAAGACCGGGGCGGCAGCGTTCATGCCGGGTGCTGTTCTATATCTGGACGGGGGCTACTACGCGCGCTTCGAGACCTCCGGGTCCGCAATACTGGAAGACAGCGGTTCGATCGCATCATCAGGAGCTGGTATCTCGGTCAGTCTGTTCGACGCAATGACACTGGTTTTCTATACAAACTACGTACTATCGGAAGAGCTCCTCGCAGGTGGCAGGTTCAACCCGCTCACCGTCGGTTTCGGCTATCATTTCTAAGGAAAACGTGCACATGAACACACAGTCACGGCCATTTATCGACCGGAGCGGCCATGTCATTGTTCCCGGTGGTTTCTGTACCCTGTCGGAAGGTCAGAGACTCGCTATGGACGATATCCGGAGTGCCTCTGATCGCATGATTCGCAGCATATCCGGTTGGAGAGCCTGCATGTCCTGCGACGGGGGCGACGAGTCCCGGGATCCCCGTCTTCATCCTGCATACGCCGTCCTCACAATTGCGGCGGCGATCGCGTTTGTTCGCGTTCAACGATCGAGGGACGGACGGGACACCGTTATTCTCGCCTGCGACACTCGTCCCACCGGAGCCGAACTTGTAGACACCTTCGTGCGTGCGTTTACCTATCTTGGCATCAGCGTCCGACTGGCTGGCGCACTTTCCGTATGCGAGGCTGCCGCGATAACAGGAACTGACCCGGACGCCGGTGGTCTCTGCTATGTCACCGCGAGCCACAATCCTCAGGGTTATAACGGTTTCAAGTTCATGAATGGCGACGGAATGGTGCTGCCGGCGGAGGACGCAGCCGAGGTAATTCACCTGTTCGAGTCAACGGTCAGCCGATGGGATGCTTTCGAGAAACTGCACCGTATCGTTCATCACGTCGATCCCCAGGCCGTGCAGACTGTCTACAGTCACCAGAAGAAATGCCGCGAAGATGCTCGTGCCGCGTACCGGAGCCTTCTTGAACATCGTGTATCGTCCCCCTGGAGTTTCGCGGAGCTGAAAGAGAATACACGTTCGGTGGAAGTATTCTCTGACATGAACGGCAGCGCCCGCTGCATGGGCCCCGACCGCGAGTTCTTACAGGACTGGGGGATGCGTTTTCGGTCAATCAACGATGTACCAGGCTCCATCGCGCACGCTATTGAGCCTGAAGGTGCTGCGTTGAACGACTGCAAAACACGGATGGAGAACGCCCTGATTGGCTATGTACCGGATAACGACGGTGACCGAGGCAACCTGGTTCTCAATCCTTCCAGGACAGATGCTCATACACTCTCAGGCCAGGAAGTATTCGCCCTGTCCGTTGTGGCGGAACTCGCCATGGAATCGCTGCGTTATCAGAAACTCAAGAACGATACCAGAAGTGCCATCGTCGTAAACGGTCCTACGTCCCTTCGGATCGAACGAATCGCCGCTGCCTTTGATGTTGACGTATTCCGCAGCGAGGTGGGAGAAGCGAATGTTCTCGAGCGGGCACGATTGCTCCGCGAGGATGGTTACCGTGTTCCAATAATCGGCGAAGGCTCAAACGGAGGGAACATCACGTTTCCCGGAACCATTCGCGATCCCCTGTCCACAATCTCGTCCATCATACGCCTTGTTGCCTGGAGGCCGACGTACGATCAGAGCGACAGTTCTCCTGCAGCGCAGGCCTTCGCCGCGCTCGGAATCGCCGGGGATCCTTCCCTTCTGGAACCGGGCGATATTCTCCAGGAGATCCTGAATGGACTACCCGTATTTCTGACGACACAGACGACCGATCCGTCTGCCCGTATCGAAGTAAACAGGCTGGACCACAAGCGTCTCAAGGAAGCGTACGAAGCCCTGCTACCGGATGAAATCAGGAAACTGAAGACAAGGAGCGAGTTCACGTGGCTTCGCGATTATCGAGTACATAACTTCGAAGGACCCGACGTCAGAACAGGACCGGGTAACAGAAATCCTGAAGGAGACGAAAGCGGGGGGCTCGCGGTGCATCTGTACGACGAAGCAAATACAGCACGCGCGTTCGTCTGGTTCCGTGGATCAAGGACCGAGCCTATTCTTCGCATTATCTCTGATATTGAGGGCAACACATCCGCTGCTCTGCAGATACTCATGGAAATGCAGAAACGCCTGATTAACAGATCCGCGAAAAACTGCGCTGAGCTCTATTAAGTCATTCGGCGAGCCTCCATGACGGCCCGTCCTGCACGATCAGCCCTTCATCCAGTAAATCCTGCAGCACCGACTGCAGACGTACAACTGGTGCTCCGGTTGTATCGAGAAGATCATTCTCGGAGGCACACGGCAAATCGGAAAGGACTCTGATCACCCGTCCGCGCACCTGTCGGCGCGACCCCTCGAACGTACTCTGACGGACATACTGTCGGCTCGCCCGATTAGGATTTGCGACATATCGAACAAGAGCGTTGCCGTAATCCATGAGCGCGTAGTACCACTCACGTGGCCTTTCTTGATCGAGCGT
>SKXQ01000003.1 GCA_007128315.1 Spirochaetaceae bacterium | reverse complement strand
TCACCTCCTCACTCCTAAGGTCAGAATATCGAGTCAGGACGACTCATGTACCCTTACCCGGTGAACACGCGCTTTGATTGCAGATAATCATGAGAAAATCACCACGGTCGCGGACAGTAATTGCGGCCCGACAATTACATCACTGTAATGCTCACGAAATACTACTGAGACCTTGGTGGTATAGTTTACTGATTGTAAGACAGAAACATCGTTGATGTATCCGTCGCGAGCGCCGGTGGCTACTTCGAACGCGCAACCTGATTATAACCCACCGGCGCGTTTATTTACATATGGTCCGGGCATGCGAATGCCTTCGCCGGTCTGAAAATACTTTAGAGCTGTCTCAGCTCTCGCGGTCCTCCTTCCGTGTTTCAGGGATTCGTTTTTCGGCGGTTCGGCATTCGCTCACTACCGGAGCCCTCCTACCTCCCCTTGTCTGAAGGCCGGGTCCTGCCCGGCCTTCGCTTTTGTCCGTCTTGACCCGCATTCCCATCCTGTTCACTATCAAACCCTATGCAGCCTCCCGTTTCCCCGACCCGCATACCCTACTCAATTGCCCCGATGATGGACTGGTCAGACCGGTACTATCGCTATTTCATGCGTGGCATTACCCGGCGTACGCTTCTATATACCGAAATGATTTCTACAGCCGCTATCGTCCACGGCGACCGTTCCAGGCTTCTAGATTTTGACCCGGTGGAGCACCCACTCTCGCTGCAGATTGGCGGTAGTGATGTCGTGGAAATAGCTCAGGCGGTGGCGGCCGCCGAATCCTGGGATTACGATGAGATAAACCTGAATGTGGGGTGTCCGTCTGACCGGGTGCAGGAACGTGGACTCGGAGCGTGTCTGATGGCGACGCCGGATCTTGTCGCCCGCATGGTCGAGGCCATGAAAGGACAGACGGCCAAGCCGGTCACGGTGAAGCATAGGATCGGGATCGATCACATGGATCGCTACGAGGACATGCACAACTTTGTGCGCATCGTGAGGTCTGCGGGTCCGGCGCGATTCACGGTCCATGCCCGCATTGCATGGCTGGAAGGCCTGAGTCCCAAAGAGAACAGAACGGTACCTCCGTTGCGATACGAAGATGTCTATCGCCTGAAAGAGGACTTTCCGGAGCTCGACATCGAAATCAACGGCGGGATACGCAGTCTGGACGCCGCCGACCGGCACCTTCGGAGTGTCGACAGGGTCATGATCGGCCGGGCAGCCTACGAGACACCATGGGTGATGAGTACGGCCGATTCCCGCATTGCTGGTGTACCGCCCCCCTCGGACTGCGGACGTGTAGCCGTAGAGCGGATGATACCCTATCTCGAAGAATGCTACGCTCGCGGCGTACCATCGCGAAAGATATTGAGGCACATGCTCGGTATGTTCTCCGGCCTTCCCGGTGCGCGTCTCTGGCGCCAGGGTCTCAGCGGGAAACTTCCCGACAATGGTGCTCCCCTCCTGCGTTCCGTTATAGAACGCATGCCGCGGGAGACGATGGAAACGCCGCCGCAATGAACGGTTCGGAGCTTGCCGCTGTCGTAGGGACGACACTCGGTCCGATGAAGGGGTGTTGTGTCTGGGATATCGGCTCGGGCGAACATGTACCGTCTGCAGCGAGCATGGTCCTTGAGGAAGCGGGCGTATCATTGAGCTGTGGATTTGGAATCGATCCGCATCTGCCGGAAGGAGCCCAAGGATACAGGGGGACGCTTGACGCGTTCCTTATGAGTGACCTCTCCTCATGGCCACGGCCGGATCTTGTGGTCTGTGCAGACTCCATGCACTGCATCAATGGGATTGAAACATCGTTCGCACGGCTGCTTCAGGAGCTTGGCAGCGGAGTTCCGGTAATTGTCTGGGATTATGTGCGCGACGAGACGGGCTCTTCTGCACGCGTACCAGCCTACGAGCTTCATGCCTGCAAAGCCATGATTGACCGCGCTCTTGGTATTCCACACGATGAGCTGTTTACCGGGGATGCGCTCTGGCAGATCAGTCGTGATCTTCCCGTGCAGTGGTCCACCTTTCGAATCGTGGCCGGAAGGACAGTCTATGCGTCAGTGCTGCAGGAATGCTGCGAGGCCACCCTCGATTATGCAGAACTAATCGCGGAGCACACGGACCTGTACGCTGAGGTCGCACGAAAGGTACGCCGTGTCAGGGTGAGTACCTCTGAACGGTACGAGAGCGAAATGCGCTCAGTCAGTATCGGAACCACTGTGGCTTCGAGCCAGACCGAGCAGGAGCAGCGTCAGCGGGAGCAGGGCTGCTGTCACTGACCACGCCGGAAGCACGACACCCCGCTGATACAGCACGTACGTGATTCCGGCAGCAGCGGTGAGAATCGCGACGAGACACATCGATCTGCGAATGATCCCCCAGCCGTCTTCCGGTCTCTGTCGCAGAAGTGCTGCCTCCAGTTCGAACATCGCGAGCACCCCGGTGATCCCGACGATGCGTGGAAGCAGTGCCGGTCCACCTGCTGGAAGCAGAAACATGAGCGCGGGAATGGCTGCGCCGAGCGGACGAATCGGTGGCACGCGAGACACGATATATCCGCTCAGAAGTACGGCAACAAAGGACGCTGCAGAAAACTCATACACAAGAAGCAGTGACGTGGCGACCAGAAACAGGCTGCTCGCGTACATCATTTTTACGACGGCAAGTGGTTTCATCGGTGCTGCCCCCAAGCCGTGAAGCGTGAGCGCTCAACAGCGAAGCACTCGGCGAGGCTCTGGCCCTGGGGCCAGTTGACCACCAGAATGCCGTTACGCTCGAGGTCTTCATTTAGTCTGTGGTGATCGAGACGCATGATTCGCCGCGCCAGGTGTGTGTACCGGTCATCGGGCAGCTCGGTGAGAGACGCCTCGATGCGGTCTGGTCTCAGAATCAGTACACGAAATCCGCGTGCGCGCAGGGAACAGAGATCCGAGGCGTCATCGGTCTCGAGAGGGCTGACCAGTACAAGCTGTGTTCCGTAGCGCAGAAGATGGAGCGGTATCTGCCCGAGGCTCCGGAACGCTCCGTGTTCCTGTAATCGCGCCTCGGCGAGTTCGTTAAGGATCATTTCTTTCCGTCGCTTGCCGTAGCCCGGAGGTGCCCACTGCAGCGGGCCTCCGTACAGTAGCAGACTCACCCGGTTTCCATCGGCGATGAATCGTTCCGTCAGAGCCGCCGCGCCTTCGCAGGCGGCTTCGAAGAGACTCATTCCGTACGACGCGTAGACCATTTTGCGCACATCCAGAATAATGCTGACGTCGACCGCCCGTTCCTCTTCGAACTCGGTCACGATAAGTCCGGCGGACCCCGGGCGACCGTGCGTGGCCTTGCGCGAGACGCGGCGAAGGCTGTCTCCTGGTCGGTAGTCTCGCAGGTCGAAGAACTGTGTTCCACTCCCTGCCTTTCGGGATGCGATAATGCCTGGAAACAGGTTGACGGCAGGCGGATTGACCGAAACGCTTTTTGGCGGGTGTACCCGTGGTACCGCGTGGATTCGCAGCTGCTGAGGTGCATGTACCGATGAGTGCCGGAGGAGCGCCGAATTGCCGGAGGTGATGAGTGGTGCTGCGATGACGTGTGTTCCCCGCGGGCAGCGGACAACGAAGGCCAGGACGACAGGTTTGCTCCCGTCGTGATTTCCGCTGTACTCAAGCTCGCCTGACACCTCTTCCACCTGTCCGGGAAGTGTCTGCCTCACCTGGAGGAACGGGACAGGACCGTCCGCGTATATCGTCACCCGTACTGCAACCTCTTCACCCGCAGATATCCGTTGACGGTCTGCAGTTATCTCGGTTCGGAAGCTCCGTTTCGGCCTGGCCTGCCCCGAGAGCGCGTAAAGAAGCATCGGCACGCTCAGGACGAAGGGGAAAGAGCTTCGCGTCAGGAGGCCTGTCGTCACGGTAAGGGACAACAGAAGAATCAATACGCTCCATCGCAGAGAAATTTGATGAGCCGCATTGATTGGTTGTCTCATGACTGGCTGACAGGGACGGGGACAGACTGCACGCACTGGGCGACGATGCGATCTGCCGCATTCGGTCGGGTCCAGAGGTCGGGTGACAGGACTATACGGTGTACGAGGGCAGCCTGTGCAAAGTACGTCACATCATCGGGAAGAACGAAATCTCTTCCGAGCTGGGATGCTCTTGCCCGGGCGAGTTTCAGAAGGGCAAGACTACCGCGTGGACTCGCTCCGACAGCGACGCCCCGGTCGCCTCTCGTCGCCGCGACAAGATCAACGATGTACCGCGACAGATCATCAGACACGTGGACCGATTCGACTTCCGCGAAGGCGTCTTTCAGGCTGTGGCCGGTAATTGTACACGAGATTTCTACCACATCGCTCCGTCTGTTCATGCGGTTTCTGAGTATTCTGTTTTCTTCGTCGCGGTCCGGGTACCCGACGCCGGTTTTCATGATAAACCGGTCGAGCTGAGCCTCGGGCAGGGGAAATGTCCCCTCGTATTCGACCGGATTTTGCGTTGCCATGACGAAAAACGGCTGAGGTAGCTGAAACGTGCTGCCTTCGATACTGACTTCGCCTTCCTGCATGGCTTGCAACAGCGCACTCTGTGTCTTCGGTGACGCGCGATTGATCTCGTCGGCGAGGAGAATGTTCGTGAATACCGGTCCACGCCGCAGTTCGAATCGGCCCGTTTCGGGATTCAACATATAGCCGCCGGTGATGTCGCCGGGAAGAAGGTCGGGAGTGCACTGCAGACGACGGTACTCAAGACCGAGGCAGGCTGAGACGCTTTGCGCGAGCATGGTTTTGCCGAGACCGGGTACATCCTCAAAGAGAACGTGTCCCCGGGACAGAAACGCCGCGATGACATCCCTGATAAGGGCATCCTTTCCGACAATGACCGTCCCGACTTCCGCAACGACCGCTTCAGTGATCCGTGTGACCGGTGAGTCCTTCCGGTGTGTGTGTTCACTCATGATGCTTCTGGTACTCCCCGTGATCTGCAATTGCCTCGAGCGCTTGAACGTACTGTTCTATCTGTCCGACGGCCTCGCTGCGACGGATCTGACGCCGACGGGTGTTTGCGAACAGCCGGCCTCCTGTATGACGCGGAGAGCCGTCTGTCGCAGGCCCCTCCGCTGCAAGTCTTCTGAGGTCCGGACAGTTCGAGAGAGCGGGATGACTGGCGAGCTCAGCGGCTCTGCCTCGTGTCCACCGCTTTCCGTACAGCATGCGCGACAGTATATCTGCCAGCTCACGATCAATAAACGCGTTTGCCGACGGGTGTTCGCCGATTTCAGTCAACTGACGGTATATCAGATCGAGACGGTCCCGGGAATGCGATACGCCGTTCCGTCTTCCCGAGCGACGGACAGACCGGACCGATGCTATTCCGGGAGCGGGCCAGTGTCCCGGAAAACTCCTGATCGCGGTCACAACGATTAGAATCGAGACAATCAGACTTACCGTGGTCCACCAGAATGCACCCGGAACCGAACGGAAGAGATATCCTGCATAAAGCCAGGCGGTATAGACAGTCGAGCTTGCAGCGAGGAGGTAGGGTCTTCCTGGCCCCATGCTCGCTCCGACGACGAGCGTCGCCGCAAGCATCGAAAACAGCAGCCGCCTGAGGTTTTTTCTGTTCACGTAGAACCCCCGGGCCGTTCCACAGCATCGACGATGGCGCGCAGAGCGGCCCTCGCGCGTTCCATGTCGCGCGAAGGAAGACTCTTTTCTCCGTAGCGGCTCTGCTCAAACAGATCGACAAGTGTCATGAGTGCATGCGTGGGTAGTCGGTATTCCGCCAGGAGTGTGACGAACTCGCGGGCACTTGTTGCCTGATTCCTGCGCGAACCGAGTTGTTCGCGGGCGAAACGCTCGAGATCGAAGTAGGCTCGCTGTACGACGTCAACGGTCTCATCCGGGGACTCGAGATGCCCTCGCGTATCGATGGCCCAGGTACGTAACAACTCTTTCTGATCAGGCTCCTCCGTGTACGGCTGATTACCCCGGGGGTAATCATGCGTCACGCGGTAGACAGCGAGACCCGCAATCAATGAAAGGAGAACCGCGAGTACATAACCGAGACCTGCCGGCGCGTCCTGCGGCCCGGGGCGTTCGACCGCGGCGTCGCCTTGCGGACCGGGCAGGCCGGCGGACGATCCTCCGGCACCGCTTTCGCCTTCTTCCACGTCCGCCTGAGTCGATGGAGCCTCGAGTTCGGGGAGAAGCTCGGTGATCACACCGACAAGAAAAAACGCACCGAGAATGAATACCGCCGACATGAGCAGTCGCTTCCGCCCATCGGGTGTGAGCATGGAGACGACGACGCTGAAGACCGAGGCTGCAATGATGCTCCACAGTACGAGCATAAAGGCTCGGTGACCGCCTTCAAGGCCCCCACCAACACTTCCTGCAGGACCGAAGTCCGGTATATCCAGACGGTATCCGGAATGAAACGTGACCCGATCCAGTCCGGCTGCGAAGACCAGTACAATCACAGTCAGGAGTAGCAGCGTCGTTGTACGGTTTGAGCTTACATGCCAGGGACGTTTCACGGGTACTCACCGTAGCAGCGACTGCTGTGTTCGCTCAAGTCCGGCTGTCCCTTCAGAGGGAGATACGATACACTACGTGTCAGGATCGCTATGGCCTTCTCGTTTCAGGTTGAAATAGAAAACACTCGATACGTCACTCTGCTTCCGGCAAAGAGCAACGCTTCCGGGGCCTTGAACGTCACCCCTATCCGCCCGGATCAGACGCGCGCACTCGTGAAGATTGCGGCCGTGAGGCGGAGTCGAGTCGATCCCCTGCACACCTTCGATGTGAGGGATCTGCCGGTGCGGTCGCAGAATCCGCTCGCCATGCAGCTGACCGGGAAGGTCGTTGGATTTACCAGGCTCCGGCTGCGACTTCATGCCGAAGGCACGCCCCGTGGCGAGGTCCTTGTTCCGGTGAGTCGCTATGTCCTCTGGCCCTTCCTGTTGCGCACGCTCGTTCTACTGGCCTTGTTGTGTGTCCTGGCGCTGGGGGGCTTCGCGCTGTATCGGAATCTCGACGCGTTACGAGGGGCGGATGCAGGACGTGTCCGGACCGTCGCGTCGTTGCGTGATGAGACTCCTGAACCTTCAGATCCCGAACCCGCAGACCCTGCTGCCCCCCGTGACGCGGCTGATCCGGACGTCGATGCGACGGCAGCCGATCCTGTGCCACCTGCTCCCGAGACGGAAACTGCTCCCGGCGGTGTGGTGGCCGATACGGGCGAGCTTTCAATCGTCGACGAAACCCGCACCTGGATCGTGTACTTCGGCCCCGATACGGCGGAGCTCAGTCCTGCTGGCCGGGCTGTCATCGCAGAAGCTGCTGCGAGCCTTGCCGCATCTGCATCAACCGTCCGTGTCGAAGGACACACCGCGTTTGCAGGGTCTGCTGACGGTCGTATCGCGCTGTCCCGCCTGAGGGCAGAAGTGGTCGCCGAAGAGCTCGTCGCGCAGGGACTCGAAATGTCGCGCATCGGCCGCGTGGCCGGCTTCGCGGCTGATCGTCAGGTCAGCACTGATGTGTCCGGGCAGCACCTCGACCGCAGGGCCGAAATTATTGAACATCGGGCGGAGGAATAGCGCAGCATGAGATGTTTCCGCAATGAGAATCATTCGTCCGGTGCGGGCGCGTGGCGCCGTCACCGTTGTGCGCGAGGCTCGCGTCTCCGGCCTCGCAAGGTTGGTGCCTCGACTGCAGACATGCAGGAAATGGCCGCTGTGCTCGGCCTTCAGGTCGACCGTCACGGTGCGGCGCAGCTTGCAAGACTGGTCGCTTCATTCCGTCAGACGGCGCTCGAGCGCAGGAAGAGTTCGCTCGATTTTGAGCACCAGCCGGCAGTCAGGCTTGCAATAGTTCCTCCACCTCCCGAAATGACAGCGTCGAACCGTGAGGACGAAAGGAAAGTCCTCTGTTCGGGCGAACGTCCTGCCGACGAGGATCTGTGCTATGCAGACATTTCTGTGCTCAGATCGCTTCTGGACAGCGGGGCTGTCACCAGCCGCTATCTGACGGAACTTTCTCTCAAGCGACTCGAAACACGGGGTCGGGAGCTCCATTGCGTCGCCGAGCTCTGTCACGAGACGGCCCTTCTCGCTGCAGATCGCATGGATGCTGAAAGAGAGCGGGGGATCTCACGCGGGCCGCTTCACGGGATTCCCTGGGGTGCCAAGGATCTGCTCGATACCGCCGATATTCCCACGCGCTGGGGTGCCGAGCCGTACCGTGACAGGATACCAGGGCGGGACGCGGCAACCGTCAGGGCTCTCGAACGGGCCGGAGCGGTTCTGGTCGCCAAGCTTTCGATGGGTGCGCTGGCGTACGGCGATATATGGTATGAGGGCACAACCCGGAATCCATGGAAAACTGACAGCGGTTCAAGTGGTTCGAGCGCGGGGAGTGCCGCCGCAGTAGCGGCTGGACTCGTGCCGTTCGCACTGGGTACCGAGACCATGGGTTCTATCATAAGTCCCTCGCTTGTGTGCGGAACCGCGGGTCTCAGACCAACCTTCGGGCGGGTCTCCCGGGACGGCTGTATGCCTCTGTGCCCGAGCTACGACAAGATCGGACCCATGGCGAGGACAGTCTACGACTGCTCGCTCGTACTCGAGGCGATTAGCGGTCACACGGATGCGGGGGCGGCTATCGATCCGGATTGTGTTGACGCGAGGTACGAGAGTCCGGGGCGTGACGCCGACACCGGGTTGCACGGTGTTCGAGTCGGGTACCCGGCCGGACAGAGGACAGACGACGCGGAGTTCGTGTTTACGGCGGCGGAGTCCCTGGGAGCAGAACTTGTTCCCGTAACACTGCCGGACGTGTCGTACGAAGTCCTTGCGATCCCGGTTTGGGCGGAAGCGGCAGCGACTTTCGAGGAGCTCACCGAAAGTGGACTGGACGCGATGCTCCGCTGGCAGACCGTCGCCGCATGGCCCAATACCTTTCGCTCGGTTCGCTTTCTTTCGGCAGTGGAGTATATTCAGGCTCAGAGGCTTCGTCGTGTATACGCCGGGTACGCCGCTGATGCGATACAGCATGTCGACGTGGTACTTGCACCTCCGGCTGCGGTCAACTGGCTGTATTTGACGAATGGAAGCGGACATCCGTCTCTCACGTTTCGGGCAGGATTCAGCGAGGATGGTATGCCGATTGGAGCAACCCTGTACGGCGATTACTGGAGCGAAGCGAAGCTTGTCGGTATTGCCCGCGTACTGGAAAGATCATTAGGGGCTGCGGATAAGAGACCCCCGACATAGGAAAGAAGACATGGCAAGGCAAACCAGGAAGAAGACGACGGCAAAAGACAGTAAGACGACAGACGAGAAGGCGACAACTGCAAAGAAGACTCCGGCGAGAAAGAGTCTCGCGGAAAAGGCTCCGGAAGCTTTGGGCGATGCGTCCGGGGCTGTGGAACGGTCAGCAGGTGCTGCACGACGAATCGAACAGATCACACGCCTGCTGCAGGAGCTTGATGAGAATGCTCTCGATTACATAGCATCGCAGGTGGCGCTCCTCGTTCATCAGCAGAGAACCGGGCATCGACAGGAAGAGGTTTCGGCTGCACAGGATGCGGTCATGCACGGTGAAGCACCGGCCGGCGCATCGTCTCCAGGTTACTCGGTCGATATCGAGCAGATTTCTCCGCAGTCCTTTGTGATACAGGTCGCTGGCGAACGCATTTACTTCAGCCGGGATGAACTCCGCGCGATCACAAAGATTGCCTGGGGAACTGAAGACCCGGCTACCGCCGCCGAGCGTCTGTACCGCTGGTTTGATCGGGAGCGACGGGACTTTCTTCTTGATACCGGCATCGACGGTGTGCGGGACCGCGCGCTCGAAGAAATCCACCGGATTGTTCGCAGCCGGTATAGCGCCAGGTAACGGGACGCGGGAAACAGAGACGAGACTATGTGGAAGTATCGGTATCAGCATTACGGAGGCCCCGAAGTACTCGAGCGGGTCGAAACCGAGTCCCCGTCACCGGGCAGTGGCGAGGTGCGCGTTCGCGTGCGTGCAATCGGGATTAATCCCATCGACTGGAAACTCACACGCGGTGATTTCCGTCTGCTGACCGGTTTCAGACCTGACCGGACGCCAGGGGCTGATTTCGCTGGTGTAATCGATGAAATCGGACCTGGTGTACGCGGGTTCTCATCAGGCCAGGCGGTGTTCGGAATGCTGCCGCTCCTGCGCGCCCAGGGCAGCTATGCGGAGTTTGTGTGCACAAAGGCAGAGCACCTCGCTCCTGTTCCGGATGGGATTCCCATGACGGACGCGGCCGTTATGCCGCTGTCGGCCCTGACGGCATTTCGGGCGCTGTTTCTTCACGGACGCATTGCCCCCGGCGCGGATGTTCTCATAAACGGCGCTGCGGGCGGTGTGGGAAGCTTCGCGCTCCAGCTCGCCGTGATCGGACGCGCGCGTGTGACGGCAGTCAGCAGCGCGGAAAATCAGTCATACTGCCGTGGACGGGGAGCGATACACACCATTGATTATTCTTCGGCCGACCCCCTGCAGGACGGCTCCGCTCTCTACGATCTGATTTTTGACATTGCGGGAACATTAAGCTATCGACGCGCGATCGACGGCCTTCGCAATCAGGGGATGCTTGTGACCGTGCATCCCGGAATCATTGCGCTGTGTCGGTCGATACTGCCCCGCCGTGACGGAAAACGCTACCATCTTGAAATCGTAAAACCCGACGGGCGACGCCTGCATCGCATCGCCGAACACGCGGCTGCGGGGCGACTCACCGCATCGGTGGAACAGGTATACGGGATCGAAGAGGTCGAGACGGCCTGGAGGCGAAGTATGAGCGGACACGTTCGCGGCAAACTTGCGCTGAGTGTGTAGGCGGTTTGTCGAGCTGCGCACTTTAATCGTATATTTCATGGACAATGACCACTTATACGGCTCTCCCTGATGAGTACGCACGATACGCGATAGCACACCACGAGTTCCCTTCCGAGCTTCTTGGAAGCGCAAAGGCTGTCGCTGTTATTTCCACACAGAGCTGGTGTCCCGACTGGAAGGCGGTCGACAGATCGCTCAAGGCGCTCGTCGAGGACCAGAAGCCGGAAGATTTCGACCTTTCCATATATACGGTCATCTACGATCGCGAGAAGTACTTCAGCGAGTACCGGACAATGAAAGAGCGGATCTGGGGTAACAGTTTCGTCCCCTATATCCGCTATTACGTCGATGGAGAACTGGTTGCCGACACAAACCAGCTCGCCTCCGAAGGTTTTCTCGAGGTCTTTCGCGAACATATGACGGAGAATGCCCGGTGAGCGAGAGCGTTTCCGACCGCGCAAGACGTGAAGCCGACATCAGTCGTGCCCAGCTTCCGCTGATTCGTGACGAACTCCGGAACGGTCGCGATGTCGACGGGATTGCGTCGCATATCGCGGATCAGACGGGTGTTTCATCGCTGACATGTTATCGATGGGTCTACGAAGTCGATCGACAGTTTCAGGCCAGTCGACGTCGTATCGCGATTACCGGTGCCGTGTTTCTCTGGCTCACAGCTTTTCTCGGGCTTCTTGCCGTGCTTCTCCCGCTTGTCTTCGGCGTGGATCGCATCGCCGGAGTACCGGCTGCTGTGGTCGCCGGCGGATCGGCCCTCGTCAGCGCAGTCCCCGCACTGGTGTGTTCCCTCGGGTCGCAACGTCTTGCCCTCCGCGCGGGGTACAAAGAAGCATGAGTTCGCGGGACGGGCAGAACCTTTTCTCGAATACGGCTCCCTGGTACGACATGGACACTGCCCGCTATAGCGAGTCCGACCTTGCGTTCTATCTCGAGGCTGCTGACCGGGCAGGCGGCCCCGTGCTCGAGCTTGCCTGCGGGACGGGGCGGGTATCAATTCCTCTCGCCGAGGCAGGCCATGAAGTATGGGCACTCGATCTTTCCGCGAGTATGTTGACCGAGCTTGCACGAAAGGCTGCCTCGCTTTCGCCGGAGGTTCGAAACCGTCTGCATGTGGTGCAGGGGTCAATGTCAAGCTTTCAGATTCCGCAGCAGTTTCCTCTCATCATCATACCCTTCCGAAGTTTTCAGGCGCTTACGGACGATCGCGATACGTCGGGCTGTCTTGAATCGGTCAGACGCCATCTATCGGCCGGAGGCGTGTTCATCCTGGATGTATTCAAGGTGGACTACAAGGAACCCATGGCGACGACCGAAATCGAACACACTGACTGGGAGCGCCGGGATCCGAGAACCGGGCAAACCGTCAGACGTGCGCGGCGCATGCCTGCTGTCGATATGGAGAAACAGCTTATCTTTCCTGAAGTAATTGTGTATACAACGAATCAGGACGGCAGCGTGGCACGCCACGTCGATACCCTTGCTCTGCGATTTTATTATGAGTACCAGCTCCAGATCCTGCTTGCTACGCATGGCTTCAAGGTCGACGCGGCATATGGATCCTACGACAAGAGACCGGTTGCAACCGGTACGGAGTTCCTCTATGTGTGCAGTCACAGTGTAGGTGTGCCCGCCCTCGGATAGTCTGCTATAATCCGCGGCATTATGCCTGGTCAGCAGAAAAAAGCCATCGATGGAAGTGTGCACGTCAGCGACGAAGACGCACTGAAATACCACGAAGTCCCGCCAGCCGGAAAACTGGAAATCGCGGCGACCAAACCGCTGACGACTCAGTACGATCTGGCGGCGGCGTATTCTCCCGGGGTTGCGGTGCCTGCACGGGCCATCGCCGAATCTGAGGACGCCGCGTATCGTTACACGGCTAAGGGTAATCTCGTCGCCATAGCGACCAATGGAACTGCGGTGCTTGGACTTGGAGCCATCGGTGCAGCCGCTGCCAAGCCGGTCATGGAAGGCAAGGCCGTGCTGTTCAAGCGTTTCGCGGGTATAGACGGTTTTGATCTTGAAGTTGACGAACGGGACCCCGACGCTTTTATCGATACCATGGTGAGACTCGAGCCCACCTTCGGTGGCATCAATCTCGAAGACATTCGAGCCCCTGAGTGTTTCTACATAGAGCAGGAGCTCAAGCGCCGGTGCCGCATTCCAGTTATGCACGACGATCAGCACGGCACAGCGATCATCACCGGCGCGGCGCTGATAAATGCCCTGGTACTCGCCGGCAAGCACATCGCCGATGTGCGACTCGTCGTGATCGGGGCGGGTGCAGCTGGCCTTGCGTGCACCCGCTTCTATCATCAGCTTGGTGTGAAACGGGAGCACATCATTATGGTCGATGCCGACGGTGTCATCCGTCAGGGAGTGGTTCCTGCAGATCATCCGGCAGCCGAGTTCGCGACCGAGTCCGATTTGGCTGATTTCGACGAGGCTATCGTTGGAGCAGACGTTCTTCTCGGTGTGTCCGTCGGGGGCATCGTCAGCCCGGATCATATACGGCGCATGAATCGCGATCCGGTTGTTTTTGCGCTTGCGAATCCGGAGCCGGAAATCGACTATGCGACGGCGACCTCCTGCAGACCGGATGTAATTATGGCGACCGGTCGCAGCGACTATCCGAACCAGGTAAACAATGTACTGGGCTTCCCGTATATTTTTCGCGGAGCACTGGATGTGCAGGCAACCGAGATCAACGAAGCGATGAAGGTTGCCGCAGCACAGGCGCTCGCCCGCCTCGCTCGCGAACCGGTACCAGACTCCGTCGGTAGGGCATACGCGTCCGACGGGCTTGCCTTCGGTCGCAGCTATGTCATACCCAAGCCGCTGGATCCCCGCCTTCTGACCACGATCGCACCGGCGGTCGCGAGGGCTGCGATGGAAAGCGGTGTGGCACGCACTGCGATCAGCGACTGGGACATCTACGAGGCGGAGCTCCTCGAGCGGGTTGGAATCGGACAGAAACTCGTCTCAGGTATTCTGACTCAGGCCCGCCACGACCCGAAACGGGTAGTCTTCGCTGAGGCTGAAGACTACAACGTGCTCAAAGCCGCAGACATCACCGCGTCCCAGCAGATTGCATCGCCTGTTCTGCTCGGCCGGCCGGCGATTATTGAACAGCTTATTACGGAGCACGATCTTCAGGCGTTGCGGTCCTGTCCGGTAATCGATCCACAAGCAGAAGAAGGAGCGGTCGAGCGCTACGCCCGCAACCTCTATCTGAAACGCGCCCGCAAAGGAGTAACCGCGTCCGAGGCTGAGCGGCTCATGCGGGATCGCAACTATTTCGGTCTTGGAATGCTCGAGCATGGCGATGCCGATGCCTTCATTTCCGGCAGAACCCGCGAGTACCCCAGTGTCATACGCCCGGCTCTGCAGGTCATTGAGCGGGAAACGGGAGTCAACAAGGTTGCGGGTATGTACATCGTCAACGCGAAACACGGGGTGTATTTTCTCGCCGACACGACGGTGAACGTTGCACCGACGGCAGACGACCTCGTCGATATCATAGGGCTGACCGCCCGGACCGTACGGTTCTTCAATTACGAGCCGGTTGTGGCGGTTCTCAGTTACTCGAACTTCGGTTCTGCACGGGACCCCGGACCGCAACGGGCCGCAGAAGCAGTAGCAAAAGCGCGCCGTGCTTACCCCGACCTGCGTCTTGATGGCGAGGTGCAGGCAAACTTTGCGCTGTCACCGGATTTGATGCAGGAGACCTATCCCTTCAGTCGACTGAACGGCAAGAGGGTGAATACGCTGATCTTTCCTAATCTTGAGGCCGGAAATATCGCGTATAAACTGCTTGGGGAAATCGGAGAAGCTGAGCTCGTCGGCCCCATACTCATGGGAATGAAGAAACCCGTACACATTCTGCAGCTCGGGTCGAGCGTGCGTGAAATAGTGAACATTGTCGGTCTCGCTGTCGTTCAAGCGCAGCGCAGTCAGAGCAGCCGGGTGACCGTCAGGGAAGAGTTTTCGCCGACTACGGACTACTCGCCCCCGAACAGCACTCGCATATAATGGTCGGGATGCTCGACTATTGAAGGGATTACGATGGGAGCAGCCTCGAGGGGAAGCTGCGTGGAAACCAGCGAGTCAACGCGCAGCCGTCCGCTTGCCATCTCTTCGAACACCGCATCCGGAGGTGCGCCGCAGTAGCGGCATCCGATGACGCTCAGTTCTTTCATGACCAGACTGCGGGAGCTCACGAAGGCATCCGGCTGCTGGCATCGGGTGTATACGATGCGACCCCCTTCAGACGCAAAGTCGGGACACTGCGCCGCGACGTCGGTCCGGCCGGTCATATCGATGACGGCGTCGGCCATGTCTCCTGAAGTGATCCATTCGATTTCCTCAGCCGCGTATGCGTTGTACGGGTTTACGGTGTGCTCGAAACCGAGACTTCGGGCGAGGTCGAGCCTGGTTTCTCCTGTATCAATCAGGATCGGTATGCCACCCCTGTTCCGGACGAGCTGTGCGGCTATGATGCCCGTGTCGCCGGCACCGATTATCGCTATGTAGTCGCCGTCACCGACTTCGCTTCGGTGCACGGCGTACATCGCCTTGCGCCCGGCCTGAAGAAAGACTCCGTCGCGGGTCTCTATGTTTTCAGGAATCGCAACGCACTGCTCAAGTGGAACGACCGCGTACTCAGCCATGGCCCCATCAACGTTGTGGCCCAGGCGGGTGCGGGTCGGGCGGTTCGGGATGCCTCTGGTGCGAAAGCGGGGGAGCCTGTTACACTGTCCGCTGTGCTGATCATTGTGTTCGCCGCCGTGTCCGGACAGAACCCGATCAGCGTAATTCTCCGGAAGAATTGCGACAAGACTGCCTTCGTTCAGCGCCATATCGGGACGCCGGAACGGTATGATTCCTGGCTCGTTCTCGTGGTGCGTCTGTTCCGTGTCGCGATACTCCACGATTGTACCGATGGCGTCGCGTCCGGGTATGATCGGATAGCGCTGGTGTTCAACCGTCCCGCGATACGCGTCAAGGTCGTCTTCACAGGCGGCAACGACTGAAATCCTGACGCGGACCCATCCTGGCCGGAGGGTCGGTGGATCACGATCTTCCATGGTAATGAGGCCGGGTCCGCTCAATACGGCAGCTCTCATCCTGCTACTCCCCGATACGGATTGTCCTGGACTGGTCGGGCAGCATTCAGCTGCTCGACGTGTGCGCTCTCCATGGAGTTTATGCGGTCAATATTGTTGTGGAGGATATATTGCATGCGCTCGTCCATAAACCGATGAAGACTGTACCCGGAGACAGCCTCGAAGCCACGGCGCACCTTGTGTGATGATCCCATGCCCGGGTCGAAGAGCTCGTATCCGTGTTCAATTGCCCACTCGATAGGTTTGTAATAGCAGCAGTTGAAGTGCAGATCGCGAATGTCTTCATCAGCACCCCAGTACCGCCCCCATATCGTGCGGTTCTTTACCAGCAGAAATGCCATGGCGATGGGGCGCTGTCCATGCAGCGGGTCTCCTCCCGTGTCGCACTGCTCCCGGGAGTACGCGCAGACCAGTGCGATCCTGTCGCGGAACCCGTCTGCGAGCATGCGAAAGAACGTTCTGTTCAGGAACTTGGCAGCCCATGGGCCGAACCGGGCGTTGTGCTCGGAGTAGAAATCGTACATGTAGTCAAGGAGGTCGAGGTTAATGTCGTCTCCAGTGCGTATTACGATGCTGATTCCCTGTCGGTTCATGCTCTCACGCTCGCGTCTAATGTTCCGCCGCTGATTCTTGGTAAAGCACGCTATATAGTCATTAAAGGATGTGAAGCTCCGGTTGCGCCAGTGATACAGCTGATGTGTCCAGCTGACGAAGTCGTGTTGCTCCAGAGCTGCTTTCCCTGCACCATTCATCCACTTCGGATCGGCGAAGTTGAAGGCGACTCCACCCATGCCGGTTTCCTGCGCCATTTCCAGAATCGATGTGGCCATGACGGACTGTATTTCGGCCTCGTGGGGCCCGGCTTCGGTCAGAAACGCAAAGGCGTTCGAAGGTGTAGCCGGGCTCATACCGATGAGTTTCGGGTAGTAGGATGCACCGAGCTGGTGCGCAACATCTGCAAAGGCGAAGTCGAACACGAACTCACCCATACTGTGCGTTTTCACGTATAGCGGCGCCGCCCCGACAAGAGTCCCCTTATCGTATACGCCGATATGATGGGGGATCCATCCTTCCTCGGGCGAGATGCTTCCGCTTTCTTCCATACACCGCAACCACTCCCATTCGAGGAGCGGTGTTTCGGTCCCAAGCGAGAGTCTGTCCCATTCCTGCTGTGGAATATCGCGTATGTGCTCGTGAAACCGTATTGTATAGACTTCCCTGGAACCAGTCTGATCAATGCTCATCGTAGTGTTGAACATACTGCCGGAACAGGCTGTATGCAAAATCGAGCCGGAGGTGATACAACTTATGGGCATGAAACCGACGCTTATCGTTCTTGCGGCAGGTATGGGAAGCCGCTATGGTGGAATCAAGCAGATTGATGCAGTTGGACCGGATGGAGAGGCTATCCTCGACTACTCCGTTTACGACGCGTTGCGCGCGGATTTTGGACGCGTGGTCTTCGTAATCCGGAAAGACATCGAAAGCGAGTTCCGGCGTATGGTCGGGAGTCGTTTCGAGTCCTTCGTTGACGTGTCTTACGTGTTTCAGGAGCTCGACGACGTCCCGGGTACCTTCAAACTTACACAGGAACGGAAGAAACCCTGGGGTACCGCACACGCCGTATGGGTCTGCCGGAATGTTGTCGCCGAGCCCTTTGCGGTCATTAATGCCGACGACTTTTACGGATCGGGCTCGTATCGTACCCTGTCCCGGGCCCTGAGCACCGAAACTTCTGCCTCGACACACTACGCCATGGTTGGTTTTGTGCTGCGGAAGACTCTTTCGCCTAACGGATCCGTGTCCAGAGCAGTCTGTGACGTGGACGATCGGCACACGCTTGCGGGTATAGTTGAACACAAGAAACTGTTCCCGCGCGGCGAGGCGGCGGTCAGTGTCCGTCCCGACGGGACCGAACAGGTGCTCACAGGAGATGAACTCGTCAGCATGAACATGTTCGGCTTTACGCCCAGTGCATTCGACTTTATCGAAGCTGGATTTACCGGGTTTCTTGATCGCGCAGGGAACGACCCTACATCGGAGTACTATATACCGGATGTGGTCGACGAACTGATCAGGACAGGCAGCGCGTCAATGTCGGTACTCCGCAGTGAAGAACAGTGGTTCGGTGTGACCTATCGCGAGGACAAACCGGTGGTCGAACAGGAGCTCCTGCGCCGTGCGGCGGACGGGTCCTACCCGCGACCTCTCTGGGCCTGAGTGACAGAAACAGGAGCTGCGCATGTTGATGAAAAAATGGTACTATTACATGGTAGACGGCCTGAAAGACGGGCACGTGACGTCTCTTCGCAGTACCCTGACAATGGTCCCTGAAATATACGAGGTCTCGGTAAGCCCGGCGCGTGGTCTTATTTCGGTGAAAGCGAAACGTGACGTCACCGATGAGATCACGATGGCCTGTCAGATTGCAGGCACCCGGTTTCGGGCAAGAGTATCGAAGAACGAGCTCTAGGCGCGTATCGTACAGAGAAAACAAGGAAACAGCGTGGGTATACTTCTTTTTGGTACCTTCGGGGATGATCTTTCCCAGGAGGACCGGGAACGGCTTGAACAGGCGGCAGGGCATTACACGGTTGTCGCGTCCGGTGATCGGGATGAGCTGAAAGAGCGCGCACCGGATGCCGAACTCGCCGTTGGGAGCGTTCCGAAACAGGCGGTTATTGATTCGCCGCGAATTCGATGGTTCCATACCTGGCACGCAGGGGCTGAGTGGATCGATCGCATTCCGGTTGAGCGGCGGGCAACGCTTCAGGTGACCACGTCATCCGGTATTCATGGTGCGACCATGACCGAGCACACTATCGCGCTCATCATCATTGCCATGCGCGGAATGCATCGTGATATCCGAAACCAGGAAGCCGGAAAGTGGGATGACGGCCCGATGAGCCGGTACCGCGAACTCGGTGGACGTACGGTGGTCATTGTCGGTGCCGGCGCAATCGGGCAGCATCTCGGGCGAACCCTGCATTATCTCGGGATGCACTGCATAGGTGTGCGCAGATCTGAATCATTACAGACGCCTCCCGGTTTCGAACGCATGGTTTCGATACGTGAGCTCTACGACGCGCTGACCGAAGCGGATGTCTGCGTTTCGGTCCTTCCGAGTACGGTGGACAGTCGTGGGATCTTTGACTGGTCCGCGTTCGCGCGCATGCCGGCCGACGGAATCTTTGTCAACATCGGACGAGGTGACGCTGTTGTCGAGGCGGATCTTGTCCATCATCTCGAACGACACCCGGATTTCACCGCCTGTCTGGACGTGACCGACCCCGAACCGCTTCCGGCCGAGAGTATGCTCTGGGGCATGCCGAATCTCATTATTACCCCGCACGTGTCCGGACGGTCAGACCGCTACTTTGAGCGCGCTTTCGAGCAGTATCTCAAGAACCTGAATCGATTCGTGGCGGGAGAGGCCTTGCTGAATCTTGTCGACTATGACACCGGGTACTGAAGCAGGAGACGGAAGGCAGCATGAGATCTGAAGCTCTGAGTGTCCGGGAACGCATCGACGCTCTTTCGACCTATATCACCCCGCGCCGACTCCAGCGTATCCGGGATGTTGCGGCATCGCGCACGCGTCGCATCGCAGTTGTTCTCGAAGACATTGATAATCCCTTCAACGCGACTGCCGTCACACGAACCGCAGAAGGTCTTGGTATACAGGACGTTCATATCATTGAAAACGAGCATCGATTTGCCTTGCACGAGGGGGTCACGCTCGGAGCAGCAAAGTGGTTGTCCATGCACCGCTACGCGCAACGCGACGCAGACAATACGGGCGTTTGCCTCGACCAGCTCGCCCGGGACGGCTTTCATCTTGTCGCGACAAGCCCCCATCTCGACGGCTACACCGCAGACACACTCCCGATTGATCAGCCAGTCGCTCTGGTCTTCGGCTACGAGAAGACTGGAATTTCACCCGCAGCCGCACGGCGCTGCACGACAAGACTGCGCCTGCCTATGTATGGATTCGTTGAGAGCTTTAATATAACCGTCAGCGCAGGAATGGCCCTCTCCCGACTGCGGGAGCGGGTCAGAACCGAGTGCGACGGTGGCGGTGTCATAGATCCCGGGTTGCAGGAAGAACTGACGCTGCAGTGGATACTCGCATCGATACCGCGACGGGTCAGGGACGCGTTGCCGGAGGGGCTTGTCGGCCGGGTGCAGCCCGGTCGTCGAGTTGACTGAGGGCCCATCGGGCTGCCTCGGCTATAACATCGTTACGATCGCCTGCGCGACGTTCGAGCAGGGGGCGCAGGGAGTGCGCGTCCATGTTAGCGGCGACGATAGCCGCATTCCGGAGGAGCCCCTGCCGCTTTGCCCGCATCAGCGGGGATCCGGCGAAGCGGGCGGTGTATTCATCATCAGTTTCGATCGCCAGAATCTCTTCAAGAAGCTGGGAGTCACCTGCACGGAGTGTTATGAAGTCCTCCTCGGCAGTAACCTCAGCGCGAACATTAAGCGGGCACACCTCCTGGCAGAGGTCGCAGCCGAACAGCCACGTGCCTATTTTTGGACGCAGGTCCTCGGGAATGTGCCCCTTGTGTTCTATGGTCAGGTAACTGATGCATTTTGAAGCATCGATGCGATACGGTGCGTGCAGCGCCCCGGTCGGGCAGACATCGATGCACCGGTAGCATCCCTGAGGACAGCTGCCGTGCCGGCCCTTTGATGGCTCGCTTACCCCGAAGTCTTTCGTTGAGAGTATCTCTCCGATCAGAAACCAGCTTCCGAAGGCGCTCGAAATCGAAAGGGTGTTGCGGGCCGTGAAGCTCCCGCCGGCTCGCTCGGCAAAGTAGCGTTCAGCGAGCGGCGTTGCATCGGTAAATGATCGGAACGATTCCTCCGGATAGGCTTCCTGCAGTGCTCGAACGACCCTGAGGAGGCGTTTCCCGATGACTTTATGGTAGTCACGCCCCCATGCGTAGCGAGCGATGCGCCCCGCAGGTCCACGGGCACCCGCCGGCGTTGCGTTGTTTTCGCCTCGTGCCCACGGTGCGGCCTGATAGTAGTTCAGGGCTACAATGAGAACCGAACGGCACCCGGGAAGCAGGCTTTCAGGTCTGTACTTGAGCTCGGCATGTTCGCTGAGCCATTTCATGGACCCCTGGCGCTGTTCAGAAAGCCAGGCCTTGAACTCCGTTTCGCGCTCCGGGGCGGCATCTGCATCGGCTATGCCGACGAGAGTCAGTCCGTCTTTTCTGAAAAGCGCGGCCACGTCGTCCGGGACTGGTGGCGACCATGCCTCACGAGGGATCATCGGAATCGTCTCCGTCGTCTGAGTCCTGATCGACCAGCTGGAACGGCTTGATCCGTGAGTCGGGATCCTGTTGCAGTTCGTTCTCGTGAAGCTCTTCGATGAGCGACACCGACTGGAAGGGGATCATTACATGCTTTGCGGTCCCAAAGGCGCGCCGCAGACTGTCTTCCGACGGGTCTATTATCAGCGAACCGGCTTTCGGAAAGACGAAATCACCGACGCTCACGAAATAGGGATGTGTCATATCGAGCTCTCGAGCCCGCAGGCTCACTTCCTTCTCTTTCCACGTAAAATGTATCCGGTACAGTGCCACATCTGCTCCTATTTACTCGTTTCCCTGTGCAAACGTAAAGTAAGCCCGACCCTGCGCGACATCAACCGAGTCGATCCGGACTTTCACCCGATCACCGATGCGATACTCGGCTCCGTGTTCCTGTCCGATGAACTTGAAGTTCTCCTCGTCGAGAAGATAAAAGTCGTTACCAAGCTGATCAACCGGAACGAGCCCTTCGATAAGATAGTGTACGAGTTCGATAAACAGACCGTACCGGGAGACGCCGGAGATCACACCGGAGTAGGTCCGGCCCACCTTTTTTCGCAGGAATTCCATAGCCTTCTTTTTCTGATGCTCGCGTTCGGCGTCTATGGCCCGTCGTTCGGCTGCGCTGCATCGGTCGCAGATGCCTTCCAGTTCTGCTGCCTTCATGCTGACGGCGCCTGTGGTGTTTCCTTTCATGTAGCCCTTCAGCAACCGGTGTACCATCAGATCCGCGTATCGCCTGATCGGAGAGGTAAAATGGGTGTAGGCACTGAACGCAAGGCCGAAGTGACCCTGGTTCTCACTTGAGTACACCGCCTTGGTCATGGAGCGAAGCGCGATCTTCTCGGCGAAATACCGAATGTCGAGGCTGTCGACGAGATCAAGTATGCGACTGAAATCCTCGGGCGAAAGATCGCCCTCGATTTTCAGCGGAATGCCAAGATTCTGCAGCACCGTCAGCAGCGTGTTCGTGTCTTCCTGTTTCGGGCGTTCGTGAATGCGATACACGAAGGGCCTGCTGCTCTTTCCCTTCTTTCCGGCAATGGAACCCGCAATGCTCCGGTTGGCAAGAAGCATCAGTTCCTCAATGAGTCGCTGACTCTCGATTCGTTCGCTTCTTCGGACTTCCTGGGGGATTCCCTCTGAATCAAGGGTGATGATGGGGACGGGAAGGTCGAAGTCAATACTCCCTTCATCTTCGCGTCTGGCCCTGAGCGTCCTCGCCAGCAGCTGCAGAAGATGGATCTGTGCGGCGGCCGGGTGCTTTTTCCCTGCCATGACTTCCTGAGCCTGCTCATAGGTCAATCGGTGATCGCTTCGGATAACGCTCTCGAAGGTTTCCAGTTCATGCACTTCTGCGAGTGAATCAACGGTCATGCGGGCGGTGAAGGCGAGGCGCTCTTCGCCCGGCTTCAGGGAGCACAGGTCATTGGACAGTCGTTCCGGAAGCATGGGAAGCACGTCGCCGACGAAGTATACCGACGTACCGCGTTCCAGAGCCTCTCTGTCGATAGCACTTCCCGGCGGAACGAAGGCGGAAACATCGGCGATGTGAACGTAGGCGTCGAAGAGACCGTCCTCTCGCTGTATGACACTCAATGCGTCGTCGAAGTCCTGGGCGTCGTCCGGGTCGATCGTCAATGTGGGGAGCGCGGTGAGATCCCTGCGGGTCTGCTTCATCTTTTTCATGTCGGGCATCCGGAGTTTGCGCACTTCCTTCTGCACATCATCGGGAAACTCGATGCGGAGTCCGCGCGACAGCGCGATAATTCGCAGGTCGATGCCGGTGTCGGAGGACCTCCCGACTATGTCGTCGAGAACGAAAACAGGTTGTTTTTCACTCGATTCCCAGGAACCGAGGTGCCCGACGACAACGGTATCGTCTTTGAGCTTGCGCCCGAATGAGGCTCGCTTCAGTTCGTCCCTGGGCACGAGGAAGGTTGCGGCGATGCGGTCATCGACAGGGGTGACCTGACCTTCTGTTCTGCTGGTTTTTCGGTATACGCCGACAATGGGCTTTCTCGAGCGTGTGATCACGCGAACAATCTTACCGGAAGGTTTCCGTTTGTTATTGCGCGAGAAGACTTCAACCTCGACGACATCACCGTCGAGTGCTGTCCCAAGATGATCCTGCTGCACGAAAATATCGGGTACGTCCGTCTGATTGACAAATCCGAAACCTCGTGAGGTGATGGAGAGTTCGCCCTGTTTCAGGTCTTTGTTCTTTGACTGCCGGTTACTGGTTTGTCTGTTTTTTCTGTCGGTCATGAATAATCAGAACCTCCCTTCTGTTTGGGTTGAGTATTCCGCTGGTTGATATACATATTCCTGTCGGGACTATCAGCTCATGAACAAGCATAACATCAAACAGGCAGAGGCACCTCGCGTCATCAAGGTTCGCGGTGCGTATGGAAACAACCTTCGTAGTGTCGATGTTGATATTCCGTTAGGAACGTTCACCGTAATAACCGGTGTAAGCGGTTCGGGTAAATCAACGCTTGCCTTTGATACGATTTACGCAGAAGGTCAACGGCGTTACGTGGAAACGTTTTCTGCCTATACCAGGCAGTTTCTTGATCGTATGGATAAACCGAAGGTTTCGTCAATCGACGGTATCCCCCCTGCGATTGCAGTCGACCAGACCAACCCGGTCCGGACCTCTCGATCCACTGTAGGTACTATGACCGAACTGAACGATCACTTCAAGCTGCTCTGGGCTAAGTGTTCGATTCTTCACTGTGCAGGCTGCGGACGTCCCGTCCGGAGAGAAACACCTGACAGCGTATTCGAGGTGCTGCTTGAGCATCTTGATGCCGGAACTTTCGTAGATGGCGCCCGTGCCATGGTTCTGTTCACAGTCCCTGTTCCTCGCGGTCGAAGCGTCGAGGAAATGCGGGGACTTCTTGCGGATACGGGATATCACCGTATCGAAGCGGAAACAGAATCGGAGATCACGGTCGTCGGAGACCGGCTGTTGCTTGCGCGGGATGAGCGCAGCCGATGGATCGAAGCAATCGAAGCGGCATTTCTTCATGGAAGTAATACCTGTATGGTTCGCGTTCTCGACGGTCCTGAGTTTCGTTTTTCTCGCGATCTCCATTGCCCCGATTGCGATATTCATTACCAGGACGCCAGCTCTCAGCTGTTCTCGTTCAACTCTCCGGTTGGGGCATGTGACACCTGTCGCGGGTTCGGCCGCACCATGGGCATCGACTACGGTCTCGTCATTCCCGATGAGTCAAAAAGCCTGCGTGATGGTGCGGTTCGCGTATGGGAGAGCAAGAGCTACCAGGAGTGCCGGGATGATCTCCTGCGATTTGCCGGCCGTCGCGGGGTCAACCCTGACGTCCCATGGCGCGATCTATCGGACGAGGATCGTCATTGGGTTCTCGAAGGCGAAGGCGAATGGGACGACGGTGTCTGGTACGGGGTCCGGCGCTTTTTTGCCTGGCTTGAATCACGCAGTTACAAGATGCATATCAGGGTACTGCTCTCACGGTATCGGTCGTATGATCTGTGCCCTGCATGTCATGGAGCCCGTCTGAAACCACAGGCTCTGCAGTGGAGGATCCGTGACCGATCCATACACGATGTCATGCAGATGCCTATCCGCGATGTACACGCCTTCTTCGGGTCCTATGCGGATGAACTCGTCACCGCCGCGGATCCTGCAGCCGAACTCGTTCTGTCGGAGATACAGAGTCGTCTCGGGTACCTGGTCGAGGTCGGCGTCGGATACCTGACACTCGACAGACAGTCGCGGACACTCAGCGGCGGCGAAGTACAGCGTATCAACCTGACGACGGCGCTCGGAACGCAGCTTACGAATACGCTTTTCGTACTCGACGAACCCAGCATCGGGCTGCACAGCCGGGATGTGGGGAGGCTGGTCGGTATACTCAGGCGCCTGCGGGATGCAGGAAACACACTGCTGGTCGTGGAACACGATCCTCAGGTCGTTCTCGCGGCTGACAGGGTTATCGAAATGGGCCCCGGTGCAGGAACATCCGGTGGAACGATCATGTTCGAAGGCTCGCCCCGTCGGCTGCTTGAAAATGGAAGCCCCAGTGGTAGAAGCCTGCTCGTTAAACCGCGAACGGCATTGGCCTCAGCCGATGGCTCATGTTCACAAGTGCTCACGGTACGCGGTGCGACCGCGCACAACCTCCAGTCCGTTCATGTTGATATTCCCCTGCATCACTTCGTATGCCTGACCGGGGTCTCCGGGAGCGGAAAGAGCACGCTTCTAGAAACGGTGCTCTACCGTGCCATGCTTCGTCATTTCGGAAAGCAGACCGAAACCCCGGGACAGCACGAGGCAATCATTGGAGCTGAGCTGCTCGATGATATCGTACTTGTCGACCAGTCCACTATCGGAAAAACCGCACGCAGTAATCCTGCCAGCTACGTCGGGGCATTCGACGAGATACGAAAACGTTTTGCGGCGCTGCCCCAGGCGAAGAAGCGCGGATACACGCAGGGTACCTTCAGCTTCAACTCCGGTAACGGACGCTGCCCGACCTGCGGTGGGACCGGCTTTGAGCACATCGAGATGCAGTTCCTGAGCGATATCTACCTCCGGTGTCCAGACTGCGAAGGAGCACGGTACCGCCCTGAGATTCTCGAGCTCCGCATGGCTCCCTCAGCAGACGCCATCGATCTCGGCCACAGGAGCATAGCGGAGGTTCTTGAGCTTACGGTCGCCGATGCGGCCCGCTTCTTTGCAGACGACGCGAAAGTCCTCCGCGTCCTGCAGCCGCTCGTGGCTGTAGGCCTTGACTATGTAGCGCTCGGTCAACCGCTACCGACGCTCAGTGGCGGCGAGTCGCAGCGCCTGAAACTCGCCTGCCATCTTGTCGGAGCCATTGGAAGCGGAGCTGCTGTGACCGGCACGCTATTTCTGTTCGACGAGCCGACAACGGGTCTGCACGCAACTGACATCGCCACCTTACTGTCGGCACTCAGGACCCTCGTAGAGGCGGGTAACAGTGTACTCGTTATTGAACATAATCTTGATGTTATTGCCGCATGCGACTATGTCATCGATATGGGGCCTGATGGAGGGATCGATGGAGGTCGCATCGTTGCAACTGATAGTCCGTCCGAGCTGATCGCCACGGGTACCGGGCACACCGCCGCTGCGCTGAAGGCCTATCTGCAATCCGACGACTCCGTGACAGGCGGACCCATGTGGTCTGATGCCGTGGAACACGTCTTCGCAGCAGAGTCACGCCCGAGTTTTGACCGACCCATCGAAGTTGTACACGCTCGTGAGCACAATCTAAGGGAGATTTCGGTATCCGTGCAGCAGAATCAGCTCACGGTACTCACAGGTGTATCAGGAAGCGGAAAGAGCACACTTGCGTTCGATATTCTGTTCGCGGAAGGTCAGCGACGCTATCTTGAGTCACTGAACGCGTACGCGAGGCAGTTTGTGCAGCCTGCGTCGCGGCCCGATGTGGACGCCGTTCACGGTCTCCCGCCCTCCGTCGCGATCGAACAGAGGATGAGTCGTGGAGGATGGAAAAGTACGGTAGCGACGACGACGGAGCTGTTTCACTTCCTGCGGCTACTCTTTCTGAAGCTAGGAGTACAGTACTGTCCTGACTGTGATATTGCTATTCAACCGCAGACCTCCGACGCGATTATAGCGGATATTTTCTCCCGGTATCGCGATCATTCTGTGACGGTCCTCGCTCCGCTGGTTGTTGCGCGGAAGGGGTACTATACCGACCTGGCTGAGTGGGCCCGAAAGCACGGTTATGCAGAGTTGCGCGTAGATGGTGAGTACCTGCCGACCGACACCTGGCCGCGCCTTTCACGCTACCAGGAGCATACGCTTGACCTTCCGGTCGGTTCTCTTGAGCTGACTGCTGACAGCGAACAGGCTTTGCGCACGCTGCTGACCCTGGCCCTCTCGGAAGGAGACGGACAGGTTCGCATCGTGACCGACACCGACGAACGCCTGTATTCGACTAATCGCAGCTGCCCGTCGTGCGCACGAAGTTTTCCGGATCTCGATCCGCGTCTGTTCTCGTTCAACAGCCGTCACGGCATGTGTTCCACCTGTAAAGGCACCGGGTTCGCAGATTACACCGATGAAGACGAGCATCCGGATGTTTCCTCGCGCGTGTTCGATGGTGAGTTGACCGTCTGCTCTGATTGCGCCGGCAGCCGCTTGAATGATGTGGCCCGGGCTGTTCGCTTTCGCGGTCGTGACATCGCGTCGGTTGCCGCGGACTCGGTCCAGACGCTCTCGGCATGGATCGATGGAATCAGCCTGAGTGACAGGGAAGAACAGGTTGCCCGGGACATCGTCAGCGAACTCTCGGTTCGCCTCGGGTTTCTTGAGCATGTAGGACTCGGTTACCTCGGGCTTGACCGGGCGGCACCGACGCTCTCCGGAGGAGAGGCGCAGCGGATCAGACTCGCCGCGCAGCTCGGAAGCAATCTCCGAGGCGTCTGTTACGTGCTCGACGAGCCGACAATCGGTCTTCACACCCGCGATAACCGTATGCTGCTTGATACGCTCATGTCACTTCGCGACAAGGGGAACACCGTTGTCGTTGTCGAACACGATGAGGCGACGATACGAAGCGCGGACCGAATCATCGATCTCGGACCCGGCGGAGGAACGCGGGGCGGAATGATTCTCGGAGAGGGTTCTGTGGACGATCTGTTGAAAGTGACTGGGTCGGTTACCGCCCGGATACTCGCCTGTCCTCCGGAGCATCCCACGATTCCGCGCGCAGAACGAGACGAGACCGCCGTTTCCGCTGCCGCTATGTTGACGATCCGTGGCGCACACCGGAACAATCTGAAACAAATCGATGTGCAGATTCCCCTCGGAAGACTTGTGTGTCTGACCGGCGTTTCGGGCAGCGGCAAGAGCTCACTCGCACGCGGGGTCGTTTACCCGTCGCTGCGCGACACGATCGCGGCGGGCAGGACAAGGGTTTCGCGCAGTAACAGCAGATCTTCCGGACCCGTGCTGATCGGTTGTACAGGTTTGAGCGGATATGAGGTCATAGATCGCGTGCTTGAGGTTGACCAGACACCCATAGGGAAGACACCACGCAGCTGCCCTGCCACCTATGTCGGAATCTGGGATGAAATCAGGAAACTGTATGCACAGACTCCGGAGGCGCGCATCCACGGGTATACGGCGAGTCGATTTTCTTTTAACACCGCAGGTGGCCGCTGCGAAAACTGTGGGGGACAGGGAATGGTAAAGATAGAGATGAACTTTCTTCCGGATGTCCGCATACCCTGCGAGCAGTGCGGTGGCGCGCGCTTCGACGAAGAGACAAGAAACGTTCAGTACAAAGGAGCGTCCGTATCCGATGTTCTTGATATGAGCGTTGAGGAAGCTGTCGGATTTTTTTCTGCACATCCGAAAATATCCTATGCACTTGAACTCATGGATGAGGTTGGTCTTGGCTATTTGAAACTGGGACAGCAGAGTCCAACCCTTTCTGGCGGTGAAGCCCAGCGGGTGAAGCTGGTAACCGAGCTTTCGAAGACCGGAGGAGTCAAGGCCGGGCATACCCTCTACGTGCTCGACGAACCGACAATTGGTCTTCACATGGCGGACGTCGGGAAGCTGACACGGGTGCTGCTCCGGCTTGTGGACGCGGGCAACTCGGTACTGGTTGTCGAACATAACCTGGATCTGATCGCCGAATCCGACCACGTCATCGATCTGGGGCCTGAAGCGGGGGAGGAGGGTGGAACAATTGTATTCGAAGGCGCACCGGCTATGATTGCTCGCGGTCACGGATACACGGCCGACGCCCTCGCCGGGGTATTTGCCCGAACAACATCGTATGGAGTATCGTAAAGACATGCTTCAAACCGTGCTGTCTGACGAAATACTTGAATTCATCGAGAACAGGGACTGGCAGCGTCTCGCGCGTTCACGGTACAAGTGGCCCGATCCCGAAATCGTCGCACCCGATATTGTCGATGAGATGGAAGAGCTTGATAAACAGGACAAGGTGCTGTTTTTCAGGTCCTTGCCTCGTGATCTGGCTGTTGAAGTGTTTTCCTACCTGGAGGGCGATGCCGCAGATGACCTGCTTGTGAGCCTGACAGATTCTGAGACACGGGCGCTGCTTCGCGAGATGAGCGTTGACGACCGTACCGCACTGCTCGAGGAACTGCCGGGCGAGCTCACACAGAAGTTGCTCGGCATGCTCACGCCCGCGGACCTTGCGGAGGCCCGACAGTTTCTTGGATATCCCGAGGAGAGTGTCGGACGGCTGATGACACCCGACTACGTGAAGGTACAGGTCGGGTGGACGGTCGGACGCGCTCTCGAGCACATAAGACAGGTCGGGCATGAGAGTGAGTCCCTTTCGGTGATCTACGTTGTCGACGAGAAAGGGGTTCTCGTCGATGGTCTGTCGTTACAGCGATTCATTCTGTCACCATCCGACACCCCGATCAGGGCAATTATGGATGACTCGTACCTCTGCCTCGAAGCGACCTCGGACCGGGAGGAAGCGGTCCGTGTCATGCAGCGGTACCATCGCCTCATGCTCCCGGTAGTAGACACCCGCGGCGTACTGATCGGGGTTGTCACGGTCGACGACATTATGGACGTGTCGGAGGAAGAAACCACCGAGGACTTTCACCTGCAGGCAGCGGTGACGCCGCTTCGTACCTCGTATCGTGATGCGAGTGTCTTCGACCTCTTTCGATCCCGCATCGGCTGGCTGGGCATGCTGGTCGTCGTGAATCTGGTGTCATCCGGGGTCATAGCCGCGTACGAGGCGACTCTCGAGACGGTCGTCGTTCTCGCGTTTTTCATTCCCCTCATTATTGATACCGGAGGAAATGCCGGCAGTCAGAGTGCGACGCTTATGATTCGTGCCATAAGTACCGGTGAGATCAAGGTTGAGCAGTGGTTTCGCGTGTTTGCAAAGGAGTTGCTGATAGGATTACTGATCGGTGTGGTACTCGGAGTGCTCGGATTCGGCCTCGGAACCTGGCGTGGCGGCACTGACGTCGGACTCGTTGTGTTTCTGACCCTCACGTCAATACTGGTCATTACCAACCTCATTGGAATGTCGCTCCCGTTTGTACTCAACCTCGTAAAAGCGGACCCGGCCGTCGCCAGCGGCCCGCTGATTACCAGTGTTGCGGACGCGGTGGGACTCCTTATCTATTTCGGGTTCGCAACCTGGATTCTGCTGTAAGAGCAGGTGCGCGGGACGCATACCTGCAGTCGGGCCTATCGATTTCTGTGCCGCGCCGCTAACGCGCGCACTTCCGGCCTTGTAAACTCATACGTCGAGTTGCAGTTGTGACACACGGTTGTGACAGGGAAGGGGCCGTTCGCCTCCAGATCATCGAGTTCCTGATCAGACATGCCTGCTATAAAACGGGCGAATCGCTCCTTGGAACAGGCGCAGAAGAAACTGGCTTCCCGGGTGCCGACAATCTCCGGTTCGAGTGCTGCAAACTGCCGGTGAACTACATCTGCCCCGGTATGCCGGTCGGCAAACAATCGTCCCAGACTCGGAAGCTCCTCGACCAGTGCCTGGGCGCGCTCCTTTTCCTCGTCATGCGCACCAGGAACTGCCTGCACAAAAAGACCTCCGGCACCACTGATTCGTCCGGCGGTATCAAACTGCACGCTCAGATTGAAGGCCGTAGGCGTCTGTTCGGACTGCACGTAGTAGTTCGCCAGATCCCTGGCAATTGAGCCGTACTCTACCAGCACCTGCCCGGTAAAGGGTTGTTTCTGTCGTTCAAGGTGACGTGTCAGCGAGAGAATCCCGACCCCGATAAACGGTCCCGTATCGAAGCTTTCGAGTTCTTCCTCAATGAGGATCGCCGAGTTCTTGAGGTACCCGCGTACTTCACCACGTGCAGTTGCTTCAACGTTCATTCCCTGCACCGGGCCTGAACAGTCTATCGACAGGATTACCCGTCCGTGCTCCTTCAACTGCGACCCGACGAGAGCGGTTGCGAGGTAGCCATGACCGAGAATCAGACTTTCCATTATGCCAAGCTGATGATTACGGCGCATTGCGTTCAGCATGTGAGTGCCGTGAATGACCGCACCGCGCAAGTTGCCGCGGGCGAGAAGAAAAACGTCGATGCCGTCGGATGCAAGTGTGTTGAGATGGCGGGCGTGCTCAGTGTCCTGTTCGGGTAGCAAGTTCATTTCGATTAGTACGCTGTTCGACTGCCGCTTCATTGTCAAGCTGTATGACTGGTCGAACGCTGATTTCATGTAGTATTTTTGCGCAGAGGTTACATATGGCAGAAAACTCAATAATCCAGACCGCAACGCTCGGTGGCGGTTGCTTCTGGTGCATGGAAGCGGTGTTTCGCCGCATTGACGGGGTACAGTCGGTGCAGTCGGGCTATTGTGGTGGCTCGGTTGTAAATCCCAGCTATGAGGACGTATGTACGGGGCAGACCGGGCACGCAGAGGTCGTGCAGGTGAATTACGATCCCTTGATTGTGTCGTATGACCGTATCCTTGAGACATTCTTCAGGGCACACGACCCGACAACCGTGGATCGACAGGGAGCGGACGTCGGACCACAATACCGCTCCGTCGTTTTCTATCACTCCGAGGAGCAGAAACACATTGCGGAACGAATGGTGGCTGCGGTGCAGGAGATGCTCGGGACAACCGTTGTTACACGGATCGAACCGGCTGCTGATTTTTACGCTGCCGAAGCGTATCACGAAAGGTACTTCGACCGGAATCCTGGTGCGGGGTACTGCCGCGTTGTAATTCAGCCGAAGCTGCAGAAACTGGGGATGTTATAGCTAAGTCATTTGATTGTGGCAGTTTGACACGCCACATACCCTGTGGTACGATTTCTTCACTTGGGGGGACGAACCGCCGATACTCTTGTTAAAGGAAGACGCGGGTGTCGGGGGCAGTGTGTCTTGTTGCTGTCGGAAGCCTCCGCCTGGCATGTATTGAGGTTACAGCTTGAAGAGAAAGCAAAGCGCAACTGAAACTCGAGGTACCATTGCGAAGGCTCTTGGCGGAGTCGCGCTCCTTGCTCGTGTCGTGTATGGTATGACGCTCGCGTTTCCCCGCAGTGTATATCGTCTTGCGCGTCGCAGCTACACGATCATGATCGTGCCGCACAATACGGCCTCACCCTTTAATTTCACTATCAATTTCGCCGGAATCGTATTTATCGGCCTGGTTACGATTCTCGTCGCGGTTTCGTCAGTATGGATGGTCGGAGAAAGCCTCGATCGGCTCGAAACGCTGTCAGTTCAGGAATCCCAGCTTCAGCAGGTGCAGGCGAGCGTAGACAGCCTCCGGGACGAGCTGCACGGTCTCCTGCGGAGCGCTCGGAACTTCGACTCAATTCTTTCATCGGCGTTTGCCGGTGTTCCCGGCAGCGGTATCTCATTTTCCGACGAAAACGTCGTGTTGCTGTCCTCTGTCGAGCCGGGAGGAACGCTCGAATCTGATATAGATATTCTGAGCCGACTCTCCTCTGTGCTCTCGAGTGCCGGTGAACCCATTGCTCAGGCCGCGCTCGCCGTCGCGAACAAGCGCGAGTTTCTGCAGGACATCCCGACGCACTGGCCCGTTGCCGGCGGGCTCGGCATAGTCACTCACGAGTGGGGGCCGAATATTCATCCCTTCTTCGGGCGGTGGTACTGGCATACCGGCTTTGATATCGCTGACCCGAGGCCGGGACTCGGCCTCGTCGCAACCGCGAACGGTACGGTGGTCGAGACCGGGTGGCAGGAGTTCGGTTTTGGTAACTTCGTCGTGCTCGAACACCGTTTTGGTATACGGACGGTGTATGCGCACATGGCTCGCATAGATGTCAGCGTTGGTGATACGGTTCGGCAGGGCGAGCGCCTCGGAATACTCGGTAGCACCGGTATGAGTACCGGGCCGCATGTTCACCTCGAGGTTATCGTCGGCGACCAGAATGTCGATCCGGCAGGCTTTCTCACGATCACCAATCAGTTTGGACGTCGAACCACCCGCGTTCGACGGTAGGTGATCCTGACGTTTTACATTTCCTGAACCACTGCGTATATTCTCACGTATTGTTAACAGGAGCGCGGACATGGCGGGCGGCAAAGACATTCCACGGCGGCTGAAGCTTCAGGCAGGCGGCGTTGTTTTTCTGCAATTCGTTCTTGGTGTCCCTTGGGCGATACACGTGTTTCGGGCCGAAGGTGCCAGCGCAACGTTTTTCTGGATTGTGGGGTTTACTTCCGCGGTAGCCGTATCATCAGCCGTGTTTCTGTCGTCACTGCGCGAGAATCGGGCTCCGCATCCTCCGGATGCTCCGATCCGACCGGACCTGGGTCTTGCAAATACGCTGACCATGATGCGCTCGTACGCTGTCTCCGTGCTCTTCGCAATAGCCCTGTTCCCGGTGCAAAGTCCTATTCTGCTATGGGCGCCTTTCGTCCTGTATTCAGTAAGCATAACAATCGACTTCGTTGACGGATTGGTAGCTCGAATCACCGGCCGAGCGTCGCTGCTTGGAGAAACACTCGAGCACGAGTTTGACAGCATTGGCCTGATTTCAGCGACCCTCGTTGTCGCGGCGCGTGGGACTCTCTCGTGGTGGTTCATGCTGCCGGCACTCTATCGATACTTGTTCATGTTTGCGTACTGGAGGCGAGTTAGCCAGGGGCTGCCGGTGGTTGAGCCGGACAACGGAGGCGCAGGCCGGGTAATCGCCGGACTGTACTGGGGTTATATTGCCACCGCACTCATTCCAATATTTCCCGTGCACCTTCTTCGCTCTGGAGCGGCATTCTTCGTCGTACCGCTAACCGGAGCCTTTCTGCGCGACTGGTTCATTGTGACAGGTCGTCTGGTACCTGGTACGGGGATGCACAGGCTGCTTTCCTACATCTTTCGCGTCTATGTGTTCGGGTGGATTCCGCTTGCCGTGCGCATTGCAAGCGCAGGACTCATAATCCTTCTCGCACAACGGTTGAGCGGCATTCCGTCAGTTATACTGATTCTTGCTGCCGGCGGTCTGACTCTTGGCGCGATGGCCCGCACGAATGCCATACTCTCCATCGCCGTCCTTTCGTTACCCGTTGTATACCAGGGACTAGGCGGGGCGGGATTGGTACAGATCGTCGTGGCGCTTAACTGCCTCATAATCGTGGCCGGCGGCGGTCGTTTTGCGCTCGCTCGACACGAGGACATCCCCTTCGCCAGCCGCCTCGGAGGAGGGGCGAAGGCCTCTCGCTGAGAGGAGAGGCTTCGCGTTTCTACCGTTGGTCCACGGGCTAATGTGGCAGATGCGGTTTCGCGTAACCGTAGGTGACAACTCCTGCGAAGGCGCCCGCGAGGGCAATCAGCACCGACCAGTAACCGGCACCTATGAGCGCGTACAGGGGACCGGGACACGCACCGACAAGCGCCCAGCCGAGTCCGAATACGATGCCCCCTGCGAGGTTGCCGACCTTATTGAACGGCTTCGCGGCCAGTTTGATTTCCTCGCCTTCCACCGATCGTATCCCGAAGGTGCGGATCAGAAAGACCGAGAGAGCGCCTACGATCACTGCGCTTCCAATGATCCCGTACATGTGCACCGACTGAAAGTAGAACATCTCCTGTATGCGGAACCAGCTGACCACTTCCGCTTTGACGAGTACAACTCCAAAATAGACACCGAACAGAAAAAACTTGATCAACTTCATGACGAACCTCTTATAGCAGTGACACGATATAGGGAAGAATCAGGTGGGCCATCGCCAGACCACCGATGAAAAAACCGATGACGGCGACAAGGGATCCGACACTTAACAGTGAGAGCCCCATAATCGCGTGTCCCGACGTGCAACCGTTTGCGTATCGCGCCCCGAACCCGACGAGAAAGCCGCCACCGATCAGAATTACGAGTACCGCAGGGGAGCTGAGCGCTGATGTACCGAAAATTTCCGCCGGTTGCAGCGCCTCCGGTGACGAGAGCCCCCAGGATGCGAAAAGCTCCCGGGCTGAACTGCTGACTGCGGGTGCTGAATCTCCGTTCAGAAACAGTACGGCGAGCGCTGCTCCTACCACGACACCGGCAACCAGAACAATGCTCCACAATGAGGCTTTCCAGTCGTAGTTGAAATATTTCGCCTTACGTACCGGAAGTACGGCTGCGCATATGTGCTGCAGAGAGGACGAGACGCCGAACTGTTTGTTCGCGAGCAGCAGCAGGAGAGGAACCATGAGCCCGAGCAGCGGACCGGAAATCCACCACGGCCACGGACCGGTAATTGCATCAATCATAGAGAACTCCTTTCAGATAACTGTATAGAGACTATCATACGTGATCAAAATAATATTTGACTATATTAAAATAGTCAAATATATTGTTCATACATTCTACGAACACGGGAGTACATGTATGTTTTTACGACAAGTCTATGATGATGCACTGGCGCAGGCCGCGTATCTGATCGGATGTCAGCAGAGTGGCGAGGCCATAGTCATTGACCCGGAACGTGACATCGACCGGTATCACGCCCTTGCGGCAAAACACGATCTCACGATCATCGCGGCAGCAGAAACACATATACACGCCGATTTTGTGAGTGGTACACAGGAGTTTGCTGCCGATCCGTCGGTACAGGTGTACCTTCCCGGAGAGGGCGGGCCGGACTGGACGCATGCATGGACCGGAGGCAGGAGTAACATTACCCTGCTCAAGGATGGCGACAGCATTCATATCGGGAATATCGAAATCAAGGCCGTGCATACACCAGGGCATACCCCGGAACACCTCAGTTATCTCATTACCGATCACGGAAGTGGTGCGACCGAACCGGTTGCCATTGCCACGGGCGATTTCGTGTTCGTCGGGGATGTCGGACGACCTGATCTGCTTGAGTCCGCCGCAGGGATCGTCGGGAACATGGAGCCATCGGCTCGCCGTCTGCAGAAGTCGCTGGCGGAGCGGCTCGACCTTCCGGAGTATACACAGATTCTGCCTGGCCATGGTGCCGGGAGTGCATGCGGCAAAGCGCTTGGCGCCTTACCATCATCTACCCTCGGGTATGAGCGTCGTTTCAACGGAGCGCTCAGTCTTGCGCAGACGAACGCCGAAGAGTTCGTCTCAGTTATATTGTCGGGACAGCCCGAGCCTCCCATGTATTTTGCACGAATGAAAACCGTTAATCGTGACGGTATCACGGTTACCGGCGGTGCCCCCAAACCCCGCGAAATGACGGTGTCAGAGTTCACCAACGAGGCACAGGCTCCAAAAGTCCGCGTCATGGACGCGCGCAGCGACCGTCAGGCCTTCATTCAGGCACATTTTCCCGGTTCCATTTTCGGTGGACTTGGCGACGGCACCATTGTGAACGCCGCGGGTTCCACGATCGCCGATGATGAACACGTTCTGCTGATTCTTGATTCCACCGACGACGCCGATGAGGCGACCCGCCTGCTGTATCGCATCGGGTACGATCACGTCGACGGGTACATCACCTTCGAGGACTTACGATCCTCGGGTGTCGAGCTCGCGACTCTTGAGCACCTCCAGTGCGAGACCTTTGATCCGAGCTCCGTGAAGACCGGTGAGGCTATTCTGGATGTCCGGAATACCAGCGAGCACAACGAGCGATGCTATCCGGGTTCGCGCTGTCAGCCCTATACGAGGCTGACAGCGGCTCTCGATACGCTTGACCGATCAACGCGCTACTACGTTCATTGTCAGTCGGGGCGGCGCGCAACGGTCGCGGTTTCTTATCTCAAGGCTCTCGGGTATAATGCCGTTCTCATGGATGGCAGCTGCGAAGCAAGTTATCCAGAAGCATCCTGAACGGGGCCGAATATGGACATGACTCTCGCTGTCGTCTTCGGATTGCTGGTCGGCCTTTCCCTGGGTCTGACCGGTGGTGGAGGATCGATACTCGCCGTGCCACTGCTCATCTACGGTCTCGGTATGGAGCTCCGTGCCGCCGTAGCCATTTCGCTTGCGGTTGTCGGATTGACTTCGCTTTTCGGAGCGGTGATTCAGGCCAGAAGCGGCAACGTCCTCTGGAAAGCTGGAGCCATTCTGGGGCTTGGAGGAATCATCGCAGCACCTTTCGGTGCACAGCTTGGCACGCGCATTCCCGAGGATTTTTCCCTTGTTCTCTTTGCGCTACTCATGATTTTCGTGGGGGCTCGAATGGCGAGGCGCGAGAGGCCGGCTCCCGAAGTCCCGACCGGGAGGTTCACCTGTCCGCTTGACGAGCAGGGCAGGCCCGCCGGGGGCCTTGCCTGCGCGCTGAAGCTCGGTGCTGCCGGGCTCATGACCGGTGTGCTCTCCGGATTCTTTGGCGTCGGAGGCGGTTTTCTGCTCGCTCCCGCTCTGATTTTCGTCGCAGGTGTCAGCATCGATCGCGCTCTCGCGACATCGCTCGTTGCAATCGCGCTCACCGCGGTAAGCGGTTTTATCGCGAACTTCGCCGCCGCCTACGGTTCTCCGGTCGCACTCACCGCCGTATTTGCCGTGGGAAGCTGGACCGGTATGGTCGGCGGAGCGTGGCTCAAGCAGTATCTGTCACCAGTAGTCCTTCGCAGGATTTTTGCCGTAGTTGCGGTGGGTGCGGGAATTTTCGTGGCAACCGAGACCCTGTTCTTTGCTTGACAGGGTATGAGTGGACAGTTGTGTACCGAATCGGTATCTTTAACTCGTGGTTGGGTTGCTGTTATCGTCCGGGGTAATATCAGGAAATCCAGTCATGCCCAATCAAACTTCAATGAAATCGTTCTATCACCGCAGCTCGTTCTACGTGACAGGGATGGCTATCGTTGCTGTGATACTTATCGCAGGAGCCGTCTTTCTCTACTCGGTCATCCAGGACACGCCACCTCTTACCGAATACCAGCCAGCCTCAGCCGGCCCGGTCGTGTACGATCGGCACGGACTGGAGATCGGACGGCTTGCGGAAGAAACCCGAGTGCACGTCAGCCTCGATTCGGTTCCGGAGCATCTTATACACGCGCTAATCGCGACAGAGGACAGGTCGTTCTTCCGCCATCGCGGCGTCGATCTGAGGGGAATTCTACGCGCGGGTAGCAGGAATGTACGGGCGCTCGGTATTGTCGAAGGTGCGAGCACCATAACTCAGCAGCTCGCACGGACGTTGTATCTTTCGCGGGAACGAACCCTGCGCAGGAAGATCTCGGAGATCGTTCTGGCCGTACAGATGGAACGCCGGTACAGCAAAAATCAGATTATCGAGATGTATCTGAACGAGGTTTACTTCGGCGCGGGTGCCTACGGCATCGAAGCGGCATCGCAGCGATATTTCGAGAAGTCTGTCAGCGATCTGGAACTCCACGAGTCCGCCCTCCTGGTAGGTCTGCTGCGTGCGCCGAGTCAGATCAATCCCTTCCGAAACCCTGCGGCCGCACGATCGAATCGCCAACGGGTCCTCTCAAACATGATACACGCTGGTTTTCTGACAGAGGAGCAGGCAGCGGAGGCTGTACCCGACGAGGTTGACTTTGCGGATCCGTACGACAGGGAGCCAGGTGACTATATTATCCAGCACGTGCGTCAACTTCTTCTGGAAGATGTCGATCGTGATGTCCTGTACGGGGCGGATCTCGAGATACACACTACCTTCGATCTTGAGAAGCAGGAGATCGCCGCTGAGGCCGTACACGATGCATTCCGCACTGGCATCCTTCCGACGGTTGAAGACGAAGATGAACCGATTCAGACGCAACAGCCTCAGGCCGCCATGGCCAGTGTTGACGCGGAAACGGGCGAGCTGCGTGTTCTTCTCGGAGGCAGACATGGTGACTCGTTCAACCGGGCGCAGGACACCGCGCGGCAACCAGGCTCGGCCATAAAACCATTCGTCTATGCAACGGCTGTCGATGCCGGGCGTGTGTTTCCGGGGACCATCATTAACGACATGCCCTTATACGAGCACGATGAGGAAGAAGACACATATATCGTCTGGCCACGCAATTTCGACAGCAGGTATCACGGACTGGTATCGCTTCGTGAGGCGATGGCACTATCGGTGAACGTTCCTGCCGTCCGTGTTGCCCGGGAACTCGGCATTCCGGAGGTGCGCACAGGTGTAGAGAAGTTTGGTTTTTCGCGTCTCGGGGATGAAGACGGTGATCCTGATCACGACGCATTCGCGCTTGGCGGTCTTGAGCACGGTGTCACCGTTCTTGAAATGGCTTCGGCGTTCAGTGTGTTCGCAAACTCGGGAATACGGGTGGATCCCGTCAGTATTGACCACATTCTCGATGCGGACGGGGAGCGCGTGTATAAATCTGACCGATCAGAACGGAGAGTTCTCTCGGATGCCGCCGCGTACATCATGCGTGATATGCTTCGTACCGCGGTCGAGCACGGGACCGGTGCCCGTGCCGCGTTGTCCGACCTCCCGGTTGCCGGGAAGACCGGTACCACCGACCTTCACACTGATGCATGGTTTACCGGCTTCAGTGACCAGCTGGTGACTTCGATCTGGCTGGGTGAGGATCGTGCCTTACCAATGATCTACGATGAATCCGATGACGAGCCCGTGTATACACGGGCTGAGGGTACAGGTGATTTCGAAGTGCTCGGTGTTCACGCGTCTGAGGTCTGGGCCGACTACCAGCGCGGGATTCAGCATTACCGTGACACGCGTCCGGACGTAGAAGACCTGGATCTCCCCCTGTTGTCTGCACTTGCGGAGCTGCCGCGGCTCATTCCGGACGCTGGGTTCGACTGGAATGACAGACCGGACGACGTCGGGGACGTGGAAGTCTCCAGGAGAACAGGCGTACCGGCAGCGGTGTACCCGGAGGTTTTTCCGGGCGGGACGGTAACGGAGATCATGGTAGAGGATACTGATCCGGACATCTTGGACGCCGTACCGTTTACCGAAGCTGGACGGCTTCTGCTCGGTTTCGGGCAATCGAACTTCGACGATGAGTTACTTCCGATTCAATACGTACGTGGCCCGATCACGGTTTCGCTTGGAGACCATGAGCGCGTGAGAGTTTCAGACGGCCAGGACTTTCGCGGCACGTACCACGTCGCGGAGGGTGAACCCGTTCAGATCATTAACCCGGAAACAGGGTTGCCGCCTGAACCGGAGTCCGTACGGCTGGTACCGGCGGTCTCCCGGGTCTTCCCTGGTCCCCTGCCTCTCCGGGACGTATAGGCCTATGTTCTGACCGCATTGTCGCGTCGCTCGTGCGTGTTCGCTTCGAATGAAGCGGGATATCTCAGCGTGGGGCGGGACACTTCTTCGAGTCGTGTATAGCTATCGCGACTCAGCTCCCAGCCCGATGCATGGAGGCTGTCGGAGAACTGTTCATGCGTACGTGCTCCCGCTACGACCGATGCTACGCCCGGTCGCCCGAGAATGAACCGGAGGGCCACCTGCGTTGCGCTGCGGCTCTCTTCAGCCGCAACCTCGAGAAGCGTTCGAAGAATATCGTCCGCATTCGCGGCGAAGCTGTTACTCTGCCAGACCCATCCGGCCTCTGATCGCGTTCCCGGTCTGGTCCGGTCACCGGGCTGGTATTTTCCGGTCAGAAATCCACCGGCCAGTGGTCCCCATGCTACGAGTCCAACTCCCTTCTCGAGGCAGAGCGGGACCACCTCTTCCTCAAGATCACGGACGACGAGATTGTATTGCCCCTGGTAGGCGACATACCGTTCGAGATTTCCAGACGCACTGGTCCACAGCGAATCGCACAGTCGCCATGCAGGATAGTTGCTGCAGGCGACGTATCGCACCAAACCACCGCGAACCAGATCGTCCAGCGCGCGCAGGGTCTCTTCGGGTTTGACCTGGGTGTCGACGTGGTGCACATAATAGAGGTCGATGTAATCTGTGCCGAGGCGTTTGAGGCTGTCGGTCACCGCACGATATATGGCGTGCCGGGACACGCCTGAGTCGTTTGGCCCTGGGCCGAATGGATTGAAAAACTTCGTCGCCAGCACAACGTCCTTCCGCCTGCCGGCAAGAGCTTTTCCGAGAATGCATTCCGAAGCTCCGTCAGCATAGGTGTTCGCAGTGTCAAAAAACGTGACTCCTGCGTCAATTGCACCGTTCACGATGGCTTCGCTCTCTGTCTCGTCGGTCGTATGGCCGAATGTCATGGTTCCCAGACAAAGCTCGGAGACCTTGAGCCCGCAGGCGCCTAATCGTCGGTATTTCATGGTACGGGAAGTTTAACACACATGCTATGATGTCCGCGTGACGATTCACGCGCGTATCGTAAACACGGTGGTAAAAGCCCTTTTCCGGCTGGTGTACCGACTCGATGCTCATCAACTGCACCGGGTTCCGCAGTCTGGTCCCGGATTGCTTCTCTCGAACCACGTTACCAATCTCGAAGGGCCCTTGCTGTACGTCTTCCTGGCGCCGCGGAAGCTGACCGCCCTCGGCAAGATCGAGCTCTGGAAAAACCCGTTTACGCGCTTTTTCATGGAAACATGGAACATTATTCCCCTGCATCGCGGGAGCGTTGACGGGGAGGCGATGCGCGCGTGCTTCGAGCGTCTCTCCGAGGGGTACATCGTCGGCATAGCTGCCGAGGGCACACGCAGCCGGGACGGAACGCTGCAGAAGGGACTCCCCGGTGCGACACTGCTGGCAACGCGCGCGGCGTGTCCGATCATACCGGTTGCTCACTGGGGCCTGCCGGATCTGGGGCCCACCCTCAAGCGAATGAGACGAACGCCTGCAACCGTACGGGTAGGGCGCCCGTTTTATCTGAAAAAACCTGACGGGTCTTCGGTGACCCGCAGTGAGCGCGAGCAGATGGTCGACGAAATGATGTACCAACTGGCGCTCCTGCTGCCACCCGAGCTGCGTGGAGCGTACGCAGATCTGTCGAAAATGACGACCGATTTCGTCGTGTTTGCTGACGCCGCTACCGCCGGGTAACCCGGGCGGTCCATTCTGCAAGCTCGCGGATGCTGAGTTTCTTCATGCCTCGGACATACGTGTCCAGATTGTCACCAATCGGCTCTGTCCAGGCAGAGGAAAGGCACGATGGTCCCTGAGCGACGCACAGGGCTGTTGCGATCTGTGCAGCATTGCAGTCGACGTCCTGACCAGCCATGGCGATGATGTGCATGGTCTCGTCGAAGTCACCTTTCCCGAACCACAGTGCGACGACCTCAGCGCAGGCGTTAGGATAGGCATGAACCCAGTTATAGGTCTTGTAGCGTTCTTCACAGGCTGTCCAGGCATCCTGCCAGCTCGTTCGTTCCGAACACTCGTCGAGTGCAAATCGAACGACCGAGGCGTACTCACTTTCAGAGGGAAGGGCATCGACACACTGCTGTAGTGCAGCCCGGATGTCGTGCTCGACAAACGACAGTGAGACGAGCATGGCGTTAAAGACTTCTCCGAGTATACCGTTACCGGTGTGGGAAACCTCTCCGTCAATCCACGCCAGGCGAGCGGCCTCCCGGGGATCGCCGGGAGTGATCATGCCGCAGATCGCCCCGCGCATCTGGGCACCGATCCACTCGCTGTAGGGGTTGTTCCAGCTCCCCGAGCGGGGAGCGACCATGCCGGCTTTCAGGTTCCGGAGCGCGACGTACTCTGCTGACCAGCCGAAGGGCACGAGTGCAACCCACTGGTTTCCGATCTCTGTACCGGTTACCCGGGAACCCGACTGTTCGTAGGCCTTGAGGAATGCGAGTTCGTAGGTTATGTCGTCATTATAGGTGTTCGGCTGTACAAGGTACCCGCGAATGTCGCCGAGCGTCTCTTTCAGTGCAGCAGCCGTGTATCCCTCGATTGCCGTTCCGAGCGCGCCACCGACGATCTGACCCAGCCAACCGGCGTGCAGGCGCTTCAGGAACTCGGTATCGGACTCCGGGTAATCCGAAGCAGCAGGAGGCTTGAGCGAACGCTTGCACTGTTCCCAGTTATTGATCTGTTCGTACTTCCAGTAGGGTGATGATTCTTCTTTTCGCGGGTTTGCAAATGCCTGCCACATGATCGTCGTTACCTCATGCAGTGCGGGCATATCGCCGGCGTCCAGCGCGGCAATGCCCTGATCTACAAGACCTTCCCAGCCGTCAACCGTCATTCCGCGGTTCTCCAGGGCCTGTACGCCTGCGACCATGAGGCGTTCCGGCGCACCGGATCCCGGCACTTCGCTGTACCAGAGCATTTTCGCCTGTGCGTCCTCAGAGTCCTCGAGGCCCTGTATGGCGTTCCAGGTCTGGTCGTCTTCTTCCCGCAGTTTCGGTCGGGCTGCTGTCATGGTGGCTCGTTCGCGTTCCCAGGCTCTCATGCTGTTGTAATCTCCTGTGTCCTATCCGTTGAATACCTGCATCGGGCTGTCCGACGTATGCTGTGCTATGCGTTCGACTAGTTCCCTGTTCTTGTCGTATACCGTCTTGTGATCGATCGATACATGCCGGCCGTGCTTCACGACGATCTTACCGTCGACTATGACCGTATCGACATTGTGCTCCTGTATCGCGTAGAGAAGGTCCGCTGCCACGGAGTAACCCGGGTTCATTGCCGGTGTGTTCTTGCGGATCAGAACGAGATCAGCAGGAGCGCCGGGGCGCACCTCGCCGTAGTTCGGCAGACCGAGCGCACGCCCACCGGATGTGAGAAGCGGAAGAACCGAACCGAGCGATCCTTCTTCCGGGTTGCCGGTCGCAAGCTTCGCCAGCAGAGCCGCATCCCGCGCGGTCCGGAACAGGCTCATGGTACTGTTAGATGCAGCACCGTCGCTTCCGAGTCCGAGTACGAGACCGGTCTTCTGCGCACGGGGAAGAAAATCGGTCATGTCGCCGAAGCGCATATAGGTGGTCGGACAGTGAGCTACGACCGCACCGCTTTCCCGGATCAGAGTCATGTCTTCGTCCGTAGCATGGTATGCATGAGCAAGAAGGCTTCCTCCGCGCAGTACGCCGGTGTCTTTCAGAACTGCTACGGGAGTTTTTCCGTTGTGAGCGATGGATTGCGCTACCTGCTTTGCTGTTTCGCTGACGTGCGTATGCATACGCACCCCGATCCGTTCCGCTTCCTTAACGATCTTCCGGAGAAACTCCGGAGGACAAAGGTACGGCGAATGTGGTCCGAAAGAAACGGTAATACGTGGATCGGCGTGGTGATACTCCTCGGTAAATGCAATTGCATCCTGCAGTTTCTGTTCTGTATCATCTCCCACGCCGAACACAGCCTGAGCAATATTGGCCCTCATGCCACTGCGCTGAAACGCCCGGAATGCGTGGTCCATGTGAAAATAATGGTCCGCGACGCAGGTTACACCGCTCGTAAGCATCTCGAGAGCTCCAAGCAGGGTACCCCAATAGACATCCTGAGGGGTGAGATTTTTCTCGAATATCCACACGTGCCTGTTAAACCAGTCCTCCGGAGTTACATCCTCGGCGGTACCCCGAAGCGGAGCCATTGCGGTATGCGCGTGAAGATTGACGAGTCCGGGAATCAGGTACGCGCCATCAGCGTCGATAATCTCTTCGTTATCCCGAAACGCGCCGCCGTGCCGCCCGTGTCCGTGTGATTTTCCAATGGATCCCGAACCGACTGAGGCAATCGTGGAACCATCGACATAACAGAAACCGTCGTCCGTTACCGTTCCCTGTGACAGGTCGACAATGCTCGCATTACGGATCAGCATAATGCACCTCCTTCCGGTGTCAGTTTCTTGATGTCACCTGCAGCGGGTGTCAAGCTCAGAAAAGACCGAGAACATGAGCGAACGAAAGCGATTGGTGTCAATATCCATCGCAACACTCGCATTTGGTGCATTTCCCGTGACGCCATACAGGTCGGCAACTGTTCTTCCTACAGTATGGTCCCCTTTCGTTTCTACCGCTACATGCAGATCGCGCGCGGTAACGATATCCGGGGCAGCGGCTACCGCTACCGCCAGTGCATCGTGAAGGGCAGCTCCCGCCATACCGAAGACTTTTTTATAGGTACCCGCGAAAAATGCCAGAAGGTCACCGACAATGTGTGAAACAGGTCCGTCCGATGCCTGAAGCGAGGCTATATCGTCCAGATTCAGCATCGCGCGATTCGTCACGTCGAGTCCGACCATCGTAAGAGGAAGACCCGAGCGAAATACGATATCGGCTGCTTCAGGGTCAACGAAGATATTGAACTCCGCAGCCGGGGTTACATTCGATTCGCTGACGCCGCCGCCCATGAGAACGATGCGCTCGATCCGCGAGAGCAACTCGGGATAGCGGCGGATAAACAGCGCTATGTTGGTAAGCGGACCGGTTGGCACAAGGGTCAGCGGAGTATCTGACCGCGACAGCTGGTCCGCGATGAAGTCTACTGCGTGCAGCGATGAATACGCTTCCCGAGGTTCCGGCAGGTCTGCCCCGTCGAGACCCGAATCTCCGTGAATGTTCTCCGCTATGTGGAGGGGGCGGACAAGCGGAACGTCGCAGCCCCGCGCAAGGGGTACGTCATCCGCCTTTAGAAGGGAGAGAATGCGGCGTGCGTTGAGAAAGGTCTTTTCTCCGGTCTGATTGCCAGCGACGGTCGTGATGCCGCGAAGATCGATGTCGGTTGCAACGTAGGCTGTCATTATAGCGACCATGTCGTCGTGGCCGGGGTCGCAGTCGATAAGTATCGGGAGGGGTTTGCCGGTGTGTGCTGTTGATATGGTCATGGTTTCTTCTCGTGATGTTCGTTTTCGCCGTGGTGTGTGCTGACGGCCCTGCGTTTCCGCGGCGCGAAGTTCCGAGCCGAATAGATCGCAAGGACTATGACCGTCGCAAGGTAGGGTATGCTCTGCACCAGATCCGAGGGGATGTCGAGTGATGAAATATAGATGGTTGCCGTATTGACGAGTCCGAAGAGCATGGATCCGAGCAGGGTTCCGAAGGAGAGGTTTCCGCCCATCGTTGCTGCCGCAACGGCGATAAATCCGCGTCCCGCAACCATGTCCCGGGAAAACCAGGACACGTAGCCCATCGACAGGTACAAGCCACCGAGTGCCCCGAATACCCCGGAGATCATGAGCGCATAGAGTTTGACCCGATCAACGTTTATGCCGACCGATCGTGCGGCATCAGGGTTCTGTCCTACAGCGCGAATACGCAGACCGAGCGGTGTCTTGAACAGCACCACGTAATACACGAACACCGAGAGAAAGGCTACGTAGGTCATGATGTTGTGGCCGCTCAGGATGGGGCCGAGGACGGGAATGCTTTGCAGAACGGGGATGTTGAAACTCGGAAAGGTCAGGCTGCGCAAAGCACTGGTATTGCGGCCGCCGGTTATCACGATGAGCAGAAAGATTGTCAGCCCGCTCGCAAGGAAATTCAGTGCCACAGCGGCGAGTATTATGTCCGCCTTGAGTTTCAGATGAAAATATCCGAGTGCCGCGCCAAAGAATACGCCCGATGCGACACCGGCAAGCAGCGCAAGCATGAGGCTCTCGGTGTAGATGCTCACGATGACCCCGGTGAAGGCGGCAATAAGCATAATACCTTCGAGCCCGATGTTGATATTACCGCTCATCGCAGTAATGGCGACACCCAACGCGGGAAAAATCAGCGGCGTAGAGACGCGAAGAACGGCAAAAAAGAACTCGACAGAAAAAATGCTCTCCAGAAGAGTGCTCATGACTCCGCCTCCTCAGTTGCCTGACGGATTACCATTCGTGCTTCCCACTGCGATAGAAAGGCACGGGCTGTTATCAGCAGAATAATTGCCGACTGAATGACCAGGACGAGTTCAAACGGTACATCTGACATGAGTCTGAGCTGTTGCCCCCCGACACGGAGGTATCCGAGAAAAATTGCAGCTGCTACGACGTAGAGGGGGTGCATGCGACCGATAATGGCAACGATGACACCGTCCCACCCCTGTCCTGGAAGATCCTGCCAGTTGAACCGACGATGTATACCCATGATCTCGACCATGCCTCCCATGCCGGCGATGGCACCGGTCAGAATGTGTACAATGATGATGACCTTGAACACGTTAATTCCGCCAAAACGGGCGAACTTCGGGTTGTGACCAACGGTACGGATCTCGTATCCCGTGCGGGTATGGTAGAGAAAATAATAGGCCCAGACAGCGACGACTATGGCAAGTACGACTCCCCAGTGGATGCGGGTCCGGTCGATGAAACGGGGAAGTTCGGCGCTCTCGGGAAGCCGAAAGGAGACCATAAACCCGGCAGCGCGGTCACGGAAGAAGTTATTGATCAGATACAGACCGGCGTAGAGAGCGACGAAGTTCAGCATGAGGGCCGTGACGACCTCACTGGTATTGAATCTCGCCTTCAGATATCCCGGAATCAGACCCCACAGGCCTCCGAACGTTCCGGAGACCAGAAGAATCAGAGGAATATGGAAAAACCAGGGCATGGAGGTGGAAACCGCGAAAGCCGTTCCGACTGCCGCCGTAATATAAAATGCACCTTCAGCCCCGATGTAGAACTGCTCCGCCTGAAACGCGATGGACAGGGCTACCCCGGTAAAGATGATAGGTGTCGCGATCTCGAAGATACTGGCTATCGTCCGCTGCGAGCTGAACGGACCGAACAGAAAAATCGATATTGAGTCTCCCGGCGAACTGCTGACGAGAATAATCAGAAGAACACAGATGAGCATGCCGATGAGGATTGCGATCGCAGTGCGGACCGCATCGAAGTTCTTAAGCAGAAACCTTTGCACTGCTTTCCTCCTGTCGCTTGATTCCGAGCATATATGGTCCGAGGTCCTGCGCGGTGACTGTCGAGGCGTCTTCGAAGCGGGCTACGATCTCGCCTTCGAACATGACTATAATCCGGGTTGAGAGCTTGAGGATCTCATCGAGGTCCGCGGATACGAGAAATACTGCCCGACCGCGATTGCGGGCTTCAACGATGAGAGTGTGAAGGTGTTCCCAGCTGCCGATATCGACACCACGGGTGGGCTGGGACGCGACGACGACGTCCGGGTCCGCGGACAGTTCCCGTGCCACGACACATTTCTGTATGTTGCCACCTGACAGAGAGGATATTTCATGTTTCGGCGAGCCCGCGTGAATGCGATAATCCCGGATGAGACCGACGGTATGAGCAAGTACGTTTTTCCAGAAGATCCTGAACCATGTGGAAAACTCAGCTTTCTCATAGCGGTCTACTATGATGTTCTCCTGTATGCTCATGAGTGGAGCAACACCGTCTTCCATACGGTCTTCGGGGATGTGTGATACGCCGAGCTGTCGTATATCTTTCGGACTCAGCTGCGCGATGTCTGTTGAGCCGACAAGGATTTCTCCTGAGTCTACGGGCAGCAGCCCGACCAGGGCACGAACGAGTTCGGTCTGTCCGTTTCCTTCGACCCCTGCAACCCCGAGAATCTCCCCTCCGGCAACCTCGAACGATACATTTCTGACCGCCTGGACACCGTCGTCCCGGGTCATGTTCAAGTTGCGGACCGAGAGTTTCGCCGGACCGATATGCTCCGGAGTAGCTACCCTGCTCAGGTCAATCTTGTGACCGACCATCAGTTCGGCTATACCCTCTATCGAGAGTTCCGCCGCGGGCTTCGTGTCGATGACCTTTGCCGCCCGCATAATGGTCACCGTGTCCGCAATACGTTTCACCTCTTTCAGTTTGTGAGAAATAAAAACGATGGTTTTTCCCTGCTCCTTGAGCTGATCAAGCGTCTGAAACAGGATCTCAGTCTCTTGCGGTGTCAGAACCGCGGTTGGCTCATCGAGAATAAGAAGTTCCGCATTACGGTACAGGGCCTTCAGAATTTCAACGCGCTGCCGTGTACCGATAGGAAGTTCGCTGATCGGTTTGTCCACTGGGACAGCGAGCTGGTATTTTTCGGATATCTCTTGTGCCGTTTGTACGGCTCTGTCGAAATCAAAGAATACGCCACCGCGTTTCGGTTCCACACCAAGGACGATGTTCTCGGCAACGGTCAGCTCCGGGGCAAGCATCAGGTGCTGGTGGACCATACCTATGCCCGCATCGATGGCTTCGCTTGGCTGTGATGGAGCGAAGAGCTTACCCCTGAGCGAGATGTTTCCACTTTTCGCCTGCGTAATACCGAAGACGACCTTCATGAGGGTCGTCTTACCGGCTCCGTTCTCGCCGACGATCGCGTGTATGGTGCCTTCTTTGATGTCGACACTGACATCCTGATTAGCCACAGTCCCATTCGGATAGATTTTCCAGAGGTTCTGTATCGATAAAATGGTTTCCATATTTCGTTGTTCCGTGGAGAAAAAACGAACGCCCCGCAAGCCGGAGCTCGCAGGGCGTTGTATGGGTCTGATTACTCGCCGATTGCGGTCTCGACGACGATTTCACCTGAATCGATCATGTCGATGAGGCGATCCAGCTCGTCCACCATGGCTTGAGGCACGATACGCTCGAAGTTCTCGTTTCGGGCTATGCCGACGCCTTCTTCCCGTATGCCCAGAACCTCGGCCTGGCCGATTGCAAGGGTTCCATCGAGATAGCGTTCAATCGCTCGGATCATCGAATTGTCGACGTTCTTGAGCATCGAGGTTACAACCGATGCTGCTATGTTGGGCTGGTTATCCCTCAGCAGCAGGTACTGATCCGAGTCTACACCGATCGAATAGACACCCTGTTCGCCGGCTGCTTCGAGTGCACCAAGGCCGCTTTCGCCCGCTGCTGCGAAAATGACGTCTGCTCCCTGCTCGATCTGAGCGAGTGCCAGTTCCTTGCCGCGTGCGGGATCATTGAAGTTTCCGACATACGCTGCAAGCACCCGCACGTTCGGATTTACCTGACGGGCTCCCTGTTCGAAACCGACACGGAAGTCGTTAATGACCGGGATATCCATACCACCAATGAAGCCGATGGTATTACCGGATCGCGACAGGTCAAGATCTGAAGCTGTCAGCATTCCTGCAAGAGCTCCGGCAAGGAAACTGCCTTCGTTCTGGCTGTAGAGGATCGAATATACGTTCGAAAAATCTCCCGCCGAATAGTCGACTGCAGTATCGTAAACGATGAACGTGGTATCAGGGTACTGAACCGCAAGGTCCTGTACATACTCTGCAAGCTGCCAGGTACCTGCGATCAGGATATCCCAGCCACCGCCCGCCAGCTGAGCAAGGTCCGGCTGCCACGCGGAGGAATCATAGCCGCCTTCGACGATGCGGGTCTCGATATCAAACTGTTCGGCTGCAATCGTGATTCCGCGTGACGCTGAGTCGAAGAACGACTGGTCGCCCCGCGTTCCGTTGAGATACAGCAGGACGCGCGTGCTGTCACTTGCCGCTTCCTGTCGTCCACCGGCAAAAGACAGGCCACCGATGAGAACAAGTCCGGCAATCACCAATACGAGTATACGCTTCATAACGTACTCTCCTTTCTGTGTGTGGTGTGTGTTTACGTCGTAAACACTTCTTGTAACATGGCGACAAAAGCCTCCATGTCCAATTCATCAATAATGTTCATGCCACTGCCGTTCCACGGAACGCTTGCTCCGCGCAGCGCGTTGTGCCCCAGTTCCAGTTTCAGGTAGCCGTCGTGGCGTGCCCAGACAACATTCGGATCGAGCGCCACCGCCATAGCTACCGGGTCCGCCAGGGCGGTAAACGCCTCGCCGTAGCGCTTCTCCATGAAGCGGAAGATCCATTCCTGCAGATCCTGTACGAGTTTCCCTTTCCGGGCCTGATTTCCGACAGCCTCCGCGAGCCGTTCACGATTCATGCGTGAAGCCATGCACGCCTCCCACGGAACGACAGTCAGTGGGACGCCCGATCTGAAAACGACATCGGCTGCCTCGGGATCGGCGAAGAAGTTGAATTCGGCGAATCTGGTCACGTTACCCGTATGGAGGGCGCCACCCATTATGACGAGCGATCCGATCCGTTCGGCGACTTCCGGGTACAAGTTCAGTGTAATTGCGATGTTGGTGAGTGGTCCGAGTGCTACCACCGTTGCTCCGGTGTGTTTCTGAAGCATTTCGGCGATTCCCGCTGCTGCGTTTGCCGATACGGGGGCTTTTCCGGATTCGGGGAGATCGACGGTGCCGAGACCTGTCGGACCGTGAATACTCGTTGCGAGCACGGGGTCCTGCACGAGGGGGCGGTCCGCACCTTCAAACACGGGGATATCGGAGTGATCGACATAACTCAGCAGATCACAGACGTTCCGCGTCACATGTTCCCGCTTCACGTTCCCGCTCAGCGTTGTGATACCTACCACTTCGGCAGCGGGATGATATAAGGCCATGAGTATGGCGACTGCATCGTCTATGCCACAGTCGGTATCAATTATGAACGGTGTTGGCATGCGTATTGTGTCTCCTGCGTCGTGACATCATAGCGCAGTTTTTCCGACCACGGTAGTAGGGTGAGGGTGGATTCTCGAACTAATATCTGTCCGGCATGGTGTGACGGTGGTGGCCTTGCATGGAGCAACAGGCCACCGTATAGTGGACGCATATGGGGAATATCTGTGTAATCGGCAGCATCAACATGGATCTTGTGATTCAAACGCCTCGCTGGCCGGCTCCCGGTGAGACCGTTTCCGGCGAGGGCTTTATGACGGTCCCCGGCGGCAAAGGAGCAAACCAGGCGATCGCCGCCGCCCGTCTTGGTGGGACGGTCCGCATGCTGGCTCGTGTCGGGGACGATGCCTTTGGCACCCAGCTTCTTGACAACCTCAAGGCCAGCGGCGTGAACTGTGACGACGTGCAGATGGTGACGGAAACCCCGAGCGGAGTCGCGGTAATTACCGTTTGTGCCGGAGAGAATGCTATCATCCTGGATCCTGGCGCTAACTACAGTCTGACACCGAGCGACGTGCGCGCCTTTGCAACACGGATCAGGGAGGCGGATATGCTTCTGGTTCAGCTGGAAGTCCCTCTTTCGGTCGTAACCGAAGCAGTGCATGTAGCGTTCGACGTCAATACACCTGTTCTGCTGAACCCGGCTCCGGCGGTGCCGCTTGACCATGACCTGCTTCAGCGGGTCACCGTCCTGACCCCGAACCGCGGCGAAGCCGCGCTTCTCGCCGGCGATACCGGGGTGGACAGTTCAGTTGAGTCTCTCATCGATCGTCTGCATGGATTCGGTGTCGAAACGGTATGCATGACCGAGGGGGCACAGGGCATTACCTACCGCCATGGCGGCCTTGATATTGAACACCGCGACGCAATCTCCGTCGACGTGGTCGATACCACCGCGGCGGGAGATGTCTTCAGTGGTGCCCTCGCGGTTGCGCTGACCGAGGGGGCCCTGTTTGAAGATGCTGCCGCGTTCGCCCAGAAAGCTGCTGCGATCGCCGTGACCAGGGCCGGTGCCAGTTCATCGATTCCTTACCGAGCCGAAGTGGAGTCTTTCGATGCCTGACATGTACGAAATCTATGATCATCACGCTGCACGGTATCATGAGCTGGTACAGCATGAAGATGCCGACGGTGAGTTGCGCAAAGCCGTATATGAGATTGTCAACTGGCGCAATACCCGGGTCGTAGAGGCAGGTGTCGGTACCGGCCGCGTAACCGGCTGGTACGTGAAATACATCACCTCCGCACTTCTCCTTGACCGCAGCGAGGACATGATCGACCAGGCGAGAAACAACCTGTCCCCCTTCCTTCACAGACTGACGTTTCGCATATGCGAGAATGCTGACCTGGACCGCATGAAAAAACAGGTAATGCATCCGGATGTGGGTAATCTCGGGGCTGACATCTTTATTGAAGGCTGGAGTTTCGGACATACCATTCTCGATGCGGAGGCTGCCCCGGGGGGAGGTATTGAGGAGCGATGCGACCAGCTCGTTCACTCGGCCGCGGCTATGATTCGTAACGGCGGGACGCTCATATTCCTGGAAACACTCGGAACGAACGTTGAGACACCTGAAGCCCCGGTTCCCGGACTGGCACGTTTCTATACACAGCTCGAAGCAGCCTACGGTTTCACGCGTCGCGAAATTCCTACTGACTACGTTTTCGACAGCGTCGAACAGGCGGCTGAGCTCTGTGGTTTTTTCTTCGGTGACGACATGGCGGCCGACATCCGCGCTCGCGGCAGCGAGCGCGTACGGGAGTGGACCGGTATGTGGACGCGTCGGGTCTGAGTCAACGCTCCGACTGAGCACCGGCTCGCGCCTGAGCGCGTTTTACCTCTTCCCGCACGCGTATCGTCACGATGATCTCCCGGGTGCCGAACAGATCGGTGATCTCGTGAGTCACTCTTGATCCGTCGGCGCTGCCTGCGGGTACGTCTGCGAATATTTTGCGGCGTGAATCGTGAGGCAGCTGTACACGGGTGCCCGTGCCTGCCTCGTCCGGTGTTACCGTAACCGTATAGTGTAACGCATCCCTCTTCTCGGTCGTCCGGTGCCGGTACTCTCCCGGCGAAACGTCGGACTCCGGACCGAAGAATGCTTCCCACAGCTCCCAGAGAACCCGGTCGGCATCGGTGAAGGTTCCGCCGGCGCTCGTCGCACGGCCATGCAGACCTCCACCCGCTGCGCCACTGGCGAGCAGTTGATCGTACTCACGGCGTTTCGCCGGATCAAGGAGTATTTCGTAGGCTGCCTGCGCTTCATGAAAGCGTTTCGCGTCCGCGGACCCGCCCGCATCCGGGTGATGTTTCTTTGCCTTACTCCGGAAGGCTTTCCGAATCTCGTCGCGCCCGGCGTTTTTCGAGACGCCAAGCGCTTCGTAGTGCGTTCTCTGTCGATGCATGCCACGGTTAATGTAGCAATAGAGCCGTGTATCCGGGTAGGGCCTTTCTCAATCCGTACCAACAATGGACTTGAAAGAAATAAATTGTATGTAATAATAAAACGATTTGTGCCGTACAGGCCGGGGGAGGCTCATGTGCGAAAAACAGTATACGTCGTGGCTGCCGCGTTTGCTGCGGGCCTGCTTACGGGCGCCGCTGCGATCTATTTTTTTGTTGTTGATCCTGCTTCTCGCGAGTACGCAGAGCGTGATCGCGTCCGGGCCGAACAGCGTAGCGGCCTCTATAGAGCGTTTGAATCAGCACTTGTTGACGCTCGAGCAGAAGGTGAACGAACTGGAGTCCTTACTGAGCGAGCACGAGCAGCTGTCGAACGAGCAGGAAGCATCGCTGCTGATATGGCGGTTGAGACACGAAACGCTCGAGCAGAGCTTCAATACCTTGAGTGGTACCTTCGAAACACAGGTGTCATTGATTGAAGCGGAACGCGACGCCGAGGCAGCCAGGGCACAGCAACAGCGACGGATAGGCCGCATCGAAGGTGCTGGATCCGGAGTTCTGGTTTCGGTGCTCCTCCTGACCCTTGTCCTTGTGCTTCGCTGAACGTAGAGTTCCGTTGTGGCCTTTGTATTACGAAAACTCATCTCGCGAATGCTCTTTCCCGTGCCGCTCGTGTTCCTGCTTGCCGGCCTGGCCGTTATCCTGTGGTGTGTCGGACGCCGCCGCGACCGACCGGGTCTTCGCTCCTCTGCCGGGCTGAAGCGAGCGGCCGCAGCCGCCGCAGGCAGCGCGCTCGTGATCTTCTGGCTGCTGTCGACAGCACCGGTCGCCGATGCTTTTCTCCTCAGCCTCGAGCGGCGTTATGATCCCCTGGAATCGCTGCCGTCGGAGGTCGACCTGATCGTCGTCCTCGGAGCGGGTCACAGTGAGTGGGAGCGCTTTCCGGGTTCCGCTCAGCTTGGTGATGCCGGTCTCGCTCGAACGACTGAGGCGGTTCGTCTGCTGCGAACTTCCGACCGGGTGCTGACGACGGTTTTCACAGGATACGCGGGACAGGGGGCAATCCCGACCGCGGAAGTGGCCAGACGCACGGCAGTCAGTCTCGGTATGCCGTCGGAGGCAACCGATGTGCTGACAACGCCCCGGGATACGCGAGAGGAGGCTCGTGCAGTACGCGAATATCTATATTCGGAACGCGGACAGGACAGCTCCACCGGCCGGATCGTGCTGATTACCAGTGCATCTCACATGCCACGAGCTGTCCGGGAGTTCCAGGGAGCAGGACTCACCGTTCTCCCTGCTCCTGCCGGATACCGGGCGTTTAGAGGGGCGTATTCCGCCTGGTCGTATCTCCCCGGTGCCGTCGCACTTCAGCGCAGCGAGCGCGCATGGTACGAGTACCTCGGGCTGCTCTGGGTGCGTCTCTCAAAACCATGAAAATCGTACGGCGGACGGGAAATCAATACTTGCATTAAACCGCATATATGGTTATCATGATTTATAGATGGAGGGAACAGATATGAGGATACAGGTACTCGGTCCTGGATGCGCTAATTGCGCAAAGATGGAGACGCACGCGCGGGAGGCGATAGCCTCGTTAGGTGACGCCGCGTCCAACTATGAAATCGAAAAGATCACCGATTCCGATGTCATGGCGGACATGGGGCTGCTCGTTACCCCCGGTCTGGCCATAGACGGCGTGCTGAAGAGCAGCGGAAAAGTCCTGTCCCCCGAGGAAATCAAGAGCTTCATTTCATGAGCACGGCGACCACATCCCCCGGCCTCCGGGGGAAGCTTGCGCAATTCCGGCAGACGAAAGAGAATCGCGCCCTCGTTGTCATGGGGCTCATATTTCTCGCGCTGTTTTTCATTCCCTTCGGGACCACGCGCGTTACCGCAGGGGTCAACGAAGCGTTCGCGCTTGTACACTACTACGCGCGAAATCATGTTCTCTACAGCCTTGTTCCGGCGTTCTTCATCGCCGGGGCGATCTCGATGTTTCTCGACAAGCAGTCGGTCATTCGCTATCTCGGGCCGGATGCACGACCGGCAACGGCCTATGGAGTTGCGTCCGTCTCGGGAGCGGTACTGTCGGTCTGCTCGTGCACGGTGCTGCCCCTGTTCAAGGGAATATACCGCAAAGGCGCGGGGATCGGGCCCGCAATAGCGTTCCTGTTTTCGGGTCCCGCGGTCAATGTGCTCGCGATCATACTGACCGCCCAGGTCCTGGGGCTCGGGCTCGGCATAGCCCGCGCTGTGGGAGCGATCGTCTTCGCTGTGGTCATTGGTCTGCTCATGCACCTGATCTACCGCAAGGAGGACGCGCAACGGCAGACGAACGCTGCCATGTTCGCAGGTGTCGGAAACGATGACGCGGAGCGGCGCCCCGCCTGGAAGAGCGTACTCTTTGTCGGTTCGATGGTAGGGATCCTGCTCTTTGTGAACTGGCGTTCATCGGGCGGTGCGTCTGTCGCATGGGATCTCCTGTATCAGCTGCGTTACGGCATCGCCGGAGCCTTCGCCCTGGTTCTTGTCTACGCCATGCTGCGCTGGTACCGGAGCCGCGAGCTTTATGACTGGGTGCGCTCGTCACGCGATTTCGCCGTACAGATTCTGCCTCTGCTTCTCGGCGGGATTTTTATCGCCGGTTTTTTTCTTGGCAGACCGGGAGAGCAGGCCCTGATTCCGGAGGAATGGATAGCGGCGCTGGTCGGGAGAAACTCCGTCGGCAATATTGCTTTCGCATCGATTGCCGGCGCCCTCATGTATTTCGCGACCCTCACCGAGGTACCCATCATACAGGGACTCATGGGAGCTGGTATGGCCGACGGGCCGGCACTCGCGCTTCTTCTCGGCGGCCCGTCGATGTCGCTACCCTCCCTTCTGGTGATTCACAGCGAACTGGGGTTCCGCAAAACGCTCGTGTATGTGTTGCTCGTTGTCGTCATGGCTACGATCGCGGGTCTCGCGTACGCTGCCGTCGTGACCTGAATATCTGCTACACTGTGAGACATGGGATCAGGCGGTTCGCCCGAACACGGGTACAGCAGTCAGAGTGTCTCACATCGCGCAATAGCAGAGGTGCTTCACGCAGGTGCCGAGAAATGTCCGCCCGGAAAGTCAGCCGCCATACGGCGTGACCACTATCTGCTCCATCTTGTGCTCTCAGGACGAGGCACACTGCGTACCAATGGACGTAGCCATGAGCTATCGAGCCACGACTGCTTTCTGCTCCGCCCCGGGCAGGAGCACGTCTATCAGGCAGACATGGAACACCCCTGGGAGTACGTCTGGCTCGGTTTTTCCGGGGTAGATGATGAGCTCCTTGGAGAGCTATATGGAGTACCTCGTGAGACAAGTGTGTTTCGTCCCGCATTCCCGGTACGCATGGCCCTGCTCGTACGGCGTATTGTGACCTCACTGAAAAGCCCGAGTCAGCTCGAACAGCTGTACAGCATGGCGCTTGGCGTGCTCGCACTCGGGTGCGTTGGTGACCGGTCACGCAATGCCGAAACCACGACCGGATATACCGACTACGTCGAGGAAGCGGTGGCGTATATTGAGGCCGAGTATCATGTCCTCGGAGGGGCAGCGGCAGTTGCACGCTACATCGGACTCGACCGGTCGTATTTTTCGCGGCTGTTTCAGGAGCGAACCGGTGTCAGTGTTTCGCAGTTCATTACGGAAACACGGATTACCCATGCACAGCGACTGCTCGCGGACACAAACATGCGGGTATCCGCCATCGCAGCGTCTGTCGGGTATCGCAGCTATCAGAGCTTTGAGCGCCGGTTCACCGCACAGGTCGGCATGACACCGACGAAGTTTCGCACGCGCCCGCCCGACAGGGTCGGGGCCGGGCAGGATCCCGGGGCGGACTGAACGACCTGTTCACGGCTCTTAATAGTAGCCGTCGGGCAGCATGTCCCGGTGAGCTTCGAACAGTTCGTCGCACATCTTCACAATATCTTCGAGCGACAGTTCGGCTGCAGTATGCGGGTCGAGCGCTGCTGCCTGATACGTCATCTGCCTGTCCTGATGTTTTGCCGCTTCGATTGAGACAAGGTGAACGTTTACGTTCGTCCGGTTCAGCGCGGCGCACTGCTCGGGCAGATTACCAACCACAACGCCGTGTACACCGTTGGCATCGACCAGGCAGGGAACCTCGACGACACAGCGGTCCGGGAGATTCGTGATATGCCCCTGGTTCAGGATGTTTCCGTGTATGCGTGTCGGCTTGTCTTTCACGACGGCTTGAATGATCTGCGATGCGTATTCGAGTGTCGGCTCGTGCGTAACGGAGGAGTTGCCCAGGAGCGATTCGCGCATATCGTTCCACTTCGCAATCTGGTCCACGCAACGCCGTGGATACTCGTCGAGTGGAATATTGAAGTTCTCAATGAGTTCCGGATACCGCGACTTGATCCACCAGGGCGTATATTCCGCGTTGTGCTCGGAGGATTCGGTAGTGTAATAGCCAAAAGTTTCCATGACGGCAAGACGCACAAGGTCCTTGTGGTCTCCCGGTCTGCCGGCGCGCGCTTCGACGAGCAGTTCTTTTGCCCGGCTCCTGATTTCCGGGTATAAGTCCTTTTCGCCGTCAGTGAACTCGAGCAGCCAGGCCATGTGGTTGATACCCGCAATGTGCCAGCGCGGATTCTCGGCTGTCATTCCGACCGCGTTCAGAAGCGATTTCGCGCACACCTGCACCGAGTGGCACAGACCGACGGTATGAATCCCGGTTTCCCGTACAACCGCGCCGGTAACCGTGCACATGGGGTTGGTGTAGTTCAGAAGCAGCGCATTCGGACAGACTGCATCCATGTCTTCGGCGATGTTCCACATGATCGGGGCGGTGCGGAGGGTGCGAAAGATGCCTCCGATACCGAGGGTGTCACCGATTGTCTGCCGCAATCCATACTTCTTCGGTATCTCGAAGTCTCTGACGGTGGCCGGTTCGTAACCGCCGATCTGTATCGCATTTATCACGAAGTCCGCGTGCCGGAGTGCCTCGCGGCGTTTCTCTACGCCGACATAGCCCTGTATCCGCGCACGGCCCTGATTGATGCTTGAGTTCAGGGTCTCAACGAGCCGCAGCGAATCGTCGAGCCGTCCGGCGTCTATGTCGTAGAGAGCTATGTCGACCTCGTGCAGATCATCCGTCAGAAGAATGTCGCCGAGAATATTCTTTGCAAAAACCGTACTTCCAGCCCCGATAAAGGTAATTTTCGTTTTCATGACTCGATACTACTGTGCGGACTGGTAGAACACCATAAAGAATGGTGCGTAGTGTATCGCAGTTTGTGACAATCCAATGGTATGCTACGAGCCTATGAGTACCCTGTTTCCGGAGTATCGCACTCCGCCTTGTATAACCCGCCATCCGGCCAACCCGGTTCTGACCGCTTCGCAGGTGCCCTATCCGAGCTCGCTTGTATTTAACGCTGGCGTTCTGAAGCAGACAGATCGATACGTCATGGTGTTTCGAAACGACTACAAGCCAAAGGGACAGCCGGAGCTCAAGGGGACAAACCTCGGACTCGCGTTCAGCCCTGACGGGATCGCCTGGACGGTGGAACCTGAACCCTGCTGGGCGCTTCGAGATCACGAAATCAGCCGGGCCTATGACCCCCGACTCACGGTTATCGAGAACGAGATCTACATGTGCTTCGCTCTGGATACCGCCCACGGGGTCAGAGGTGGCATCGCACGTACAACGGACTTTCACGATTTTGAGATTCTTTCGCTGTCGGTACCGGACAACCGGAACATGGTACTCTTCCCGGAAAAGATCGATGGCATGTACGTTCGCCTGGAACGCCCCTTTCCTGTCTACAGTCGCGGAGGCCGGGAGTTGTTCGACGTTTGGATTTCCCGGTCACCGGATCTGGTGTACTGGGGAGACTCGGAACTTGTGCTCGGCGTCGAGCACGTACCTTTCGCCAACAACAAGATTGGCCCGGCAGCTCCCCCGATTCGCACCGAAGACGGATGGTTGACGCTGTTTCACGCGGTGCACGTGGATCCGACACGAGGAAAGAACGGATGGGAAGACTCGTGGACGAAGTGGTATGCCGCCGGGGTCATGCTGCTTGATCTGGATAATCCGGCAATCGTGAAGGGCATGAGTACCAGTCCCGTGCTCGTTCCGGAAGCGCGTTGCGAAACAACAGGCGGATACCGGAACAACGTGATATTCCCCACCGGGGTTACGATCGAGAACGGCGGAGTGCTTCGCATGTACTACGGTGCTGCGGATACGGTCATGTGCGTGGCCGAGGCTTCGATTCAGGAACTGGTCGGTTTGTGTACCGAAAGTCCTGTTCCGAGGCACGCGTGAACGTTGTACGTAAGCGCAGACAACTCATATACTTGCGTCAATGAAACGCGTATCACTCAAGTGGAAACTCATGGCTATCGGGATGTCTGCGGTTGCTGCGGTCGGTGTTCTGACCGTCAGCTACGCAGCCGTGGCATTTCGTGCAGAGATCGGGCGTCTGTATCTTCGCGATTACACGGAACGCATCAGAAATATCGAGTTCGAGTACGAAGACCTGCAGAGTCAGATTACTGATGGTGCTGGTGCTACAGACGCCGATACGTCGGCTACTACCTCGCCGACGCCACGGGTTCCGGCGGGTACCGACGCCTCCGCGAGTGACAACACCTCACAGGTTGCTGCGTCCGGCGACTGGGGCGGAAGGGGCTCGCGGCGCGAAGCGCTCCTCGAGCGTCTCGACGAGCGCTTCGTGTCCGGGCGCAGCCTCGACGGGCAGCTCTTCATTTTTAACGGCGACCGCGACGTGATTCTTGGTTTTAACGATGATGCATTTTCTACACGCGTGCTTCTCAATGAAGGTGCTGATTCGATTATCGGCCGGACGGATGGTGATTTTGTGCTCGCCGTCTCAGGGAACCGATACTGGGTGGTGTACTCGTACTTCTCCGACTGGGACTGGTATACCGGGTTCGTTATGCCGCAGTCGGTGCGTTACGCAGGGCTCACCGTGTTTACCCGGAATGTCATTCTCGGAATAGCGGCTCTTGCAGTCTTCTTCCTACTCATCTACCTGCGCTTTCTTTCGGTGACCCTGAAACCCTTTGCGGCTATTCCGGCGGCCATGCAGAAGTTTCTCGATGGTGATGTACATCAGCGCCTCACCGTGCGCGGAGACGACGAGGTCGGTCGTATCGCGGCCGGTTTCAACGACTTCGTCTCCGGTCTTCGCGACATGCTTGCAGTCATGCAGCGTGCTGCAGACGAAAATATACGGGTTGAACACGAACTCGCATCGCAGGCGTCTGACGCAGGCACGCGTATGGCGTCCATTCGGGAAAGTACTGCATCGCTCACGTCGGAAATGAAAGGGCTCGACGGGCACATCGACGAGTCGTCCCGCGGGATACAGCGGATCGGCGAACAGGTAAGGCTGCTTCATCAGTCTATCGACGACCAGGTCTCCGCCGTCTCACAGTCCACCGCCGCCATAGAACAGATGTCCGCGTCGCTCGACAGTGTCGCGGGAATCACCGACGCGCGACGACGGGGTGCTGAGGAGCTGACACAGCGGGCGGAAGCCGGGGGCAGGCAGCTGCAGCAGCTCCAGGAGTCGATACACGCGGTTTCTGCAAGTGTCGAAGACATCGCCGGCTTCGTCGGGGTGATTCGAAACATCGCGTCACAGACCAATCTCCTTTCCATGAACGCGTCTATAGAAGCTGCGCACGCTGGTGATGCAGGGAGGGGATTTGCCGTGGTCGCTGACGAAATCCGGAAACTGGCCTCGGCGGCGGGTGAAAGTTCGCAACAGATCACGAAGGTCATAAAGGCAGTGATCGAGCGCATTGAGACTGTTAACCGGATTAGCGCAGATACCGGTGAAGTCTTTTCATCCATAGACCAGGAAGTTCGTTCGGTCAGTGACGCTCTTCAGGAAATTGCCTCAGCTACAGGAGAACTCTCAGCCGGCAGCACCGAAATACGGACCGCGATGTCCATGCTCAGCGAGGTCTCGTCGAAGGTGCAGCAGGGATCCGAGGACTCGTTGTCGGCAGCCGAGCAGATCGCGCGGGCCATGACAACAGTCATGGAACTTTCCGCACGCATGGTATCCGAAATCGCCGGGATCGACGAGAAGACCGAGCACAGTGTTTCGGACATTGAGCAGATCAGCTATACAGCGCAGACGCTTTCGGACAGTGTCTCGTCGTTGCAGGCGACTATGGAGCGTTTCCGGTCTCAGGAGCAGGTCTGAGCGCAGGGAGACTCCGAAGGACACCTCCGGTCAGAAGCTGGAAGGGGTGGTAGAACAGCAGCGGCAGCAATGCAACAGCAAGCAGATCCGGTCGCCCGACGAAGTATACGGTCAGAAGCGGAACCCCCATGGCCATGGTCTTCTCCGGCCCGACGAACATGGCGGTGATCCGGTCTTTCCGGGAGAGACCGATTGATTTCGCGCCGTAGTATGCGCTCGCGACAAACAGTAGATGTGTTGCCGCGAGGAACACAAAGGGGACGGGAAGCTCGGGTAGCATTCCCACAAACTCCAGATTATCCGATATGCTCGAGATCGTAATGTAGACAATGAGCAGAATGAGAGCACTGCTCGCTTCCGAGAGTTTCTTTCGTATGCGGTGAGCGGTTTCCTGAAACCGTAAATGCAGCGCCTGTCCTGCTGCGACCGGGAGAAACATGGTGAGCAACAGGCTCTGCAGGGTTCCAAGGACGTTTTCTGCCGGAAGCGCCGCGGACGAACCTGCAAGAAACAGACTCAGCAGCAGTGGCGAGAGGAAGATGCCGACGACATTCGAGAGCGCAGAGTTGAACAGCGCACCAACTGTGTTGCCTCCGGTCGTCTGGGTGAAAACGACACATGTCGACACGGTCGTTGGCAAGACAGCAAGGGCAAGCATTCCGTAGACCAGAAGGCCGTCGAGATAGGCCGTGAACAGTCGTGCAGTAAGCCAGAAGTACACGGGAATGAAACCGAAGATGAACAGCTGCAGAAACACGTGAAGCTTGTACTGTGCGAGGCCGCTCTTGATGCGTTCTGACGGAAGAATGAAACCGGCGATCAGAAAGAGGACGATCACGATGATCCGTGTCGTCCAGCCCGAAGGATTCAGCGTCGCACCGAGACCCGGTGTCGCGAAGGCAAGACCGACCGCTGACAGGAGTCCAATCAGGAACCAGTTTTTGCGTAAAGATCCATGGATGCTCATAATTGGCGCCAGTATGCGCACGAAGATGCTGTTCCTGCAATCCTGTGTTTAAACTTCATTAAATCAATTGACTAAGTGTTGACGATCGCATGGTGGCGTGAGTAGTGTTTCCTTAACGAGGTAGCAGCCATGACCCGGTTACGAAGTTTTGTCGGTATAACACTGATTATGACACTCAGCGTCGTCTCTCTTGCAGCGGCGGGACGCGCCGCGAGTGATAGACCCGCTGCAGGCAGTCTGCGCGTGTATGCAGTCATTACACAGGACGACGCGGAGCTCCTGACCGACATGTTCCGGGAAGAAACCGGAGTCAATGTGAGCTTTATTCGCGCGACGACCGGAGAGCTGGTCAACCGTGTCATTGCCGAACAGGACGCCCCGCAGGCGGATATCCTGCTCGGCGGTGCGAGCCTTCTGCACACAAGCATCGCGCAGGCCGGTGCTCTGGAATCATACCGCTCGCCGAACGCCGACGGGCTCCCTGCCTACGGCGTGGACCCCGACGGCTACTGGACGGGCTTCTACGTCACGTCCCTCGGGATAGGCGTAAACGAGGACCGTTTCCGGCGCCTCTTCGGCGATACCCCCGTGCCCGAAACCTGGGACGATCTGCTTGACGAGCGTTTTGCCGGAGAAATCGTGATGACCGACCCGCTTGCCTCCTCGACCGCATACCTCTTTCTGCAGACACAGCTGCAGCGGCTCGGCTGGGACGCAGGCTGGGAGTACCTGGAGACGCTCGCGCCGCTTGTCGGGCAGTTTCCAACGAGTGGAGGAGCGCCGCCGCAGCTTATCGGGTCCGGTGAGTACTCCATCGGGGTTGCCTTCGTGCACGCGCTCTCACGGTACCGCAGGCAGGGCTTTCCCCTGTCGGTTCATACCCCTGCACAGACCGGCGGGGAGGTTGGAGCTGTCAGTATAATCCGGGGAGGACCGAACACCGAGAATGCCCGAAGATTCGTGGATTTTGTTCTTTCGGTTGAAGCGCAGCAGGCCTTTGTCGATCAGTCCCTGGTTACCCCCTTAAGTGACCGTGTCGTTCTTCCGGAAGAAGCCGTGGGGATTCAGGAAATCGATCTTATCGATTATGATTCGGAGCTCGCGGGCAGACAGCGAAGCGAGACTCTGGAGCAATGGCAGCAGATCGTAGACTGACACATTCACAAATCCTCAAAGAACCGGGCGTTGCGATATTCTATGCGGTGCTCTCGGTCTTTCTTCTCGTTTTCATCGTCGGGCCTCTGGTTGTCGTTTTTCTGGAGCCTTCTGCGGCGGACTGGGCTCGCGTCTGGACGACACCACGGTGGCGGACAGCCATAGGGAACACGCTTGCGATGGCATTCCGCTCGACAGCTACCGCGCTCCTCGTCGGACTGGTGTATGCGATCGCGATCGAGCGGGGGAATTTTCCGGGCAAGCGGATTTTCGAACTGATACCGCTATTGCTGCTGGTCTCACCGCCTTTCGTCGGCGGGCTCGCCTTCATTTTTCTTCTCGGGAGAAGTGGTCTTATCACAAGCAACTGGCTGGGACTCGAAGTGTCGCTGTACGGACGCACTGGTCTGTGGATAGCCCAGACGCTTTCGTTCTTCCCCGTCGCGTTCATGATTCTTCGATCGAGTCTTCAGAGCATCGGGGGGACGCTCGATAACGCTGCCCGGGGACTCGGCGCAAGCCGGACACGTGTACTGTTTTCGGTTACCGTTCCGCTCCTGGTACCAGGCATGCTCGCGGCGGCGCTCTTCATCGGTATAATTGTTCTCGCAGATTTCGCGAACCCGCTGCTGATCGGAGGGCGGTATCGCGTTCTCGCGACCGAAGTTTTTTCGCAGTTAACCGGCTGGGCGGATGCAGGCATGAGTGCGGCACTCGGTATCGTGCTTCTGATGCCTGCAGCGGTGTTCTTTGCCCTGCAGCAGTTCCTGAGTCGTCGCTCCCACGGCAGATACGTGACGGTCGGTGGCCGTTCTTCGCAGCTCCCGCAGGTTGGCCTTCCGGCTCCGCTCCGGGTGCTGCTGTTTCTGTTCTGTCTCACCGTCGCCGCGTACACCCTGCTTACATTTTTCGTGATCTTTGCAGCAGCGGTCGTACAGCTGTGGGGCATTGACTACACCATCACGGCAGACCACGTCCGTCGGTCACTCAGGCACTGGCCGGAACTGCGTAACAGTCTTGTTTTCGCGTTGTCCGCGGCGGCCCTCTGTACCCTGGTGAGTTCGGTAAGCGCGTACCTCGTACACCGCTGCCGGGTACCCTTTCGCACCGGGCTGGACCTTGCGACCCTCCTGCCTGCCGGTATCCCGGGCACTCTCTACGGAGTCGCGCTCGTGACCTCGTTCGCGCGCTGGTATCCCCGGCTTAACGGTACTGCCCTGCTTATCATACTCGCCATGGCCGCCTCCTACATTCCTGTCGGCTACAGGATCAGTTCTGCTGCCCTGCAGCAGATGCAGCCATCGCTCGACGACGGCGCTCGAAACCTCGGTGCGCATCGCATGCAGGTTTTTCGTGATATTACCGTTCCGCTCACCGCCAACGCGCTTTTCGCGACCTTTGCCTATGCGTTCATACGGTCAATTGGTACCGTGAGCGCTGTGGTGTTTCTTGTTTCCTTTGAAACCATGGTCTCATCGGTTATCATCCTGAATCTGGCGGAACAGTCGAGCTGGGGCAGGGCAGCCGCGCTCGCTTCGATGCTTGTTCTGATTACCTTTGTCGGGCTCGCACTGGTTCGTTTGATTTCCGGAACGCGATGGAACCGCATGTTCACGCGTTAATCGAAGAGGAGTTTCTGGTTTGGACACGTCTCCGGATACCACACAGTCACATCTCGAGCTGGCATCCGTCTCGCACTGGTATGGTAAGGTCTGCGCCGTTGATTCGGTCTCGCTTTCTGTACGTCCCGGGAGTTTTTTTACGCTGCTCGGACCAAGCGGCTGTGGCAAGACGACCCTGCTGCGCCTGGTTTCGGGCTTTCTCGATCCGGACGCCGGCAGCATTCGCATCGGCGGTGTCGATCAGGCAGGAATACCGGCAGATCGCAGGCGGGTCGGCATGGTGTTTCAGGATTATGCGCTGTTTCCCCATATGACGGTCACGGCAAATATCGCCTATGGCCTCAGGATGCACCGGGTCCCGCGTGACGAACGTGCAGATCGTGTGCACGCGGTCATGCAGCGTCTCGACATCGAGGACCTCAGGCAGCGGTATCCTCACGAACTATCCGGTGGACAGCAGCAACGGGTGGCAGTTGGACGCGCGGTCGTACTCGAGCCTCTTCTCCTGCTTATGGACGAACCCTTGAGCAACCTTGATGCAAAACTGCGCGTACGCATCCGCGCCGAACTCAAGGAACTTCAGCAGCGACTCGGTATTACAACCGTCTACGTAACCCACGACCAGGAGGAGGCGCTTTCGCTTTCCGATGATATAGCCGTGCTTGACCAGGGGCGCCTTCAGCAGCAGTCAGATCCCGTGACGATCTACGAAAAACCGGTAAATCCCTTCGTCGCCGGGTTTGTCGGAAGTGCAAACATGCTGCGCCTGACCGGGCAGAATGGTGTGCGCCGGCTGTGCATGTACCGGCCGGAGTGGCTGTACGTTGCACCGACCGGAGCGAAGGCTGACGACCCGAATACGGAGATTCGCACGGGGACCGTTACGGCACGGGAGTACTTCGGTCCGACCCTGCGCTACCGGGTTGCACTCGCAGATGATGCGTCGCCGGTGTACGTGGATGCGCCTTCGCGACCTCGCACCGGGCAGCGGGACACCTTCGCACCGGGCGACAATGTAGCGCTGTACATACCGACAGACGGCGGCTGGGAGATCCCCGACCGTGGTTGACCTTCTGATTCTTGACATCGACGGCACGATCAAGGCGCCGATGCTCGCGATCTCCGACAGCTTCTATCGGGCCGCTGCGCGTGCCCGTTCGGCGGGTCTGCCGATCGCGATCTGCACGGGACGTCCGCTTTCTGGTCTCGCCTCCGAGCTCGCGGAACGTCTCGGGCCGGGGAAGCCGCACGTGTTCCAGGGTGGCGCGCTCATTGCAAACCCGTCTGGCGCGCAGGAGCACGCCGACTGCATGCCGGATTCCGGCGTTCGCCGGATTATCGCAGCCGCTGCCGAACACGAACTCCATACCGAGATCTACCTTCCATTGCACGCCTGGTTTGCCGGTCCTGATCCACACACCCTGTGCAGGGATGATGATGATCGCAGCCTCGTGACTCGTGCGGAACTGAGGTCGATCGCGGTCTCCGAACCGGTTTTGCGCATCGTCATTATGACAACGTCGGATACACCGTCCTCACCGGTAGCCATACCGGAGGGAATAGTCTGGCACGCTGGTCATTCCGTGCAGATACCGGGATACATCTATCACTCATATACCGTTCCGGACTCTGACAAAGGCTCCGCGGTAGGAAGGCTCTGTCGATGCTACGGCGTTGACCCGATCCGTGTCATGGCAGCTGGCGACGACATCGCGGACATCCCCATGCTCGAGGCAGTCGGCTATCCCCTTGTTCCGGCCGATGCCCGGGTAGAGCTTACAAGCCGCTTTCCGGTGGTTGGTACGTGTGCCGGGGACGCAGCCGTGGAGGTCATTGAACGGGCGCTCGAGCTCAGGGGGGACACATGGTTTCCGTACTTGTTTTCTGGCTGAACTTTTTCGCTTTCACGTTCATGTTTGGCACACTCGGTCTCGCCTACCTGCGTCTGCGGCGGAAACAGGGCCTTCGCGAGCGACTGTACCTCATGTTTATCGCTCTGAATGTGCTCTGGCTGTTATCGCAGACCTTCTTTTTCTATCGCATTATGGATCAGCCGCAGCCGCAGCATCTGATTCTGCTCGGAAATATAC
>SKXQ01000142.1 GCA_007128315.1 Spirochaetaceae bacterium | reverse complement strand
TGTCCAGAAGACGGCGCTTACGATAACGGAAGATGAGCTCACAGCGCATCCTCCCCTGGTTTCAAACCCGTACTGCATACGATACACCAGCATACAACGACTGCACATGGACCGTCAGGAACGAGTCCTGATTACGTCGAATGATGGAACACAAGTCACCCTCGGATTGCACCTTCTTTCGGCCGACGACCGCCAGACAGCTCGTAAGGAAATCGCCCGGCTGGCGAAGAAAAAGATAGTCCGCGTGAACACCTGACATCGTCAATCGAATCAGATCAATCGAGATACCGTGCGATTGCGGCAAGATGGTCCTGATAGGTGCGCGAAGGCACCGTCTCCAGATTCGGCTTGTGCAGGAAAAAGAAATAATCGTGCTCCATAGGTGAAATCGACGCAAGAATAGCATCCATGCCAGGATTGTTGATCGGTCCGGGAGGAAGACCCGGGAATCGATACGTGTTAAACGGATGTGGCGTGAGCACGTCGGCAAAGGTCGGCCTGAGATTTTTTGTGCCAAGAGCATAGTTCACCGTGGCGTCGGACTCCAGACGCCAACCGTCCCGGATGCGGTTTGCGAAGACCCCCGCAACGAGAGGCATGTCGGCGACTGGTGACTCGGCTTCGACTATGGACGCCAGCGTCAGGAGCTCCCGCAGGCTGTTGCCTGCGCGCGACGGGTCTGCCCACTCGTCTCGCAGGTCCTGGGGTACCGAACGCTCGAAGGCCCGGTGAAACTGAGTCAACATGACGCGGACAACAAACTCGGGGCGTGAGTCCGGCTCGAGGCGGTAGGTTTCGGGAAAGAGGAAACCCTCCAGGAGGGTGCCGTCCTCGACGCCGGCGAGCAGCGGAAAATCCCTGTACGCGTCACTCATATAGGCGTGTGACAGAAAATCGTCCTCGGCGACAATACCCCGCGCATCAAGACGCTCTGCAATGCGGGCGATAGACCACCCCTCCGGAACAGGAACAGCGATGGACTGATCAATCGTACGCCCATCAACAAGAGCATCGAGGAGAACAGCAGGGCTGCTATTTTCATCGACACGGTACACACCGGCCCGTATCCCTGAATCCAGACCACGAAGCCGTGCATACAGGCGAAATACCAGCTCATTGGAGACAAGGCCCTCGTCTGCCAGCATTGACGAAACCTGGCGAAATGAAGAACCCGGTGCAACTTCGATGGTATACTCGTACCCTGAATCAGGTGTTTCCAGAAACAGTATGGAGTACGTCCAGAACAGCACGACTGCAACAGCGAGCACCAGCAACGCGGTGAAGCCTCCGATGAAAAAACGAATCGTCCGTGAATCCATAAATCAACACTACCTTTAGAACGCGCGATAAACCGGGATATACTACTGTCGAATAGTATCGAAGGGATGCCTTATGCGACAATATGCTGCGCTACTGAAATACTGCCTGCTTCTCGCCGCGTTCCTGACGCTGCCCCACGAGATCCGTTCGGACCCGCCAGGCGCGCGCTCCTACGTGTTTCCCATTCGCACCGACCATGTGCACCGTCTCACCTGGACCCGTGAACATTGGGATGGCGGAAACGGGGTGGATATCTACTTCGAACACGGAACAGATCTGCAGGACCCCGACTTTCAGACCTTTTTGAGCAGTGAGGTCGTAGCGGTAAGCGATGGTCGGGTCCGCCGCTTTGACAACGAACGCGGAGGTAAATCTGTCCTTCTTGAAGCGGACTCAGGATACCGCTTTTACTATGCACATATGTCAGAGGTTCTTGTCGATTCGGGAAGCCGCGTCCAGTCCGGCGAACCCATAGGGATAATAGGTAACACCGGACGGTGGACGCAGTACATCGAGCCCCACCTGCACTTCGAGATTTCCTCGCCATCGGGTCCCACGGCAATATTCAACTCCGACGTTCACGCTGCGACATGGTTGTACGATACCTTCGGTCTCGGTCCTGAACCGGCAAGGACGGTTGACCACCCGCCTTCGGCACCTCGGGGGTCGCCAATACGAGTCGAAACCCGGGTCCTGGAGACCTATGCCGAGGCACGCCGCCGGTCTCCGGATACCGCATCCCTGCAGCTCGAAGTACGTACCGACGGACCGGTCCCTGTCTACGCGCCAATGATTGGGGAGATCCGCGTACATCGAAGTCCGTTTTTCGGTATGAGAGTGCAGATCACAAACAGGCCACTCGACAAAACGGTTGTTATTTCCGGTTTTCAGCACATCGAGGTACGCCCGTGGCAGGTAGTGTATCGGGGCGAAATCGTCGGTTATGCCGCTCGTGAGGTGAACATTATGTACTTCAGGGAAGGCGTTCTGACAGATCCTCACGAGTTCTTCTGATATTCTTTTCCATACGAGTTACTCGGCAAACACCGAACTTGACAAATAACGGAGAAATCGTGCAAGGTATCGGCTCCAATTACACGGTGGATGTAGTTCAGTGGTAGAGCACCTGGTTGTGGTCCAGGGGGTCGCGGGTTCAAATCCCGTCATCCACCCGTAGAATCGGTTTTCCGATTCCTGTAAACGCGTCCGTAGCTCAGCTGGATAGAGTGCCGGACTTCGAATCCGTGGGTCGCAGGTTCGAATCCTGCCGGGCGCGCGTTTTTTGTATTGGGCCGTTAGCTCAGCTGGTAGAGCAGCAGACTCTTAATCTGCGGGTCGAAGGTTCGATCCCTTCACGGCTCATAAGGACGGAATTGCGGTACAGCACCGGAAGAGAAAGTTCTTGACGAAATCAGGAGCTATACTCTACAGTTCCGCGAGAGTGGTGGAATTGGTAGACACGCCAGATTTAGGATCTGGTGCCTTCGGGTTTA
>SKXQ01000039.1 GCA_007128315.1 Spirochaetaceae bacterium | reverse complement strand
TTCTTCGGCAAGTGGCACTGCGGAATGCCCGAGCAGACGCGCCCGGGGTTCGACGAGTGGTTCTGCATCGGACGTCGCACCGGACCGCACTCCGGTCTACAGCGCTACGTTCATAACGGAGTCGAGTATCAGGAACATGGATACCAGACCGAGGTCACCACTCGAGCGGCGCTGCGGTTCATTGAGCAGGAAGATTCCGGGAATCGCCCGTTCTTCGCCTTCGTCGGCCCTGTTGCAACTCATTCACCCTACCGCGGGCATGCCGAGCGCCGCGTGCAGGCATGCCGCGAGTTTTCGTTCAACGACATACCCGTGGGCGAAGCGTATACCGCAGGAGCTCCCGCCGGCGAGGCGAAGTACGCCCGTGAACCGGACCGCCAGGAGCTTCAGGCACAGTATTATGCGGCAGTGCATGAGATAGATGATGCTGTTGGCCGACTCGTGGATTCACTCGAACAGCGTGGACTTCTGGACAATACCCTGATCGTGTACACCGCCGACCACGGTTTGAACGTCGGTCACCACGGCCTGTTCGGGAAAGGTAATTCTACCAGGCCGCTGAACATGCTCGAGGAGTCGATACGCATTCCCATGATTTTTTCCGGGTGGAGTGCGCTCCGGCGCGCACAGGTCCGTGACGAGTTCGCCGATCACGCCGATCTGTTTCGAACCATATGCGATGTTGCCGGTGCCGATTGTCCGGGCGACAGGGCCTACCCCGGAACATCGTTCCTGAGCCTGCTGACCACGGGCGAACCGGTTCCGGACTGGAAAACTGTTCAGATCGGTGAATACGGTGACCTTCGAATGGCACGTTCGCATCGATACAAATTGATACGACGCCACGGGTCCGGGGAGGACTCGCTGCATGACCTTGTCGCGGACCCGAGAGAGACGCAGAATCGCATAGCGGATCCTGAGTGCCTGGCGGTCGTTACCGACCTGGACGCCGCGCTGAAAGAGGCATTCTCCATAGCGGAGGGCTCGCCGAACTCAGGTCTCCGTGTTTGTGAACTAAGGTCGCACAACGAGGTCGAGGCGTGGCGGGGATAGCGGTTCCACGCTCGTAGCGACACTATTCCGCTTTCGCTGCCGCACGGATCTCGAGCGCGCGGGTATTTCCTTTCTTCGCCGGGTGGCGAACTGCGTGGCGTATAACCCACCGGAGGTCATTGGACGCCCCTTCCTGCAGCCAACGCTCACAGGTGGAAAACGCGGTGTCCGGGTGATCTTTCGCGATGTCGCCGAGATGGTTTGCCACGCTTCGACGTACGTACAGCGACGCATCGTCCTTCAGTGCTTCGAGAATGGGCAGGGTCGGTCGCGGATCCGCGATAAGTGCGGGTATACGGATTCCCCACGGCAGTTTCGGACGGGTTCCCTCGCTGCACAGTCGCCTGACATGAGGGTTGGGGTCGTCGAGCCAATCGGTAACACGTGACACGGTCCGCTGTTGATGATGAATCAGAAACGGGCGAATCGCGAACTCCGAAGTGAACCGTGTTGTCAACTCGTATAAGGCCTCCATTGACGGCTCAAACGGATCCTCCCCTGCGTTGAACCCGGCATCCCACCCGTATTCAGAAATGAAAAAGCTGTGTGGCAGATAGAAGAACCCTGAAAGTCCCGCAGCCTCCGTATCGGTCTGCGCTGGGGTGAGCGAGGCAACGAGAATGGTGACTGCGTCAGAGTACGGGCCCGGCAGAAATGTGTGAAGAGCGCCTGCGATATGTTTCGCACGTTGCATGAGCTCGAGCGCTTCCAGGCCCGAAAGCGCACGCTCACAGAATGTGTCTGCCTGAAAGTCGTTGTACGCGAAACGGATGTTCTGAGCCAGGCATTCCACCATCTTCCGGTTAATCATGTTCTTGAGCGGGACGCCTTTCCGTATTGACTTCGGGGCATCCGGCAGTACCGGGGGGCGTACAGCTCTTTCTTTAGGTTCTGTGCTCATAGCGTCCTGTAATGTTCATGCGTCTGGTCGCGGGGCGACGACTGGCTCGCCCGCTTGCGTGTACCATACACGCAACAGGAGGCGACCGTGAATCAGGACATGAAGAGAAAGAATGCAGTCGTTACCGGTGTGAGTCGCAGACAGGGGATAGGCTACGCGATTGTCCGGCAGCTGCTCGACCGCGGGGCATCGGTCTTCGTGACACACTTCGAACCCCACGACCGGGAGCAGCCGTGGGGGAGCGATCCCATTGGTTCGGAGGCAGTGCTGGACACGCTGCGGCAGCACCTGAACGGGAGTTCACAGACGCTCAACGGCATGGAGATAGACCTTGCCGAACCTGACGCACCGGCGGCGGTATTCAAGCGAGCCCGAAAAGCGCTCGGTCCGGTTCACATGCTCGTGTGTAACCAAGCGCAAAGCGGGTACGACGGGCCGCTTCTATCCATGACCCGAGAGAATCTCGACCGGCACTTCGCGGTGAACGCTCGATCGTCCATAGAGCTGTCGCGCGAGTTCGTCGCACAGTTTCCGGATGCCGGAGACGAAGGAAACGGCGACCGAGGTGTCGCGGACGCCGGCAGTGGCCGGGCAGGAAGTGGCCAGCGACAGGATCCGACCGGCCGCATCGTATTCATGAGTTCCGGGCAGCAACTTGGCCCCATGCCGGGAGAAGTCGCCTATTCGGCGGCGAAAGGTGCGCTTGTCGGAATTATTCCGACGCTCGCGCACGAACTTGCTCCGTGCGGCATTACCGTAAACGCAGTGAATCCGGGCCCGGTCGACACCGGCTACGTGACCGACGAGCTGCGCGAGGCGACCGCAGGACTTTTTCCCTTCGGTCGATGGGGAGCGCCGGACGACGCTGCGCGCCTGGTCGTGTGGC
>SKXQ01000075.1 GCA_007128315.1 Spirochaetaceae bacterium | reverse complement strand
GAGCCTTCTACAATTGTACTTGAAGACGCCGACACCGGAGTAATACTCGCCCAGAGCAGCACCGCGAACGGACTGCTTGAGTACACGTTCACCGCTACCGACCGCGACCGCACCTTCCGTGCGTCCGCGACCTACGCGGAGAATCGCGATCGCACCCCCGGCGAGCCGTTCCTCGAAACACTCTCACTGACTATACCCGCCGACGCGATCCCGGTATCGAGCCGGGCGGAACTTGCGTTAATCGGAAACGGTGCCCCCGAGTGGCCAGCCGACGGTTACTACTACCTGACCGCCGACATTGATTTGAGTGGCTCGTCCTGGACACCGCTCCCGGAGTTCTCAGGAACTTTCGACGGAAACGGGCGAAAGATTGTCGGGCTGACCATCGAAACGGTTGATGAGAATGACGTCGGTCTGTTCTCCGAGCTGAATAACGCGAACGTTTTAAACGTGAGTTTCGAAAACGCTTCGGTCCATGTCACTGAAAGCGATTCCAACGACGTTTTCGCCCTTCGAGTCGGCGTCCTCGCCGGAAGCGCACAAAACGTGACCGTTGCCGACGTAAGCGTACAGGGCGGGGCAAGCGGTCGAAGCGACGTCGGCGGTCTCATCGGACGCATCGAATCCAACAGTGCAGAAGGTGACGCGTTCAGACTCGAGCGTATACAGATCGAGGCTACCGTTTCGGGGACCGGGAACTATATCGGAGGCATGATCGGCCTCGTGACAGAATCCCAACCATCCACCGAGCGGCGTGCCGGTGTTTTCCATGACATTGAGGTTCGTCCACCCACTGGGGCCGAGGCTCCCCATATACAGTGGACTGGCGAAGGCGTTCTCGACAGCCTTGGCACCGGCGTCGGCGGCGTGTTTGGCCGGTTGCGAGCGGGTAGTGTCGGTGGTCCCGGGGTCTACGAGGTGCGAAACGTCCGCTCATACGTGAGTGTTGAAGGAAGCCGGTATGTCGGTGGAATCGTCGGCCAGGTCAGAAGTACCGAGATTGTAGATGCGCAGGTCGGTTCGGTCGGAGGGTCGTTGACCGTCGCTGCAAGCTATGGAACAGGCGCCAGTCGCGCCGGTGCAGTTGCCGGGTACTCGAATCACCTCATAATCCGCAACGCCCTGCTGTCCGGCGACATTCGGGTCGAAGGCGGTTCTGAGATCGGCGGCTTTCTTGGCCGGACCGATGGAACGTCGCTCGAGATCACATCGCCCGCGATCAACGGCGATCTCACGGTTACCGGCACCATCGACGCAGGGGCAATTGTCGGGTCGGTTGACGAAAACGCAACGCTGACTCCTTCGAACCTCCAGGACCCTGAAGCCCTCGGGCTCAGTGAGGACGATATAGAGGTGCTTGAGACGGGGGTGGAAGAGTGATCGAAACGATCCGCACAAACTCGTTGAGCGGGTGTCGTGCCTTGCCAAACAGATTGCCACCGACTACGTGAGGGGCTGGCCTGTCAACGCGACCCCAGTTGGGCCCCAACAGACTCCCGGACGGCATTCCCGCGCTCGAAATCTTTATGAGTCTCGACGAACTCTGTCTATCGTTCCTTCGCCGTCGCAACGTTGTCCATGCGACTCCCCAGAGTTTAAAACCATATGGCGGTGGATACCGGGACGAAGGAGCATCTGGAACAGATGAATTGATGGGATCCGTTCCACTGTCGATAAGCCATAAACGCAGGTTGCCGCCGAAGAGATTACCGGCGAACATCGGTGCCATAACAAACGGAAGACCTGCCCCTGCAGAGAGCGCGATCGCGTTTCCCAATGAGTCAGGTTGGACCAGTGTGAGCATTACCGCTACGCCAAGGCACAGCGTGATACCGCTCGACAGCGCACCAAGATACATCCAGACCGTCGGTCCACCCGCGCTTTCGCCCATGGTGTCGAGAACAAGAGCGGAGAATACCAGAGGGCTCCAGGAAAAAAGTACACGATCCCGGATACGAGCACCGCCTACACATTAACCGAAACTTCCACATCTACCTCCGGGGTCAGGGGCCGACGTTTGTAATATCTCGCATTTACTCGTGTATCAAGAACAGCATCAGACCGAACGGGTATCGCGAGATATTGTACTCGACTCCAGACCCAGGCTGTTGCGAGCGTAGCACGGAGCGATTCGAGTGCAAGTCCAAAGCCGTACACGGCCATTCCGGTGAGCGCGAGCGCGAACCCCCCGAGCTGCAGCCGATCCTTGCGCGTCCACGCTAACAGCGCAAGAGGTGCAAGGAAAAAGGCAGAAATGAAATTTAGCAGTGCAAACCATTGCATAAGAACCGATGTGCCCAGCGCCATTTTGGCATACCGTTAAACGGGGTGACACGGTTTATGTTTATGCGGTGTCGCGTGTAAGCTGTATCTATGCAAACGTTATCGATTCAGTCGACAGTTCCCCTCAATAATGGTGTAGAAATCCCGTGGCTCGGATTTGGAGTCTTCCAGGCTGCTCCGGGAGAAGATACCCGCGCGTCCGTTCGGCATGCGTTACGCACCGGTTACCGGCATATAGATACGGCCGCATTCTACGAAAACGAAGCGGACGTGGGCGCCGCGATTGCCGAGTCTGACGTGCCCAGAGACGAGATTTTCGTCACGACCAAAGTGTGGAACTCAGACCAGGGATACGATAATACGCTACGAGCCTTCGACGCATCGGCCCGAAAACTCGGACTCGACGTTGTAGATCTGTATCTGGTGCACTGGCCGGTACCCGAACTCTACACCGACACCTGGAAAGCGCTCGAGAAGCTCTACGCGGAAGGCAGGGTTCGTGCGATCGGCGTCAGTAACTTCCTCGAACATCATCTTGAAACAATAATGTCCCGGTTCG
>SKXQ01000144.1 GCA_007128315.1 Spirochaetaceae bacterium | reverse complement strand
GGCTGATACCCTGACCTCCTCCGATGCACAGGCTCGCGAGGCCGGTCTGCACGCTGCGTCGTTTCATCTCGTGAAGAAGGGTAACGAGTATGCGGGTACCGCTTGCTCCGACCGGGTGTCCGAGAGCGATAGCTCCACCATTCACGTTCACGATTCCCGCGTCTATTCCGCCGAGCTCTGACTCGAAGCCCTCGAGTACGGAAAGGGACTGGGCAGCGAAGGCCTCGTTCAACTCGGCAAGTTGAATGTCGGCAAGCTTCATACCGGCCCGTCTGAGAGCCTCGGCGGTTGCAGGGACCGGTCCGTAGCCCATTTCTGCCGGGTCGACACCGGCGGTTCCGTAGGATCGTATGCGTGCAAGGACGGGGAGATCGTGCTCCACGGCGAAGTCGGCGTCGCAGAGAATCACGAAGGCGGCACCGTCGTTGATACCCGAAGAATTTCCCGCGGTGACCCGTCCTCCGTCCCTGCGAAAGGCCGGTTTAAGCCCTGCGAGGCTTTCAGCCGTGACTCCCTCGCGGGGGAACTCGTCTTTGTTGAACTCGATCGGGTCACCTTTGCGCTGGGGAATCATGACTGCTGCGATTTCATCGGCGAAGGTGCCCGCGGCACGGGCGGCGCAGGCCTTGTTCTGGCTCGCTGCGGCGAACTCGTCCATGGCCTCGCGGGTAATGGAGAAACGGTCGGCGAGGCGTTCGGCGGTTTCCCCCATGGGTGCACCGTCAAAGGCGTCGGTCAGCGCATCGCGCATGATCAGGTCGATGAGTTCGGTGTTCCCGAGCTTGGCCCCGTAGCGTGCCTTCGGCATCGCGTAGGGTGTCATGGACATGTTTTCGGATCCTCCTGCGGCGATCACACGAGCGTCCCCGAGCTGTATGGCCTGTATGCCGAGCACCACTGACTTGAGTCCGGATCCGCAGAGCTTGTTCACCGTGTAGGCCGGCACCCGGTGCGGGCAGCCACTGCCTATGGCAATCTGTCGAGAGAGGTTCTGCCCGAGGTTGGTACTGAGGATGTTACCGACGATGACTTCGTCGAGCTGCTCGGGGTTAAGCCCTGTCGAACCGAGCGCGGATTTCAGGGCAGTTATGCCGAGTTTGACCGCGTCTGTCCCTGCAAGTGCTCCGCCGAACGATCCGACGGCTGTCCGCTTCGCTGCCACTATAACTACATCTTTCATTGCATATTCCTTTTGTACGAAGGTCTGTCCTAGAGATACCCGAGCTTGTGCGCTTCTTCGGTAAGCTCGGCCCGGAAGTCCGGGTGTGCGATTGCGATGAGGGCACGGGTGCGTTCCGCGACCGTGCGGCCACGCAGCCGTGCGATCCCGTGCTCGGTGACCACGTTGTCGAGGTTGCTGCGGTGCAGCGTTACCGCGCTTCCCTGGGGCAGCATCGGGACTATCGTGCTGATTTTTCCTCCCTTGGCCGTAGAGTGGCACGCGATAATGTTCTTCCCGAGACCGTCGTAGGCTTCCTTCGCACCGACGGCGGTGTCGGTCTGGCCTCCGGTTCCCGAGTACTGAACCGGACCGATCGACTCGCTTGCGACCTGGCCTGTAAAGTCGACCATTATGCAGGTGTTGATGCTGACCATGCGGCTGTTCTGCCGGATGACGCAGGGGTCATTGACCCATTTCCCCCGTTCGAAATCCACGGCAAGGTTGTCGTCAAGCCAGTCGTACAGCTCCCGGCCTCCCATGGCAAAGGTGCAGACGAACTTGTCTTTCTTGAGCGCTTTTCGCTTGTTCGTTATGACGCCGGCTTCGTAGAGTTCCATCATGCTGTGGACGAACATCTCGGTGTGGACGCCGAGGTCGTGCTTGTCTTTCAGGGCTCCGGCAACCGCGTTGGGGATGTTTCCGATACCAAGCTGTATGGTCGACCCGTCATCGACCAGTTCGGCAATGTAGGCACCGATCTGATGGTCAGTTTCGCTGAGTGCCGGGGTCGGCAACGACGGAACGTCCTGGTTGTTCTCGACGAATATGTCGACGTCCGACACGTGAATGTGCGTGTCGCCAAAGGTGCGGGGGAGATTCTCGTTGACCTCCAGGACAACCAGATCCGCCGCTTCGATCACGTCTTTCTCGTAGGTAATGCCGAGGGAAAGAGAGACGAAGCCCTTCTGGTCCGGAGGTGTGCACGTGCCGACGAAGACGTCGGGTCTGCGCGCGTCGATGCGGTCAAGCGCCGCTCTGTGGAGCATGTTCGGCACGAAAGTTACGGTGCCGGTTCCTGCCTTTACTGCGGCGCGTGATCCGGGCGCGTGAAACCAGCTGCAGAGGGTAAAGTGCCCCTTCATTTCCGGCTTCATGTAAAAGTCGTACGGTGCGAGTGTCAGCACGCTGAACACATTCACGTTTTCGACCTTGTCGGCGACGATATGAAAGCGTGACATCATGCCCTGCGGCTCGGATGCGCATTGAGCGACGACGACGTCTCTGTTGCTTCTGATTGCCCGTTCCACTGCCTCGTCTATGGTGACGAGTTTGCTCTGGTAGACACTCCTGTGTTTCTCCGTGTTCATTCCTTCCTCCTGTTCTTCATTTTCAGTAGATAAACGCGTTTGCGGTGACCGCGAGCCCTGCTCCCGACGCCACGAACACGACCCGGTCGTCACGATTCACCGAACCCTGTGCGACGGCATCGGCGAAGGCCATTGGTACGCAGGCACTGCCGGTGTAGCCGTAGCGGTCCATGATGGTATGGCTCTTCGTCATAGGGACGCCAAGGATCTCGTTGACCTGCTCGATCACCGATCGGTTGATCTGCGTGTAGATGACCTGGTCAATATCGTTAATGGCGAAACCCGCGCGCGCGGCCACCCGTTTTACGACGTCGGGCCAGAGCTTGACGTTGCGATCACCGGGCAGACGTTTCAGAAGCTGCAACCCGTAGGTTCCCTCGTCGAGCACCGCGTGGGTAATCGGACGCTTCGTGCCGCCCGCGTATACACCGACGAAGTCCCACTGCGTACCGTCGCTTACACGTGCGGTGGCGACGTAACCTGCCTCATCAGCTTTGGTAATAACGAAGCTTCCCGCGCCGTCGGCAAAGATCGATAGACCGAATGCGTCCCCGTCCCTCGCGTACGCCGGCATGTTGTACACGCCCGTAACGACGGCAGTATGCACGTCCGGGTCGTTCGCGACGATACGGGCGGCTGTATCGTAGGCAGTCGCGAAGCCGGCACAGCTGGCGTTGATGTCGAAGCTGCCGCTGTTCTTCTGGCCTCCCTGTAATCGCCCCTGAAGAAGGACGGCAGTCGGGGGGCTTATGTATTCGGGAGTATCGGTGGCAACGATAAACAGATCCACGTCTGACGCGTCCATCTTCGCATCGGACAGTGCCCGCCGTGCAGCATGTTCGGCGAAATCCGCCGTCGTCTCCTCGAGTCCGCGAAGACGCGCGATATGCCGTTTTTCAATGCCGATCTTATCCCGGTAACGGTCCGCATCGAACTCTATGCCTGCGAGGGTCATGAGTTCATCATTCGGTATGGGCTCACCCGGTGCATACAGGCCGGTACCCGCGATTCGTGCGTAGCTCATTGGATGTCCTCCATTCTGATTCCATGTTTCAGGTGCCCGGCCAGACCGTTGATGAGGTGCTGTGCGCGGTTCGTGTTTCCATCGTAGAGAAGTTCGAGGCCGAGATAGTGTGAAAGACCCATGAGAAAGTTCGCAGCTATGCTGACATCAACGTCCGGAAAATCGGCAGCCCGGTGGTGATAGCCTGACTCAAACGCGTCGTAGTAGCGGCGGACTGCATCGGGAACGACAAACTCACCTTCGCGAACAATGTTGTAACAGCTGCGATCAATCGCGGTTATGTAGAACGAAAACAGGAGCATGCCGCGAAGTTCACGGAGTGCCGGGTGGTCCTCGTGTCGCAGGTTGCTTCGGATAAAGGTTCTGATCTCGGTGCTGACGAGTTCGATGACAGCTGCGGCGAAGACTTCCTTGCTCTGGAAGTAGTTGTAGAAGGTTCCGACCCCGACGTGTGCCGCGTCGGTGATCTCATGAATATTCACGTCGTGGTAGCCTCGTTCGCCGAAGAGCGTCTTTCCCGCCTGCAGCAGTCGCTGCATGGTGTCACGCGAGAGCTGCATGGCTGGTGGCGCGATATCCCCCTGGAACACCGACTCAGTCTGCAGCGGCGCATCCGGAAAGAGGCCCCGGGTCATGATTGTCAGAATCTGTCCCGTGTCGAAGGTCGCACCGTTCCAGACCGAGCGGAAGGCAAGAAAGCGGGTTCCGGCGAGCAGAAAAATATGTTCGCTCGGACCGATTCGGCGTCCGAGGATCTGTTCGAGGCGGCCGGAATACAGCTGAGCAAGCCGACGTTCGTACTCGTAGAAGCGGTACTGACCTTCACGAAAAATGGACACAAGGTTGCGATGGTGTCCGGTAAGATGAAAAACACAGTCTATGAATCGGCGCAGACCGTCGAATCCGGTGTATCCGTCAAGCTCGGCAAGCCTATCGGAAAGGATGGTCAGATAGCGTTCTATGAGTTCGCGAAAGATTGCTTCTTTGCTGCGGTAATAGCGGTAAAAAATGCCGTTGGAAACACCCGCGGTTCGACAGATGTCGGCAACGCTCACCTCGCTGTACCAGCGTTTCGAGAACAGCAGTATCGCCGCGTCCAGAAGCCGGTCGACCGTAGTAGGTGTGAGAGATGATTCACTCATCACTCTTTCTGGTGCCATATTTCGGATTATATGGGCCGTTTCTAGAATTTCGCAAGGCTTGTTTCGCCTTCTTAGGCAGAAACAGACGAATTTCGGGAGATTACAGGTCAAATAACTCTATAAACATCGTTGAAAAGAGAATCAACTCTCATTAATCCGGCGTCTACAGAACGACGGGATCGGACGGTTCGCTCTGTCGGCCCCAGATGTCCTCGGCGGTTACGGTGAACTGCATCCCGGTCTTCTGAAAAGCCTTCGGAATTCGGGTAACTGCTGCGGTCGTATCGCCGTCGGCGATGTTCTGCGGCTTGCCTCCAGTCCGATCGTCAGCCCAGACACGGTAGGTCAGAAGCGAAGCCGATGCGACCGGTGTCCAGGCGAGAAGCGTTCTCTGCACGCCACCGTCGCCACGATACGACTCCAGGCGCAGTTTCTCAGGCACCGCCGGGGGCGGACATGACTCTTCGGTTCCGACGAGCAGGAGCTCAACGGATCCCGGTTCCGTGCGAACCGTGAGTTCCAGAGCGCCTTTTTTCAGGTCTTCGTCGCGCGGACGACCTGCACGCAGGCTCAGCGCTCCGGCCTGCATCTGTTCGAGCAGCTCCGCATCCGGCTTGACCGGGGCACCTGCCATGTTCCAGATGTCGTACGCAGATGCTGTTGAGGGAGCAATGCGGTAGCGGACGCTGCGATAGCGCGCTTTCGGAAGCCCTTCGATTACCACGTTCACCCGTGCACCGGACTTTTCCCGGGTTCGCACGTTGGTCCAGTGGCAGACCAGGAGCGAGATCATACCCGAATCCGCGTCGCGAGCTGCGATCCAGCGTATCGCGGGGGTGTCTTCGATGGCCCCGAGGCCCAGTTTCCTGCTGCCGAGGCGTCTGCACAGCGCCAGTCCTGTCATTGCCGGCTTGATGACCAGGTCGTGCCCGTGCCCGGGTTCATCGCCCGGAGTCACACTCGACCAGCGCTCGGCGAAGTCGGAATCGTAGCCGTAGAACCAGCCGGTCGCCATCGTCCGCTCGCCCCAGGTACCGACCCGGGCATTCTGAAGCCCGCGCATCATCGCCGTATCGGACTTCTGACGCGTACGTCGCGCCAGCTCCATGCCGATGTAGTGAGCCGGGTATTCGGAGTGAGCGCGCCAGGTGTGTGTCGTCGTCGGACCCGCCTGGGGATCCGATTCGTTGTTGAACAGCGGGACATTCTTCAGAGCGGGGACGTGGGTACGTATCCATTCCTGTATATGTATCTCACGATCGATCATGGCGTCCGGGTTCAGATCGGTATCGATGCTGCGTTCACCCATTGCCTTTTCATGATAGGAGATAAAATCGATGCGTACACCGGATTTGCCGGTCATGATACTCGTACCGCGCGCGCAGTGCTCGAGCAGGGCCTTGAAGAGAGGCGTCGTCGTCATTGCTGTCGAAGGGCCGCCGAAGCGCAGTCGGGAGCTGACTTGCGCAAGTCCGTGGGAGCACGCGTCGTAATATGCCAGAAAGGCGTCGATGCCGGGACGTCGAATCAGCCCCCAGTGCGAGAGCTCCGGTTCATTCCAGCTCTCGAAAAGCCATTCCTGAACCTCCTGTTCACCGTAGCGGCCGACCAGATGAGCGGCAAGCTGCCGTACAAGCTCACTCCAGGCGAGAACCTCTTCGGACTCCGAAAAGTCCCTGAATCTGCCGCCGGGGTTACCCATGAGCGACAGCACAGGTCGAAACCCGCGGGTCACAAGGGCGTCAAGGACGGTATCGAGGGCATCCCAGACGTAGCGTATGGCGCCCGCGCTTTCGGTGGACGCCGCCCGGGTCATCGCAAGAAGGCCGCGACGGCGCTCTTCATCATTTCCTAAATTCCTGATTCTGCTTACGTCGTCGATTACCGGACGAACCAGGTCCAGACTCCACTGAAGTCTCAAAAACCGTGGGCCGGTTCCCGGCAGAGATGCCAGATGGGTCAGCATCTCCTGCATGGCGGGGGCCGCGCAGTGGACGGCGGCACCGGTACCGGCGCTCGCATAAAGGGCAGGCAGGTCTGTTGAAGCTTCATCTGTCGCGTTGAATCGTATTTCTTTCATGATGTTCCCCTTCTAGTGTAGTGCTTCGGTCGCGTCTCTACAAGGAAACCGGGTTCACGGGCCGTTACGGTGCAAGGACAACCCAGGTCCACAGAAGCAGTGTCCCGCCGACAGCCCAGCCCAGGTAGCGGCGGATATCACCTGAATGCTGCCGCTGCATAAGCTGAAGACCACGGGTTCCGGCTGATCGAAGCAGGCTCACAACCGTGTTCGACCCGGGAAGCGTTACCAGCAGCACCCGAAGGATGGGGCCGTAGAGGATAAAGAACAGAGCCGCACCTGCGATGGGCCAGGTGAGGCCGCTCAGAAACGACTGGCCGGTTATACCGGTACTCACCGGGAGTTCGGCGAAAAAACTGCGTGGATACAAGCCCATCAGCAGACACAGAAGAGAGAGCACCGCGGTGATCGTGCGCGTTCCTGTTTTTACTATGAGTCCTTCCTGGACGTCATGCGCCTGAGGCAGCGGGCCCGGTCTCAAAAAGCCGTGCCAGAGGAACTTCGTAAACGACAGCGCCGTCCCGATGCCGGCGATCGTGAGAAGATGTACTGCAACGGGTGAAACAAGCGAAGACTGCAGCAGGGACTTGCTTATATAGCCGTTGAAGGGAGGTACACCCGAAATACTCAAGGCACCGGCGATAGCCGCGACGGTCAGGACGAAGGACCTTCGGCCCATGCCCCTGGTCGAGTAGATATTGGATGTGCCGGTCATCGGGACCATGAGCGCGACGACCATAAAGAGCAGGCCCTTGTATGCGATGGGATTGCCGAGGTGGTACAGGCCGGCAATTTGAGCCACCGCTGCCGCGCTGCCGACACCCGCAATCATGTAGCCGACCTGGCTGATGATGTGAAACGCGAGGAAGGGACGCAGCCTGTTCTGTCGCAAGGCATACAGGACGGCCACCGTAGCAATGATACCACCGAGAATTTCCAGGGTGATACTTCCCGGAAGCAGACGGTACACGCCGAACACACCGATCTTTGTCGCCACCGCCGAGAGGATAACCGCCGTTCCGGGTCTGACCCGGACGTAGGTCTCCACCATCCAGAGGTGCAGGGGCATCAGCGCGGCCTTGATTGCGACAGCGATGCCGATGAGTACTCGTCCGGCAGTTACTCCTGCTGCGGGCAGGGCGATAGACCCGGACTCGGCAAACTGCAGGGCAAACCCGGACAGGAGGAGTGCCGCTGCGAGCAGCTGCCACGGCAGATATCGCCTCAGAAGGCCGTCAGCATCGGGCTCGCAGACAAGTACGATCGCCGCGCCAACGGTAACCAGCTCCCAGATCACAAAGAATCCTGCCATGTTTGCCGTGTACGGCAGCAGGGCACCGGCTCCGACGTGAACGACGGCTCCGACCCACCAGAGTGTCGACCGTTTCGTGTGCAGCGCAACAAACGCAAGGGCCAGAAGCCCGAACAGGAGGATCGCCTGCGAAACGAACACGGCTCCCGGCTCGGTATAGGGAGTATTCACAGTCTGCGCCAGGGCTGCAGTAATGCCGCTCATTACACTGTCTCCATAAGCTGTACGACCGCCAGTACGCAGAACCCGAGCAGCCGGTCGCTGAACGCGGCAAGCAGGAGAATCAGGGCGGTTCCTGCGATCGGTACCGGCAGGCGCTTTGACGCCGGTCCCGGGGATGAGAGCTCGGGTAGGCCGCGGTGTACCAGCTGTAATCCGACACGAAGGTAATAGACCAGCGCCACCGCGCCTCCGAGCGCAATGAGTGCTGCGCCGGTGTCATATCCGGCCCGGGCAGTCTCGAGAACGGCGTACCATTTACTCGTAAACCCCAGTACGGGTGGGATACCAATCATGCTCATGGCGAGAAGGACATACAGCGTCACGTGAAGCGTCCGATGCTGCTCGGGAAATACGATGGCCTCAAGGCGGTCGGATCTGTTTCCGGTATGCAGGAATGAGCGTCCGAGAAAGAACAGGCCGGATTTCATGATTGCGTGAACGAGGATGTGGAACAGTCCGGCTGCGATCGCGGTAACGGCTCCAGAGCTGACGGCGAGCAGTCCGTATCCTACGTGCGCGACGCTCGAATAGGCCAGGAGCCTCGAATACCGTGGCTGTCGGAGGGCCATGAGGTGACCGGTAATAATGCTGAGTCCGGCAATGGTGGTCAGAATCGGAGCGAGGCTCACGGTGAGGGATGGCAGGGCCGAGAGCACTCGCAGCAGCAGCACGAAAAAGGCCGTCGTCGTGACTCCGGACAGAAGCGCGGAAACCGTGTATGAAGCGCCCGAGAGGCTGTCCGCCTTCCACGCATGGAACGGAACCTGACCGAGCTTGATGAGCAGGCCGGCGATGACTGCCGCCGCGGACAGCGAAGCGACCGCTCCTGGAGCGGCTTCGAAGCGGGATGCAAGACTCTGAATGTCGAGCGTTCCGGTGGTCAGATACAGACCTGCGATGCCCCAGAGCACAAGCAGACCTGCAAACGAACCCATGACGACGTACTTGAACGCACTTTCGAAGCCGCCCCTGTCCTGTTTTCCGGCGACAAGTGCGTACGACGCAATACTCGTGATCTCGATGAACACGTAGGCGTTGAACAGATCCTGCGTGAGCATGAGACCGTTCGAACCGGCGTACAGCAGCATGAGCAGGGTTCGAAAGTGCTGCGCGCCGGATGTCTCGTCATGAGACAATATCGCCTGAGCCACGATGAGAGAGGTCACCAGCATAGCCGCGACAGCGAGCAGATCAAACTGCAGTCCTATGCCGAGATCAGGCTGCCATCCTCCTGCGGCAGTCACGACAGGAGTGTGCATCGCGTCGCGTGCGCCTGATGAAAGCAGGATCACGACGAAAAGGATGACGGCCAGCGCGGGCAGGGCGGTGCCGAGTCCCCGGCGGGCCGTAAAATAGAGCACGGGAACACCGGCAAGAGGTATCACGATCAGAAGAACCGGGAGTTCCGTGAACAGACCGTTCATCCGCGCCAGTCCTTGAGTTTGTCCACGAGAACTGTTCCGTGACTGCGGTGAACGCGTACTATGAGCGTGAGCATGAGGGCGGTGAGACTGGCCCCGATGACGATGGCGGTGAGGGCGAGTGCGTGTGGAAGCGGAAGCACATGCGCGTCTGTTGCCGCCCGAAGAATAGGTGAACGGGCATCCGGGCTGTAGGCGATAAGAACGAGGCCGAGGAGTGCCGCTGCTTCAAGAATGTTGAAACACAGGACCATGCGAATCATGTGTGTGCGCCTGAGCAGGCCGTAGATTCCGATTCCCGTGAGCGCAATGCACGTAATGCCGATAGTAAGTACAATCATTCCGGGGTCACTCCAGAAAAAGGCTCATGACGATGATGCCGAGGCCGACTCCGACCTTCACGCCACTGATGAGATTGAGAACGGGTATGGTGCCGGCACTCAGCAGCTCACCCGGCGTACCGAGTGGTATGCCGGTCTGTGCGTTTGCGAGAAAGGATCCCGCCAGGCCGAGTCCGAGTAATCCCACGCCGATGAACGCCGTCATTGCAGTATTCTCGATGAGTTTGTTCGCTGCAGGTGCGATAACGTAACTCTGCTGTCCACCGACCGAATAGACGACCGCGTAGAAAACCGTGCTTGTCGCGACAATAACGCCACCGGTAAATCCGCCACCCGGTGATATATGGCCGTGGGCCATGACCGCGATACCAAGTATGGTAATGAAGGGCAGGAGAATTACGACCCCGTAGAGGACGATACTTGAAAGCCGCACTGCGAGCATGGAGGCTTTGGCCCGGGGCGTTAGAAATGCAACGACCGTTGCGGTCATGAGTATGACCGTCGCTTCGCCGAGCGTATCGAGCGCCCGGTAATCGAACAGAATGGCCGATACTGCATTGACCGCACCGGTATCGCGCAGCGTCAGCGGTGCATGATTCAGCGGGTCGGCGGTTCGTGGCATCAGGGTAAGCTCGTACGCGACGATGACCCCGAAAACGATGATGCCGCTTACCAGTAGAGTGGCGCTGATGCGACTCATTGATGGCCCCCGTCTGTGTCACGGGTCTTGTCCAGCGCGATAACGAAAAAGGCCGTGGTCAGACCGGCACCGATGACCGCCTCGGTCATCGCGACGTCGGGAGCCTTGAGAATCACGAACAGGACCGTGAGTATGATG
>SKXQ01000087.1 GCA_007128315.1 Spirochaetaceae bacterium | reverse complement strand
GCCCGATATTCCCTTCATCGATCAGATCAAGAAGCGTGAGACCCCGGTTCTGATAACGTTTCGCGATAGAGACGACAAGCCTGAGATTTGCACTGACCATGTGATTTTTCGCGCGGCTCAGCTGATCCTCAAGCTCTGTTACGCGTAGTTTTAAATCCGTACAGTTCTCTTTCTGCTTTGCCTTCTTTCGAGCCGTCGACAGCTCTTTCCTGAGCTCCACGATGTGCTGACCGATACTGCGCTCCTGTTCCGCACTCAGAAGCGGATAGGATGCAATCTGTCTGAGATATATCGCAAGCGGATCGGAGTCACTACCCGGTTCAGCCCCCTGTAAGTGCTTCATCTCGTGCAGTTCTGTATCCAACCCGAGATCAAGATCCTTCATACATCCCCCACCACCTTGTCGTTGTTTATAACCTTGGAGCGTCTGCCGGATTCACCGGATTATCGCCACGCCATACGCTGAAATACACTGTGGACACCGGACCGGTGTTGCCGACGCTACCGAGGAGCGTTCCCGGAACGACCCTGTCGCCCGGAGAAACCACCACATTCCCGTGTCCCCCGTAGACAAAGGCGTAACCATTCGCTGCCTGTACGATCACAACGCGACCGAATGTGGCATACGGTCCGACATACGTGACTGTCCCCGATGCGACGGCATACACCGAATCACCGATTTCGGCATCTATGCTGACACCTGGCACGCGACCGCCCCGCTCACTGCGTGTACCGGTATGTGGCCACACAGGTGCGCCTGCACCGTTCTGCTGCCGGGTTTCCGACTCTTCTTCGCGTGGCACCGTCGAATCTGCAGTCGTCTGTCCGGTGGTCGAATCATGGGTTGTCAGTTCATCTGGAGAAGACGTTTCCTCAGTGACTTCCCCCGAATCATCCTGTTCGCCGGCGTCTTCGCGTACGACTGTGACCGTCGGTGCGTGTCCGAAGTCGGAAGGTATGCGAAGATGGTCGCCGATCCGGAGCACGTATTCAGGAGAAAGCTCGTTTGCCAACCGCAGCTCGGAAACGCTGAGACCGTACTGGCGGGCGATTCCGTAGAGCGTCTGCCCCCGTGTTACCGTAAGAATCCCCGGAATCCGCACGACTCTACCGGGTGCGAGCCGCGTGGGATCGGAGATGTCGTTAAACACAAGCACAGAATGGGCCGGGACACCATATCTCCGGGCAATTCCGTAAATGGTTTCGCCCTGCGCAAGGCGGTGTTCGATCCACGGTGTGTCGGCACCGGCACCGAATGCAGCAACAAGGCTCATGGCCACGATGATGCCAATGACGAATCTCAAGCGGTAGTTGATGATGTTGTCTCGCAGCATGAACGGTCCTTTCGCTTTTGTGCCCGGTTTCTACGGCTGTTCTCTTGGTAATTGTCGGCTGATTCCTCCCGAGTATGAGCACGGGTCAGACAGGTTTTCTCCACGAGGCGAGTGTCGGCGACTGACGCCGTAGTGCTTGACATGAATCACGACATCAGCTATTTTACGGACTCGTTCAGTTTGGGGGTGTGGTGGAGATGGTTACCACGCCGGCCTGTCAAGCCGGAGGTCGCGGGTTCAAATCCCGTCGCTCCCGCTCCACGCCCCGCTCGCGCGGGGCAGTTTTTTATTCGGGCTGTAGCGCAGTGGCTAGCGCGCTCGGTTCGGGGCCGAGAGGCCGGCGGTTCGAATCCGCCCAGCCCGATCCTTTTTTACTGTTCACCACCCTGGTGTTCGTACCGATCTAAATCCTTACACGACCTGTGAATGCGCTTTACAGGTCGCCGAAGTCGGCTTCTTCGACTCGTTCCTTTGTATCTCGTTCAAGTAGCGGTATTTAACTCTTACCCAACACCAGAGTCGCGAACAGTAAGGATAAATTGACAATTACCACGGGGCCATTGTAGCCTGTACAACCTCCGTCGCACCGGTGCCTGCTTACAGGAACCGGCACGCTTCGCAGGAAACGACCAGACGACCGTTAATCCGAATAAAAAGGAATCCGTGCATGCCCGCGAAGAAATCAGATCAGTCAAATAACGGGGCTAAGAACATCGCTCCGAAAACCTCCAACTGGACATCAAGACCAGGGCTCTACGTATTCAGCGTAATAATCCTTGTAATCATCGTTGTATCGTTCATCGGAGGCCCCCTGCTCGGACAGTTTGCCTCGCCGGGCGAGTATCCTGTCTTCGGCCGATATCGTGGTGAACCCATCGAGTTTGCGCCCGGCAGTTTCTTCCAGCAGGCGCTGCGCGATGCCGACCAGCAGATGGCCATGCAGTTCGGAGGAGACCGGCAGGGCCTGCAGTACCAGTATCAGGTCTACAGGCAGGCATTCGAGCGCACCATACTCCACATGGCCGTCCTCATGGAGTCACGACGTGGCGGCTTGTCTGTATCGCGGAACCGCGTAACCGAACAGCTGGCCATGCTTCCACGTTTTCGCGAAGACGGACAGTTCAGCAGCGCTGCGCTGGACCGGACACCGCAGACAGAGATACTGAGTCTTCGACAGACTATCGAAGAACAGCTCATATACGACGAGTTCCTTCGTGACGTTCTGCAGGGTTTCGTGTACAGCACCGAAGAAGCACAGTTCTTTGCCGATCAGGCGCGCCTCGAACGTCGTTTCGATGTAGCACGCTTGGCGTTTGACACCTTTCCCGCTGATAACGTGCGCAGTTTCGCAGACACGAACGCGGATCTCTTCAGGACAGTCGAGGTTTCAAGCATCACCATCGGTGTGGATCAGACCGCTCTCGAAGAGATTCGCCGACAGTACGTTGACGAGGAATCTTCTTTTGAGGAACTCGCACGGGAGTTTTCGCTTGATCGCTTCGCTCAGGACGGTGGCCGCAGGGGCTCACTGTACAGTTATGAACTCGAACAGTTCATCCTGAGTCAGAGCGACGTCGAGGCACTGTTTTCTGCCGATACAGGTGATGTCTCCGGTATCATTGATACCCAGGACGGTCTCGCAGTCTTTCGCATTGATCGCGCCGGTGAACCGGCTGACCTGTCGGATGATGATGTGATCGCAGATCTCCGGGCCTACATTGAGCAGTTCGAACGCGCCGTGATTGAAGACTTTTTCTTTGACGAAGCGGAACGCTTCGTCGCACTCACGCGTAACGGTCTCTCTTTCGAAGAAGCGGCACAGACGGTATCTGCCCGTGTCCAGGAAACAAACTTTTTCCCCCTTAACTTCGGTTCGCTTCCCTTCCTTCCCCAGCTCGAACTGACCGGAGGGAGCAGACTGCCGGGTGCCATGTCAGACGAAGTATTTCTGCGAACCGCTTTCAGCCTCCAGCAGGACGAGATTTCCGAACCCGTTCTGCTGAACGATGACCTAGTCGTACTCCGACTTGCGGAACAGAGGGAACGCGACAGAGTCGATCTCGAAGAAATCAGCGAGTTCATGCCATTTTACTTCCAGCAGCTGCAGGCAGGATCGTTTGAACGTGTGCTGCTCGATCCCGCACACATAGAAGATAACTTCAACCAGACCTTTCAGCGGCTGTTCATCGGCCCCTGACGCGGAAATGAGCGGGTCGAGCGCAGATGGTCTTCAGCTGCTTCCGACTGATGATGGAGTGGCCGTTCGCCTCGGTCGCCGCTACCTGACCCACCCGAAGCGACCTCGAGACGCGGCGGACCGCCGCGCTCGCTCGTTTCCGGTGCGGGAAAATACGCTGTATATCGTAGCGTCCCCGCTGATGTTCTACGGGGTTCGTCTCTTTCAGTCGCGTCTGCCAGCATCATCATCGCTGACCTGCATGGAACAGTCGGACGTACTGGCACAACTGTCCCGCGAGGTTCGGGCACGGGAAGCTCAGAACGTCCGCTTCTCGATAAGCTCGGAACCATCAGAAACCGCCCGGAGGATCGTGCAGGACCTTCCCTTCTCTATACGGCGCTGTGAACTCGTGAGTTTTGGCAGTGGCCTTTCGCTGGGAACAGATCACTACAGACAGGTCGAAAGAACAGTCAACGAACTCATCGCTGAACGCGCACGCAACAGGGCAACGCTCATACACTTCGGACGGAAATGGTGCAGACATGTATTTCGTACCATGCTCCATTCACCGGTACCGCTCCCGGGCGTTGCGATCTTCGACGCCGAGCCGGTCGTCGTTGTCGCAGCAGGCGAAAGCCTCGAGCAGCATATCGGTCTGCTCAAGCGTTACCGGCATCAGTATCGTCTCGTCGCCGTTGATACGGCACTCGGCCCCCTTGCCGGTCACGGGCTGCTTCCTGATGTTGTTGTCGCGGTCGAATCCCAGTCAATCAATACCGGGCACTTTCACGCGCGAAGCGGTAATGAGAGCATGCTCGTGCACGACCTCACCTGCCATCCTGACACACTTCGTTTATGGCCTGTCGATAAGAAGTTCACGTTTGCTACCCGCTTTTCCGACGTACACTTATTCGACCGGATCTCCTCGCTGTACAACAGGGGGTCGCATCTTCCCGGGCTCGGCTCGGTAGGAATAACCGCGTGTGCGCTCGCCTCGCGTCTCACAGAGGGACCCGTGGCCCTTGCAGGCTATGACTTCTCGTACACCCCGGGTAAGCCTCACGCGCGTCACGCATTGTCGGCACAGCTATCGCTGATCCGCTCCGGTCGGCTTGAACCGGACATCCTGTACGAGCTCGCCATGAGCAGGCCTCTCTTTCGAGGGAACACTGACGATGGACACACGTACCAGAGCGATTCCGTCCTGTCCTCCTACGCAACGTACCTCACGCAGGTGCTTCCACCAGGAAGAGTTTACACGCTACCTCGCATGGGTCCCGATATCGATGTGCCGGAGATCACCCACGAGACCTTTGAACGAATCATATTGAACCCGAGTACCGATTCGATGAGCATGTCGGAAATCGTTGAACGGATGCATCAGGACTACGGTGATATCGATTACTGGACTGCCCGGGTCGGGGAGTTTATCAGAAACGAATTAGCGTTGCTAGAACGTGCACAGAGACCGGACTGCCCGCAAACGCAGCGCGAGCTTGTCGACTATGCGTGGATTGATTTCCCGGACGCTTACCGCAGCCATCTCCCGGAAAGCGAAAACAGTCGACAGCGAATCCTTTATCGACTTGAAAGCTATACCAGGTACATACAGCAGTGTCTCAGCTCTCTTCACCCTTGAGCGCGGAGAGAAACGCACTCTGGGGCAGTTCTACATTACCGACCATTTTCATGCGCTTTTTACCTTCTTTCTGCTTTTCGAGGAGCTTGCGCTTACGGGTAATGTCTCCTCCGTAACACTTTGCCGTTACGTCCTTGCGCAAGGCCGGAATTGTCTCCCGCGCGACGATGGTACCGCCGATCGCGCCCTGTATGGGAATCTTGAACTGATGGCGTGGAATTTCATCCCTGAGCTTTCGACATATGATGCGACCCCGGGATGCTGCGTGGTCCCGATATAGAAGCTGACTCAAGGCGTCGACCGGCTTCCCGTTTACCAGAATGTCAAGCTTGGCGAGCTGTGTCTCCCTGTAGTCTGCGAGATCATAGTCGAAACTCGCATACCCTCGACTGCATGACTTGAGTTTGTCGTAAAAATCATAGAGAACTTCAGCGAGTGGCATCTCGTAGGTGATCTCGACGCGACGTTCATCGAGATAATGCATACCGGTTTGTATACCACGTTTCTCGACACAAAGACTCATCACGTTGCCCAGGTAGACCGTCGGAGTCATGATCGAAGCCTTGATGTACGGCTCCCATGCTGCGTCGATCGTTCCCGGGTCGGGAAAATCGTGTGGACTTTCGACCATGACATCGGTGCCGTTCTTGAGCTTAAGCCGATAGCGGACACTCGGCGCAGTCAGAACGATGTTGAGGTCAAACTCACGTTCAAGGCGCTCCTGGACAACCTCAAGGTGCAGGAGCCCGAGAAACCCACACTTGAAACCGAAACCAAGCGCGGCCGAGTTATCCTTTTCGTAGGTGAGACTCGCGTCGTTCAAGGTCAGTTTTTCCATGCCCTTGATCAGCTCTTCATACTCATTCGCGTCGACCGGAAAAATCGACGAAAACACGACCGGTTTTACCGGACGAAATCCCGGCATCGGTGCATCGCAGGGTCGTTTTCTACTGGTTATGGTATCACCGACCCGTACATCAGAGATATTCTTGATTCCGGCAAACAGATATCCAACATCACCGGCATACAGTTTCTGCGCTTTCTCAAGACCAACGCGGAATTTGCCAAGTTCCTCAACATCATACTCGGATTCGTTGGACCACATTCGGATGGCCTCGTTGACCTGCAGGGTGCCTTCGAACACCCTGATATGCATTATGACACCGCGATAAGGGTCGTAGTTGCTGTCAAAAATAATCGATTTAAGCGGTGCGTCCGGGTCACCGGTCGGAGGCGGTATGCGGGCGACGATCGTCTCGAGAAGATCATCGACTCCAATTCCTTCTTTCGCACTCACCTGCACAATCTGGTCCTCGTCTATCCCGAGTTCGTTTTCAATCTGATGTATCACGCCGGCGATATCGGCACCGGGAAGATCAATCTTGTTGATAACCGGGATGATCTCAAGATCATGGTCGAGCGCGAGATACATGTTCGACAGCGTCTGAGCTTCAACGCCCTGTGTTGCATCGACGAGGAGCAGAGCTCCTTCGCAGGATGAAATCGCCCGACTTACCTCGTAGGTGAAATCCACGTGCCCTGGTGTATCGACGAGATTCAGCTCATAAAGCTTCCCATCCCGGGCCTCGTACGGAAGCGAAACTGCCTGACTCTTGATGGTGATTCCGCGCTCGCGCTCTATATCCATCGAGTCAAGAACCTGATCCTGCCAGTCACGCTCGGTTACCAGTTTGGCTCGCTGGATGAACCTGTCGGCAAGTGTCGACTTTCCGTGGTCAATATGGGCAATTATGCAGAAATTACGAATGAGCGATCGGGTCATACATTCCTTTTTCCAGGGGGAGAACTATCTGTTCAGGGTAGGCCTGTCAGCTGTCAAGTATCTTTCGTACTGTCTGCAGGAGCTCGCTGGGCTCAAAGGGTTTCTGTAACACAGGCAATCCAAGCTTGCGTTCGTCGGACTTCAGCGCTGCCAACTCCTCGGCGTACCCTGTAATAAGTAACACTTTCATGGCTGGTATGGCTACCATCAGACGCTGAGCCAGCGTAATGCCCGTCACATGCGGCATCAACACATCCGTGACCAGCAGGTCAATCGACGCACCGCTTTCTTCACTGATGAGCAATGCCTCACCGGCGTTCTGCGCGGAAATAACCTTGTACCCGTGCTGAAGCAGTATGCGCGCGACGAGATCGCGCACGGGTGTCTCATCCTCCACGAGCAGAACGGTCTCGGTCCCGGTTAGAGACACGTGAACCGTGCGCTCCTCCTCCTCGTCGGTCTGTCTTTCGCCAGTTGATTCGGGAAGGAAGACGGAAAACACTGTACCCTGCTCCGGCTGACTGTCCACGTGTATATGCCCTTCGAGTTGTCGGACAATACCGTAGACGGTCGCAAGCCCCAGACCGGTGCCTTTCCCTATCGATTTCGTTGAATAAAACGGCTCGAAAATCCTCGTATGGTCATCCTCGGGAATTCCATGTCCCGTATCCCGGACTTTCACAACTACCCATGTTCCAGGGTTGAGTTCTCCGGTCGTGACGCGGCGAACTTCGTCCACGACCAGACCGTGTACGGACACGGTTATGGTTCCACCTTCGCTAATCGCATCCCTGGCGTTCACAACAAGGTTTAACAGCACCTGCTCCATCTGCCCCTGATCGACAAGAACCGATGGATTCTCGGGTGCGGGGACAACCTGAAGCCTGATCGTATCGTCAAGCAGACGTGTCAGCATCTTTTCGACGTCAGCTATAATCGTATTCATGCTCAGCGTCCTGGGATCAATAACCTGATTTCTGCTGAAGGCCAGAAGCTGCCGTGTCAGACCGACGGAACGATACGCGGCTTTCTGTATACCCTCGATGTCGATTAGAATCTCCTCCTGACTCATGCCCTTGGCGCTGTTCAATCCTTCGACGATCAGCTTCGAATAGCCCAGCATCACAGTAAGGAGGTTATTGAAATCGTGCGCGATACCTCCGGATAACCGTCCAACAGCTTCCATTTTCTGCGCCTGTCGCAATTGATCCTCACGCTCGCGAATCACCTGCTCGTGCGAACGCCGCTCACTCAAGTCCCGGAGCACAAGTACGCGTCCTTTCGGTCCCGTCATCTCGCGGTCATCCGACAACTCGGTCTCGGTGATCTCAACCGGAAGAATCGAGCCGTCGCGCCGCGTCAACACGAACTCGCCAGTATGTCGCGACACGCGGTCAGGATCGTCCTGCTCTGCCTGAAGCGGATACACATCGGTAAAAACCGCTCCGATGATTTCATTTTCGCCACGTCCGGCCATCGTGCAGGCGAGCGGATTTGCGTAATTTATGCGCCGTTCGGCATCGCACACCAGCACGCCGTCGGTGATACTGTTCAGGGTCGTATCAAGCAGCTGTTCGCGTGCTGCGAGTTTCTGCTCCATTTCGTGCCGGTATAAGGCGATGACAATCGCGGTCCTGAGTTCGCGCTCCTCGAACGGCTTGATGATATATGCAAACGGCTGTGTAAGCTTGGCGCGCTCTATCGTGGCATCGTCGGCGTACGCCGTCAGAAGAATTACCGGAATGTCGTATGTCTTGTGAACACGCTCAGCTGTCTCGACACCGTCGAGACGGCCCTGCAGCTGTATGTCCATAAGTACGAGATCGGGTGCATCTGCCTCGATGTTTTCGAGTATGGCTTCACCGGATGCGTAGACGGCAACAACTTCGTAGCCAAACCGATTAAGGTGAGCACGTATATCAAGTGCGACTATGCGTTCATCTTCGACGATTACGATGCGAGCCGGTTTTTCTGTCGATGCGTCAGCCAGAGCCTGCTTCTCATCGTAGGCCATTCTTACTCCATTCCGTCATTACGGAACCTGAATCAGTCCAAGACGTTCCATTTCCGTATGTAACACATGCCTGTCGATGGGCTTTACAAGATAAGATGTCGCCCCCCCCTGGTAGTACGCTTCGACAACGTTCTTCGGATCTTCGAGTGCCGTCGTCATAACGACTTTGACCTCGCTGCGCGCGTCTATACCCAGCTCGGACTCAATGACGCGGATCTGCCGCAAGGCCTGTTGCCCGTCAAGATTTGGCATCATTATATCAAGAAATACTGCATGGTAGGGATTATTCTCCTCCCATGCGAGACGGAATGCTTCGACAGCCTCAGCTCCATCCATTACAACATCACACAGGCCGTACTTCTGTAACAATACCTGCAACAGGCGCCGGCTTCCAAAGTCATCTTCTGCCAAGAGGTATCTCATATTACTCCTTCCGTTTTTGCGCGGATCAGCTCAAGCGTGAGTCTGTTTACCGCATCGATATCGTGCCGTCTCGATGCCAGCACAACTCTGAATAGTGCACGCCGAAGATTCCCTAGAACATCCGGCAAGCGGCCGCGAAGGTCAGCGGCCCGCAGTTCTATCACCAGCAACTCCGGCAGCATACTGCGAAGCTCCTTCCCACAAGCCCGTGACAGTTGTTCCTCGTCCGCAGCTGATTCGTGCCGATCAAGTGCTGCCAAGAGGTCCGGTTCAGAATCAAGTACTACACAGGCATCCCGCGCTACCGCGTGTCGCGAAATATCCGTGTCGACGAGCACGTAGACATCCGTGTCAGGAAAGGCACATCGGGCACGAGCGCGGGGCAGCAGGTAGTCGGGCAGATCTTCGTACCGTTCGGCAACGATTATCAGAGCATCGCACTCAAGAGCGTCAGACTCTGCGTTCAGATCATCCGTCACCGTACAGACGATATGTCCTGCAGTTCTGAGGCGATCAATGAGACCCGAATGCGTTCCGGTACGCTCGAGCACCTCGATCCTGAGTGGAATCCGATCGCCAGGAACGCGCCCACGGCTGACATCCTGATTCATCACGACCTCGACGTCGCCATTGGACGATACCGGGACGCCCCGGGTCCAGGAAATCGGAACAGTAACGCGAGCGGTAAAGCCAGCGGAATCGCCTTCAACAATCTCGACTGTGCCTCCGAGAACACGAGCGAGCCTGCGCGACATCGGGAGTCCGAGCCCGAGGCCTCCATGATCACGATTCAGTGCATAGTCAAGCTGAACAAAGGGCTCGAAGACTCGTGATCGATCCGCCTCGACAATGCCGGGCCCATTGTCGCTGACACTGATCAGCAGCCGTGTCTCGTCAGTAACAGAAAAACTCATCCGGATAAGCCCCTGGTCACTGAACTTGACCGCGTTTGACAGAAGGTGCGCAAGAATCTGCTGAAGGATCGAAACGTTCACGATGAATCGATCCGGACAGCCCTCTTCCCTGACCAACTCCATTCCGAGGCCTTTCCGTTCGGTCTCCTCACGTACCGAGTCGAGGACCGGTTCGACAAGTTCCCGCAACCCGGTTTCCCGGTGGCCGGTGGTATCGAGTTCCAGCTCAATGCGAGAAAATTCGAGTACCGACTGCACCAGCGACGACAGACGCTTCGTCGACGATGACAGAATCGACAGATACTCTCTTTGTGTTTCATCTTCGGCGAGACTGAGCGACAGATCTGCCATACCAAGAATACTGTTCAACGGCGTGCGTAGCTCATGCCTGATGTTGCCGAGAAACTCGGCTCGTTCGCGATATAACGCACGAGCCTCCTGTCGGGCCGAAATCAGGGCCTGCTCGTAATCGATGCGGCTCTGCACATCGGTCAGAACGACGACGCGGCCGCCCCTGTTGTCGAACGTCCGTTCAAACAGCTCGACCGGAATCACCGTCCCTCCGGTGGTGAGCATGCGTGCCCGACGACTCCCGTCATCTGCGCGTTCGAGCTCCGTCAGGCTGAGAACTGCAGATAACTTTTTCCCGAGGATTGAGAAACCGCCTCCAAGCAGTTCTACGGATGGTTCGTTCGCGAAACGGATTATGTCGTCGGCGTCCACTGAAAGAATCAGACTGTCGAGATTGTTAAAAACGGCTGACAGAAGGTCACGCTGTTCTGCAAGATCACGCTCAAGCCGGATGCGCTCGAGCGCCATGTCTATGACGATCTCCACCGAGTGGTCCTGAAATGGTTTCAGGATGTATCCGTGGGGTCGTGCCGCCTTCGCTCGAGCGAAGTTCTCCGGATCGGCACTGGCAGTCAGGAAGATGACGGGGGTTCCGAACTCATCGCGAAATCTCCTGGCAACTTCGATCCCATCCACCGGCCCGCGTATCCGAATATCCATGAGTGCCATATCCGGTCGGTGACGGACGACTTCTTCAAGAGCGCTGTTCGCATCCGCGGCAATAGCGCAAACAGCATGCCCCGCTGACTCAAGACGAGCCCGAATATCTACCGCGATGAGACGTTCATCTTCGACCAGCAGTATACGTGCCATACGCGGTACTTAAGACGTTCCTCCGGCAACTCTGAGTATACCAGCAGCAATTGCGCCAAGAGGCAGCTGCTTATCGACCGCCCCCCGCTTGAATGCTTCGTGCGGCATTCCATAGACCACGCAGGTTTCTTCGTCCTGGCCAATGTTGTAGGCCCCCGCTTCCTTCATCTCTAGCATTCCGCGCGCACCGTCGTCTCCCATTCCGGTCATAATGACACCGACCGCGTTCGCACCGGCATACCGTGCTGCAGACCGGAACAGGACGTCAACGGACGGTCTGTGCCTGCTGACCAGGGGGCCATCCTTGACTTCCACGTAGTATCTCGCACCTGATCGCTTCAGCAGCACATGTTTGTTTCCCGGAGCAATCAACACCTGGCCACGGATAACGGAATCGTTCTGTTCGGCTTCCTTGACCGTGACCTTGCACAACTCATTCAAGCGCTTTGCAAAGGAAGCGGTGAAATGCTCGGGCATGTGCTGTACGACGACGGTACCCGGGGCATCGAGGGGGAGCCCCTCAAGAAGCAGCCGAAGCGCCTCGGTTCCACCGGTCGAAGCTCCGATCACGACAACTTTTTCTGTTGTCTCTATGGTGTGTCTGCCTCCCCTGGGCAAATCGAGAACGACGCCGGCGTCATACTTCGGCTGGGGTTCATTGCGATCGGAACCCGCCTGATACTTTTTCAGGCGCGCCAGCCGGGCAGCCTTCACCGCGTCGCATATCCGTACTCTGGACTCCTCAAGAAAGTGCTTCGTACCCATTTTCGGTTTTTCGATGATGTCTACGGCACCGTACTCAAGAGCACGAAGCGCATTCATGGAACCGGCTCCGGCCTGGCTAGAACAGATCACTACGGGAATCGGTCTTTGGGCCATGAGTTTTCGAAGAAATGTTATGCCATCCATACGTGGCATCTCCACGTCGAGGGTGAGCACGTCCGGATCGAGCGTCTCAAGTTTTTTTGCGGCAATGATCGGGTCTGCGGCGGTCGCGATGACCTCAATTCCGGGATCTCCGTCGAGTATCTGCCTCATCGTTTCCCGGACGACCGCAGAATCATCGATTATCATTACCTTGATCAGTCCTGGCATGCAAACTCTCCTGTTTTGCTCAATCGATACGCTGGTATACTGTCGGCGCCACAGTCCGATACGGCAGCTCTGCGCCGGCGAGTGTCTCTGAGTGACCAAGTATGAGGTACCCGTCCTGATGAAGATAATGATGCAGATGCTCCACGAGTTTGAGCTGCCGCGGACGATCAAAATAGATTATAACGTTCCGACAGAAGATTACGTGAAACTTCTGTCGCAAGCCGAAGTCGTTGTCCATGAGATTAAGGCGCTGGTACCGAACGCTGCGTCGAAGTTCGGGTTTCACTCGCGCTAGACTCTTCGTCTGATCCTTACTTTTCAGAAAATAACGCTTCTTCAGGTCTGTGCTGATCGGGGCCAGCCGATCCACAGGGTACACACCCATGCGGGCGCGATCGAGTACGCGCGTCGAAATATCCGTACCGAGGACGTCGAAATGAAAGCTTTTCTGCTGCCGTGCAAATTCCGACAGAACGATTGCGATGGTATACGGCTCTTCGCCGCTTGAGGCGGCCGCAGACCACACGTGCAGCGGTTCGTTGTATCCCCACCCGTTTTCCAGAAAGTGCCTGGGAAGGATACGGTCGGAAAGAAACCTGAAATGATCGGGTTCCCGGAAGAAGTCGGTCTTGTTCGTCGTTACCGCATCAATCATGTGTATCAGTTCGTCGCTAGCGACTCCGTCGTCAAACACATGATCGAGATATTCTGAGTACGTGTCATGACCGAGAACGCGCAGCCTCTTGTGCAGACGGCTTTCGAGCATGACTTTCTTGGTCGGGGGCATGCGTATTCCGAGTTGACCTTCGATGAAATCCGACAGGCGCCGGAAATCACGTTCTGTCAGATGGATCATAGCGCTGATCCGTCGATGGCACTGACAGCTGCATGGTTCTTTTCCTTTCTGACGGCAATCCTGCCAAGACGTGCGAGATCAAGGACAAGCGCGACGCTGCCGTCACCAAGGATCGTCGCACCCGAGACCCCTTCTACCGCCCGAAACATCCGTCCAAGATCTTTAATTACCGTCTGGTGATCACCAAGCACAGCATCCACAACCATGCCCACAGGTCCATCTGCCAACTGTACGACGACAATCTGCTCATACTCGGGCCGTTCGCCCGGCACATTGAATACATCACGAAGATGCACGTAGGGAAGCACTTCTCCTCGATTACTGATATAGCTGTCACGGCGCTGACTACGCTGACTGCTGTGAAGCTCAATACATTCGGAGACTGCTGAGAGAGGAAACACATAGTGATTCTCACCGAGACGAACCAGCAGACCGTCGATGATCGCAAGAGTGAGAGGTATCACAAGCGAGAAATCCGATCCTGCGCCAGGGGTACTCGTTACCCGTACTGATCCGCCAAAGGCCTCTACCTGGCGCTTGACGACATCCATACCGACTCCACGACCACTGACTTCCGTCACCGTCTGAGCCGTGGAGAACCCGGGATGGAAAAGCAGATCGTATAGCGCATCATCGGAAAGCGACTCCTCTTCGGTTATAATACCGCGCTGAACGGCCTTCTCACGAACGCGCTGTGTGTTGATGCCTGCTCCGTCATCCTTCACCGAAATAACGACCGTCGCACCAACGTGTCTGGCCCCCAGCGTCACGGTTGCGGTCCCGGCTTTGCCTGCTTCCGCGCGGGCTGCCGGGCTCTCAACTCCGTGATCGACCGCATTCCTCACGAGATGAACAAGAGGATCGTTCAAACGCTCTATAACGGTTTTATCCAGCTCCGTTTCTCCACCTTCGGTTACCAGATCCACACTCTTTCCCATGTCCGAGGACAGGTCGCGTATAAGTCGCTTGAATCGACTGAATGTGGCACCGACCGGGACCATACGCACGCTCATTGTCCGATCGCGAAGTTCGTCGACAAGACGCTCAAGATTCTCCGATATCGAGATTACTTCGGGCTCACCGGTATCTCCGACGGTGCTGCTGAGGCGAGCCTGCAACGTAACGAGTTCTCCTACGAGGTCGACAAGATGATCGAGTTTATCCGAACTTACCCTGATACTCGATGATGCGAGCTCACTCTGGAATCGTTCCCGGCTGCGTCGCACATGATCCTGTTCGGTCAGCGCGGACTGAACGTCGGCCTCGGAAACACCTTCGTCGACGAAGATTTCTCCGATACGGCGTTGCGCCTGGGCAGCGCGCTCCGCCATCATGGCATCGATCACGCCACGCTCGGACAGGATCTGTCCGATGCGCTTGTAGCCGTGTTCTTCGACGGCGTCTTCAAGGTTCTCGATAATCTGTATCTCAATTTCAGCAGAGTCTTCGACAAACATGAAAACGTCACGCACCTGGTCCACAGATGCTGTTGTGGTCAGAAACACGAACCACCCGACGTAGCAGCGCTCGGGGTCAATCTCCGAAAGAGGCGGTATTTTATCAAGGTAGGGGACCGCACTGTACATGCCCAGGTCCGAGAGCTCCTGCAGCAGCAGAATGGGATTCGTACCGTTAAGGTATATGTCCGGTTTCGGCATGAAGTGGATGCGGTAGGTAACCAGAGCTCCGCCGGTGGGCGCTGTACCGGCGTGTCGAGTATTCGCGGTCGGCTCGGCTCCGACCTTCGTGGCACCACCCGGTCTGATTTCGGCGACCGCCGACTGGAATTTTTCCGACAGCATCGCACTGTATGAAGCCAGATCTCCAGGAGGTGGTTCCGGCGCATCCAGAAGCTCGCGAATATGGTCTCGTGCCGCGAGAGTGAGCCCGGCGAGTTCTTTACTGAATGGAACATCTCCGGATTTGACCTCTTCAAGCGAGCTTTCCAGCGTATGGGCGAAGCCGCCGATGTGATCGAAACCAAACATACCGGCAGATCCCTTAATAGTATGCATGGTTCGAAACACACTCATGATCTGTTCGGTATCCTGAGGATTCGCTTCGAGCTCAAGAAGGGTCGACTCGAGTCTGTTGAGGAGTTCCAGTGCCTCGTCCCGGAACGCGTCCTTGAAGTTATCCACGGTATTACTCTCCCCGTTCCGTCGTCATTCCTGCCCCGATGAATCGCCTGTCTTCGCTTTGTCTCTATCCGCAAACTCCAGCAGCAGCGCTTCCAGCTCAGGAGCTCCCCGGGGCACATCAACACAGAATCCGCCGGTAACGAGTGCAGAGCCCAATGCCTGCGGCACGTCACCGGAAAGCAACAGGGTATGTCCACGGCGCACCGCCTCGCGCTTCGCAGAATACAGCAGGTGTATACCCGCCAGATCTACACGCTCGACCTGAGAGACCGACAGCAAAACCGTAGAAGAAGACTGGAACGCATCGAGGACATCGTTTCGCACCGAGGCGACACGCTCCACGGTAAGCGAAGGTGGCAGCGAAACAACCCGCATATCAAGTCCTGAAGACGCAGCGGAGGCGTTCTTCCGCGTTTCTTTTTTACGTGCCATAACTCCATTATATAAAATTATCCGGGTCTAGCAAAGCTGCTAACTGTATTCCGCGCGTAATGAATCCTGCTCTGCGGGGACGAATTGCAATCCGGAGGATGGCAACTCGGTTGTCGGTGTCGACAATCCAGTCCTGGAGAGAAAAAGGATCCTGTGCGGACAGCCCGGTCTCGTCGGCAACAGTGCCGGGAAAAACCCGTTCAACGCGGAAGTCCCTTCTCCATACCGATGAGGAGAGTTCCTGCACGTTCATACCGAACAAAGCGCCGAACAGGGCCGTCTCCCGGTCTCTCTCAAGCGCGTACTCGACAGGACTGACCGGCCGGTCTGCGAGCGACACCAGGGTATGATGAGGCTGTCCGTCACGGGTTACTTCGAGCGAAACCAGTGTTTCAACGGGAAGCCCCATGATCAGGTCCTGGGCACTCACCAGGTCGCGAACCGGGACGCCGTCGATTCGCTCGATGCGGTCACCGGGACGAACACCCGCCTCAGCGGCAGATGAGCCAGGCAAGACGTAGACCACCTCAAGGGCGTTTCGAACAGGCTGCAGTCCGAGACCCAGCCAGCCGTGTCTGACCTGGCCTTCCGTATACAGATCGACCAGTATGTGCTGTATCCAGCGGCTCGGTACCGCGAAGTTGACATTTTCGAACTGGGCAATTCCGGCGAACGCGACTCCAACTAACGTGCCGTCCCCGTGAACCACAGGCCCCCCGGAATTACCGGGATTCAGTGCGGCATCAATCTGCATTGCATCTCCGAGCTGAAGATAGCGTCTGCCTGTGGCGGAAATGATACCCGAACTGATCGAGCTCGAAAGTCCTCCCGGAGAACCCATCGCGAACACGACGCTTCCAGGGCGGAGCGCCTGCACATCGGGCACCGAAAACAGATACTCCGGTTCAACCTCCGCCTTAAGCAGTGCGATGTCGAGAATCTCATCGTACCCTATCACCCGCGCAGGGATTCTGACGCTCCGATTGTCCGGCAGACGTATGAACAGTCTGCTGAACCCGTCGTGACGAGGATCTACCTGACTTCGAATGACGTGATAATTGGTTATGAGGTATCCCCTCGGGTCAATGAAGAAACCGCTGCCTATGACCTGATCCCGTATACCGACACCACCACGTATACGGATTCCCTGATCCACGAGTATGGTCGCCGTACCGGCGAGCATGTCCGATAGCTGATACTCGTTGTCAAGAAACGCCCGTGCTTCAGCAGGAACTTCCGAGCCATTTCGAGTGAGAACGTCCGCCAGACGTTCAACCGCGAATCCGTGATTCAGTTCGATTGCGTCGTGCAGATACGGCAGGAGGATTTCAGGCTCGAGCGCGCCTAACCCCGGTGTACGCAACAGAACCTGCAGGGAAGCCACCAGGTTTCCGTCCCGTCGGAGTTGTTGTGCCCACTCGACGTATAGCGTATCGAGCTGGAAATGCTGACCCGAAAGCTCATTCCCGCGTTCGCTGAACCGCCCTTCGAATTCCGGGCTGCGGATCGGTTCATTACCCTGAGCGTGTTCGGGTCGAGGCGTATCCGGCGGGTCAACGGGGTCAATTTCGGGCTGTTCGGGTTCCGGTGCGGGCTCGCTGTCGCTTTGCCATGCGTACACGGCGGCAAGACTCTTCCACCGTGAAATCGCCTGCTCGTACTGTCCATCGTCCCGCAAACCCACAAGCTCTGTCTGCAGCGCACGGATTATTTCCGCTCTGAAACCGGACATCTCCGGGGACGTGAGGACCCCTTCGTCCAGACCGAGGAGCCGTGGCATTGCCCGTCCTGAAGTGTCGCTTTCGATACGGGTCCGCAGATCGTCACGTACAACATCCTCCCTCTGGGAGACCGTCCTGGGCACCGGCTGCGAGGAACCGCAGCCCGCGAGTACCAGAAACAGACCTGCAGACACAAGATACTTAGAAAACCGGCGAAAGAATGCTCCAGAGCCTGTCGATCCGTGGTGCCTGTGCATCGAGGAACTGCAGGAATTCCGCACGTCGGATCGAATCACTGAAGGTCTGTTCCCGGATGTCGACGTTTCGGTCAGAGGTGACATCCCATTCCCTGAGGACTCCGTTATCATATTGTTCAATATAGTCATAGATGCCATCCTGAGTACTGTCAAAGCCAACTATACTGAGAAGCCCGTCGCGGTACTCCTCGAGCACTTCAAAATAACCGTCCCCCAGGACGTCGCGCAAGACGCGTCTTATCACACCTGCTTCGTAGTAGACCACCGTATCCGTCGTTCCGTCCAGTCGCGAGTCATCCATCCTGAGTACCGTCTGGCCCCGAAACAGACGTTCAACCGAAACAATCCGCCCGTCGCGCTCGATCTCTCGCAGAAAGGTCGTTTCGAGAATGGATTCCCGGTCCGGTGCACGTACATTAACCCTCGTCGGGAAGCGTGCTGCAGCGCTCAGCGGAATACCGGACCAGAAATCCTCGCCCTCGAAAACTCTCACCCGAAGCATCCCTGGTTGTATGGCAAGACGCTCGTCACCGTATCGCACCGATCCGACCTCGGGATACCTGCGATACTCGAAGGTCTTCCCGCTCTGAGGCAGCGCAGCCGTCGTCGGAAGGCCTGTGCGAGGGTCGATGAGAAGTTCAAGGTTAAAAAGTCCATCGGTATTTTCATCAATCCGCATGGAGGTTAAACGGCCAGCCTCAAACTCCACGACAAGCGGTGCACGTCCCGATCGGTCAACATCGACTGGAAAGCGTCCGTCGATCCCGGTAATCCGACGGCGCAGGAGTTCCGCGTACTCGTCTGACACAGCGCTCTCGAGAAAAGTACGGATCGCATACGGGTCCTCAAGCCCGCCATTATCGATGAATGCACTCAGTCGTTCAGCTCCACTGAGCCGCGTATCATACACAGCAGCGATCGGATCGCGTCCACCGGAGGCGTCATAGAGTCGCAGCGCCCGTTCGCGATCGGCGTTGCCTGCAGCCATCCGGATATAGTGCAGTAAAGCCCGCCGGTACAGCTGGCTGACTGAGCCTTCATGGACCGAAAGCTCATCAAGAAGCACGGCCCCCGGGGCGTCGTTGCGGAGCACCAGTAAAGAAACGAATCTCGGGTCATCGGGAAAGACCTGTCGCCCATACTCTGCGATCTGTTCGGCAGCCCGGATGTCTCCCAATCCGAAGTGCGCTTTGGAACGCAGAAACAGTGCGTCAGGATCAGGGTGATTAGCATCGGAAACAGGCTCCACAACGGCAAGAAGGTCCTCGTAACGACCTGTCTCGAAGTAGAACCGGCCAAGAAGAAGGTGAGCCTCTCTCCGGCTCGTATGACGGAAATCGGCGATAGCGAGCGCCCGTTCAAGATACCCGATCCCGTGCGCCCGCGGTTCATCTCGCACGCTGCCAAGCACGGCGCGGAGGTGCAGCGCATCAGCCTGCTCAGGATCATACTCGAGCGACAGGCCTACGAGCCGGTCAAACTCATCCATGTCGGCAGGAAGATCGTCGACAAGTCCTGCAGCTTCCCGGGCATACAATCCGGCGATTTGTCGGGAAACGGAATCCCGTGCATGTACGTTCGGTCCTGATGCGAATGCAGCGATAAGCAGGAAAAGAATGAATCGACGAGACGGAACGGTTGGCTTGATCACACGCATTACACTGCTCCGATACCTATGCTTACGCTGCAGGCATGCACATTCGGCCGCCCCGGGTGCGAAATATCACTGTTCGCTGCCCTGAGCACCGGCGTACGACTGTCTGTCAAATCGAGAATAGCGATTGGTGCATTGACATCTTCCAGAACCATAAATTTTTCCGGCTCTCGCTCCAGGCGCCTCTTGAACGCGGCTCGTGAAACTGCAAATGAAGGCCAGTCGCTCAGGACCGCCTCGCGAACGATGAGTCGTTCCTCCCAGCAGGCATGATCAGCCGTGCTCTGTCCGGGACCGCGACATACAAAGTGTACGGTATCAGGCACGGACTGCAACACCGGATGTAGAAACTCGTCCAGGGACCGGCGGGAGACCTCATCCGGAGCAAGCGGTCGTTCCTCCACGATAAAAGAATATCGCGGTTGATCGCGCCGGACAAGATGTCGGCGTTCACAGACCAGGTGCGTACGCGTGAGACGGATCTGCACACCGTGTGCATCAACGGCCCGGAGGTTACGGGCTTCGGGTTCATCCCCGAGAAGCGGTACGAACATCTCGCTCGGTAAGCGATGCGGGACGGAATCAAAGTGATTGCAGGCATCGCGCAATCGCTCAAGTCGTACCCGTGAAGCGGCTGCAAAGAATCGTGGCCTGTCAATCATGACACGTTGGTCGCTCTGGTTCATAGGAATAGTATCGGCTGGTTCCCGCACGAGCTCAGCGTATGTCTGCCGGAGCTCACGCGCAGTCCTGCTGACAGCCTCGCGTATACCCGGTCGCAACGAGAAAAGACGGGGCATGAGGCATTTTCGCATTCGATTGCGAAGAAACCGCCCACTCCGGTTACTTCTGTCCCGATGAGGTTTCAGATTTCGATGTTTCGCGTACTCCATCACGGATGTGCGGTCAACGAGCAGCATCGGTCGCACGACAAAACAGCCGAAAATGACGACTGCGTCGGACATTCCTCCGAGGCCTGCAAGCGACGACCCCTGTATCAGACGCATCAAGACCGTTTCCACCTGATCGTCGAGATGGTGTGCGGTGCACACCGCACATGCATTCCTCGTACGCTGAATGTCAGCAAGCATCTCATACCGACTGCGACGCGCCGACGCTTCAATCCCTCCGTCGCTGTTCGGGGCAATCTGTATCGACCGGATGTGTAGCGGAACCTGGAGTCCTTCTGCAAGCCGCTCGACACTGCGTCGCTCCAGGCGGCGTTGACGGGCAGGCTGAAGTCCATGATCCACATAGGCAAGCTCGAGCTGAATGAGATTCCGGTGGTGTATAGAAGCAAGGGCCGTGGCCAGGACCGAACTGTCAGGTCCTCCGGAACAGGCAACAATCACACGGGGGATGGAGCGACTGTGTACAGGAATCAGGCGAAACAGCTCCCGCTCAACGGTGTGCTCAAGAGGTGTTGCCTGCTCGAAACTACCTGCTGTTAACCTCATTCATGAGTTCCTCAGGACTGCGGGAACACAATGCAAGAACTGTGTTTGCAGCCACCTCGACCGCGTCGTCAATCAGAGTTCTCTCGTCGCCGTCGGGTTCGGAGAGGACGTGTTCAACGACCGTGCTTCCTGCGCCCGGTCGCCCGATTCCTACCGCAAGTTTCCAGATATCGTGGGACTGCGCGTGACTGAAAACACTGCGCAGTCCCCGATGGCCACCGTCGCCACCTCCCCGCTTGAGGCGTACACTGCCCGGTGGCAGATCCATCTGGTCGAATACCGCGACGATCGCAGGCCTTGCCAGCGAGTAGCGCCTGCAGATTGACTCAATAACCTCACCGCTGCGATTCATGTACGTCAAAGGCTTCGCGAGCGTCAGGCGGCCATACTGTGTTGTACTGTAGCGCCCGAACAGCCGTCTCCGGAACCTGACACCGGCGAGATCGTGCAGACGGTCAGCAACAAAAAACCCGGCATTGTGCCGGGTTGATGCATAGGTCCTGCCGGGATTGCCCAGACACAACACGAGGACAGGGTAATCGATCACTCCTCGTCGTCTTCCTTGTTGCTACCATGCGCGGATGGAACCTCGGCGTCGACTTCCTCGTCGGAATCTTCGTCCTCAGTAACTTCTGCTGCAGGTACGGTACACACTGCGACAATCTGATCACCACTGTTGAGGATGGTAATCCCCTCCGGAGGTGTGATGTCCGAAATATGTATGGAATCACCGATAGCGAGACCTGATACGTCGACGGAAATCGCCTCGACAAGGTCTTTCGGCAGACACTCGATTTCCACTTCGTAAAGGGGGTGTTCGAGAATACCACCCTCCCGGGTTCCCTTGGCGGAACCGGTGACGTGAACCGGAATATGCGTTCGAACGGATTTACCGAGCTCAATTTCATAGAAATCGATGTGCAGCATCTTTCCGGTCAGGATGTCTTCCTGGTAGTCCTTAATCAGCACGTCATAGCTTTGTTCCCCGGTATTGAGGGTGATGATCGTACTCTCAGAGATGTGCTTGAACTTACGCCCGAACTCGACCGCGTCAATCGTAATTGCGACCGGCTCATGATGACCGTAGATGATCCCGGGAATCTTTCCCGCTTTCCGCAAACGCCGTGCATTGGAACTCTTTCGTTCGCTGCGAATGCTCGTCTCGAGTGTTTTCTGATCCATAACGATGTAAATCTCCTTGAATGTACCTGTGCAACAACACGAAACAGAAATACCTTTCTTTTCTGTCCGGTTGCTCGAGGTTCTTAGCTGGGACGGCAGGATTCGAACCTGCGAATGCCTGGATCAAAACCAGGTGGCTTAACCGCTTGCCGACGTCCCAATATTATCCTATTACAGCCTCGTATAGCCACTAGCAGGCGTGAGATTCTGTAACGATGTACGTTTTATTCGTCTACAAGGTCTGCTACGAGACCTTCAGATTCACTTGATGTCTCGTACGCCTGCAGAATCCTGAACTGCAGATCGTTACGAAAATCCGAGTGAATAGGATGTGCAACATCCTTGTACTCGCCAGTTTTGGTTTTTCTGCTCGGCATAGCTATGAAGACGCCCGTCTTACCTTCAATGACCTTCACGTTGTGAACAACAAAACAGTCGTCAAAAGTAACCGTAACGTATGCCTTCAGCTTGCCTTCGGCAGTGACCCTGCGGACACGTATATCGGTGATATCCACTTTTTCTACCTCCGCCTAACGTTTCGAGACCGAAAACCGTAAACAAACACCGCCAGTCAGGCGAATACTCGGTCGCCGATCTGTACCCGCGTTTACAGGCCGTTCTCTCGATGCCTTACCTGAAGTCACACCAAATCTTCAGGCCTTGTGAAAGCGCTTGTCTTAGGTTCTGTCGATATACTTCATGTCCCCCGACAGGAAGAATCGAACCAAACGCTTACACAATCGGATGCCATCCGGATGTAGAAATATTGCCAAAGACCAAAATCCGACGTACGGACAATTTTCGCATTATACTGCATTGAAGCTCCCTGTCAAACCATGAACAGGACATTGACGAGGCCGAATCAGAAAACTAAAGTTCCCTCTGTGAGGTATGAAATGAACCTTTCGACTGGTAAACCGGACCCCGATGAGGGTTTCGACAATGACAGTACCTATGAAGAAACGGACGACTCCGATCTCTTTGACGACGACGAGGACCTCGAAGAAGATGATTTCGATGACGACTACTTGCCACCAGTAGACGATGACGCGGAGCAGGATTTCGACATAGATGATGATTTCCTGGAAGACGATGACGATTACGACGAAACGGATGAGGACGACGACTGGCCTGTCGATGACGAGGACTGAAGCTCCTCGCCATACAGTCGGGGACTGTGAAACCACAAGCGCTCAAGGTCGTAGAACTCCCGGATTTCTTTCGTCATGAGATGGATCACAAACCAGCCCCCGTCCACGACGGTCCACCCTGAGCCGTCGTGACGGCGATCAGGCATTCGGACGTCGAGCGACTGACTATCACAATACCGGTCGATATCGTCCACCAGTCCGCGCAGGTACGCCTCGCTACTCACCGTGGCGATGACGAAATAATCGGCTATCGACGACTGCTCGGCGATGTCAAGGACCAGAACATGCCCGGCATTGCGTTCGTCGAGCATCCGGGCAAGGTCTATCATTTCTTTTTTATTGTCGTACATATCTTCCATCAAAATCCTGTCCGAGTACTATCGTCACATCAATCTCCTGAGCCGGATCGTCGGAAATATCGGTCCGTATCCGTTCAGCCCGGATAACCCCTGCCACCCGGCGCGCCATCCGTTCGTCACCACGGTGATCGATAATTTCCGTAGTACGATAGGTGCCATGCTCAGCATTTCCGAACTCCCGAACATCAAATATACCGAGTCCCTGAAACAACTCCCGGGTTCGTCGAGCAAGCCCGTTGACCTCGGTGCCGTTCAGTATCTGCAGTACAATCACATCCCTGTCACCGGCAATCTGCTCGACACTGCGAAGGCTCTCGCTGACCTGGTTGACGGTCTCTCTGAGCCATTGTCCTTCGAAGTGGGGAAACAGAAGCAGACGAGGCTCCCCGGTGACCTCGACGCTGCGGTACGTTCCTATGATCCGCTGGCGAATCACACGATCGATATCGACGCGCGAAAGCTGGTGAGTGAGTGACGCAAGAGCCCGGGCTTCGAGGTTCGTCCGGGTCGTTTCGTTGAGCACGTGCAGTCCCCTGTCGCTCTGAATCAGATGAATCGATCGGGTGATTGCGTGAATCAACGCCTCTGTGAAACTCTGCCGGCGTCCACCGGTGTCAACAGGGCGCTCATCGAGACGCTCATACGATAGATGAGTCACCGCTTTCGGTCCCTCAAGCCTGACGTTACCAGCGGGAAGCAGGACGGGATCAGGGCGTTCGAAGTCCTCAATGGACTCGCCTAGAAACAGTTCCAGGCCTCCCAGGAAGTCGACAAAGGTCTCAATATCGGCGCGGCTCCAGTGCAGATAGATCGAAATGTCCAGCGACATAAGCTCGGAAATCTGCCTCAGATACGGACCGGTGCCCTCCAGGCGAAAGAGCTCGTCGATCCGGTCGGTCCTGCCCAGCCGTGTCATGACTGCACCAGTCTCGCCGGGAATATCGAAGATCGCCGCCCGATCGGTTGTCGTGTCGTAGATCAGCACCTGCGTCAGCAGCGGTGTCTCGCCCTCATCTCCAATGATCAGGAGAAAGGGTATCTGCTCACCGCGGCTTGCCATATCCGAAATCTCGTCTCCCCGCACCTGAAGATATACGTAGTAAAAGGTGCCCCCGAGAAGCGCGAGAATCAGAAGCAGAAAGACAATGGATGTATCAATTTGTGCTCTCATCAATCAACGTCCTTTCGTTGACGAAGTCTACCGGGCAAGTCTTCACGCGGCAAGGTACGGGAAATCACGCCCAGAGCCTCATTCTGATAAATACAAGCCCTGGTCATGGATAATCCTGTTCGCAGACTCCGGAAGCAGATCCCTATACCGTGAGCCTCGTGCAATCCGGCTCCGAACGCTGCTTGATGAAATCGACAGCGGAATATGGTCGATCACCTCTGCACGCTCAATAGCTGCGCGCAATTGCGAGGGATACGACTGCAGTTGTGTCGATTCCAGCACGGTACGCGGATCGTCACCGTCAGGATGACGCGTCAGCAGCAGCGTTACCAGACCAAGAAGCTTACTCCAGTCTTTCCACGTGGTAAAACCGGGCAACAGGTCCGTACCTATGATAAGTCCGATCCGCCCGTCGCCGCTGAGTTCCTTCTTTAGCCGCTCTATAGTCGGGCAGGTATACGACGGACCGGACTCATTCAGCTCCCAGTCAAGCACGTTCAAACCGGGCCGATCTGCAACGGACTGCGACAGCATCGCCAGACGCTGCTGCCCGCCCGCACCACCACTCAACGTCTTGTGAGGAGGCCTCCCCGCCGGAACAAAATAAACGTTGTTAATCCAGGGAATCAGAAGCGCGGAATCCGCAACGTGGAGGTGTCCTATGTGTACCGGGTCGAACGACCCTCCAAAGACGGCAACACCCATCGGATCACGTGTCCCGATCGGCGTGCACGAACTCCACCATTCGGGCGGTCAGCTCCCGGAGACCGTCACGCGTGGCCACACTGACGCAAAACACGTCGTCGTCCGGATACGAATCTCGCAGGTGTGTGCACGCCGCATCCTCCGAGATATCGGTTTTGTTCCCGACAAGTATGCGTTGGCGGTCGGCAAGGCCCTCTCCGTATCGCTGAAGCTCCCGTTCGAGCAGCTTTACCGTTTCTGCCGGGTCACCGTCGGACAGATCAATGAGGTAAATGATCCGCTGAGCCCTGGAGATATGCTTGAGAAACTTCGTACCGAGACCGTGGCCGTCGGCTGCCCCTTCTATGATGCCGGGGATGTCAGCCAGAACAACGTCTCGCTCCGCATAGCGAACCACGCCGAGTTGTGGCGTCAGAGTCGTAAATGGGTATGAGGCAATGCGTGGTTTCGCATTGCTCAGTGCCGAAAGGAGACTCGACTTGCCAGCATTCGGAAGTCCCAGCAGTCCAATGTCCGCCATGAGGCGCAGCTCAATGCGGCAGTTCATGGATATTCCGGCCTCGCCTTTCTGCGAAAACCGTGGAGCCTGGTGACGAGCGGTTGCGAAGTGTGCGTTCCCCTTGCCTCCACGTCCGCCTTCCAGCAGCAGCACGGACTCCTCTTCGGCAAAGTCAACCACCGTCTGCCCGGTATCGACGTCAATAAGGACCGTTCCTGGTGGAACGTCTACGACGAGGTCCTCGCCGTCGGCGCCGTGCCTGTTCCGCTTCTGTCCGGCGCGCCCATCCGGAGCCGAGATGCGGTCTTTTCCGACCAGATGCACAAGGGTTCTGAGGTCTCGCCTCTGGCGAATGCGAACAGAACCGCCCTTCCCGCCATCTCCTCCGTCTGGCCCCCCCCTGGGGACGTACTTCTCCCTTCGGAAACTTACCGCTCCTGCTCCTCCGTGACCGGATGACAATGTCAGATTTACTTCATCTACGAAAGAACTCATGTGAGCACCATTTTACCATACAGCGTCAACGGCGCGCATCGCCTTTCGCGATGATGACGGTCGTTACTCAGAAACCGTTTCGACGACTACCGGTGCAATATTGACAATTCGCTTTCCACGACGCTGGGAAAAGACGACCTTGCCTTCTTCCGTCGCGAAGAGCGTATGATCCCGACCGATGCCCACAAACTCACCAGGATGAAATTTCGTACCACGTTGTCGCACAATGATCTCACCGGCCTTCACGGTCTGTCCACCAAAACGCTTTACGCCAAGGCGCTGCGAATTACTGTCTCGACCGTTTTTGGAACTACCGCCACCTTTCTTATGTGCCATACCCTGTTTCCTTATAAAAACGTCAATCAATGCCCGCCGGGCGTTCACCCGACTTCGGCAAATCCTTCAACCTCAACGAACTCAATCGCAACGTGTGCGGGAAAATCCCGCTGAACCAGACGAAGCGACATCATCAGAAGCTCACTGACTCCCCTGTACCAGTCCATGTTCGCAACCGACACCACATCTACACAGAATCTGCCCGGTTCCGGGGCAGAACCCCGTGCCCGAATATCCGTGCACGACCCTAAAAGTTCAGCAAATGAACGGAGCGCCGACGAAACCCCGGCACAGGCTATCCGAAAATCGGCACTGCCTTCAGAATCAAGGGCATGACCGTCGGAAACCAGAGAAACGATGACCCGGTCGCATACTTCCACCCGTATACCGATCACTGTTCCTCCGGTCCGATAAGCCCCATGACTCGGGTCTCGCGTCAGCCCGCCTGAACATCCTTTACGGTAATCATGGCAAAATGCTGACGGTGTCCGCGGGTTCGCTTGTACCGCTTCCGCTTCTTGTACTTGAACACAGTTATCTTTGGATCGCGTCCAAAACCGTCAATCGTCCCGGTCACAGCGGCGCCTTTTACGAACGGAGCCCCAACGGTGACCGATGTGCCGTCCGAAACCATTAGCACGGAGTCAAACGTAACGGTGTCACCGGCTGAGCCAGCCAACTTGTCAACCTTCAGCTGCGTTCCGGCTTCGGCTTTATACTGTTTACCTGCAATTTCTACGAGTGCGTACATATTTCCTCACCATTGTTATAAAAGAGAACGGTAGCGGACTGTATACAACATAGCCTGCGTGGAGGTCAACCTCACCGCTACACACGCTCCGAACGGGATGCTCCTGAACGCTCCTTGCCCGAGAAACGAATTGTATGGTAGGAGTCGCAGAATGGAAGACCAGCAAACTGCCTACGCGACACCGGTCGCTCCGCTGGCGGATCAGAACCCGGTCGCGACCATCAGTGCTATTCTCATTGCGGTGTTCCTTCTCGGTACGGGCACGGCTCTGCAGGGTACTGTAATCGCCCTGCGCGCTGGTAGTGAGGGTTTCAGCGATCTGGCGATCGGAATAATCATGTCATCCTACTTCTCCGGGTTTATCGCCGGAAGCCTCCTGGGGGTCCGATTCATCGGGTCGGTAGGCTATATCAGAACGTTTGCGGGCTTCGCGAGCATCGCCTCTGCCGCGGCACTTGCTCATCTGCTCATGGTCGACCCGGTGTCGTGGATAATCCTGAGAGTTGTCCACGGCCTGTGTACCGCCACCCTTCTGGTGGTCGTTGAGAGCTGGCTGAATACCGGCAGCCCGGTGCGGAGCAGAGGAAAAATCCTCTCACTATACAGTCTGATTTATCTCGCTTCGATGGGCGTCGGACAACCGCTCCTCGCCCTCTTTCCTGAAACCGGACACGAACTATTTGTGCTCGTCAGCATTCTCGTTTCCATTTCGCTTGTACCTGTCGTGCTCGCGAACACCGGTACTCCTGTCGTAGCAGAACGACGGCCACTCAATATCCGCCGAGCGTTTACTGCCTCACGATTTGCCTCGATTGGAATACTCGTTACCGGTATCAGTGCGGGTGCCCTGTGGAGTATAGGACCACGCTTCGCCCAGCTCTCCGGCCTCAACAGTTCGCAGATCGGCCTTTTCATGCTGATGATCAGTGTCGGAGCCCTGGCAGCACAGGCCCCGCTGGGTTTTCTCAGCGATCGGGTCGATCGTCGTCGTGTCGTGCTGATCAGTTCGGGAATCGGTACTTGTATAGCACTGGTCATCGCACTGATGGCATCGACCGACGCCGCTACGCTTTCGATTCTTGGCTTCGTTTTCGGTGCCTTCACCATGCCTCTGTACTCAATCTGTCTTGCCTACGCAAACGATCAGCTCGAAACATCCGAGATGGTCGCGGCTTCAGGCGCATACATTATCTTCTACGCCATCGGTTCGAGTGCCGGGCCGTCTCTATCAGGACTTGCCATCGGGTATATGGGACCGTCCGGGTTGTTTTTTCTCCTGTCGTTATGCCACGGGCTGTTCGCTGTATGGAGTCTGCTCCGCCTCGTCGCAAGGCCATCGGTCAAACTGAAACACAAAGAACGTTTTCATCCCTGGCCAAGAACCACGGCTATCGCGTTCCGTCTTATCCGCAAAGTGAATCGCGGCGGAAAGCAGAATACCGGCGAGCCCGGGATTTCTGCGGCGGCACCTGCTGATCCGGAATCGGTATGACGGGATAATCTTTCATGTGCCTTTACCGCGAGCTCTTACTATATTAAGAGTAACAACCTGGCGAACGAGGTATTTTGTGCCTGCTCTTGAGCTAAGTAGTCTGTCCAAATCATTTCATACGGTCGCAGCACTGAAAGATGTTACGCTCACCGTTGAAGACCGTGAGTTCCTTGTAATTCTCGGTCCATCCGGTTGCGGAAAGACGACACTGCTGCGTTGCATCGCTGGTCTTGAGTACCCCGATGCAGGAGAGATTCACATCGGAGACCGGTGTGCTTACTCCGCACGCAGCGGGACTGCCTTAAGCCCGCGAGAACGCAGCATTGGCATGGTTTTTCAGAATTATGCTCTATACCCGCATATGTCGGTGTGGGAGAACGTCGCATTCGGCCTGCGGATGCGTAAGACCGGCAAAGGCGAACTTGGTGAGCGGGTAGCTCGAGCATTGCAGATGGTCGACCTGGAAGGTTTTGAAAAACGAAGCCCGAAAACGCTCAGCGGTGGCCAGCGCCAGCGCGTCGCCCTCGCGCGAACGCTGGTGACCGAACCTTCAGTGCTGCTGTTTGACGAACCGTTGTCAAATCTGGATCCGAAGCTTCGGGTCGGTTTGCGTTCGCAACTGAAACAGATCCATGAACAGACCGGAGCCACCTCCGTTTTTGTGACCCATGACCAGAACGAAGCAATGATTCTCGGTGACAGGGTCGCCGTGATTCAGAACGGTACCATTGCACAGGTCGATGAACCTCGACGGTTGTACCACTATCCGGTCAACGTGGATGTCGCCATTTTCACCGGAAACCCTCACACGAACGTGATCACCGGTCAGATTCACCAGTCAGACGAGCGGGTACTGCTGATACCGGATTCCGACCCGTACTGCTTTCTACCGCTACCGGATGTTTTCCGCCCTCATGCCGGAGCATCCGTCACCGTCTGTTGCAGACCGGAAGACGTTGAACTGGTCGCCGACCCGGCCGACGACGAAGGCAGACTCGAGGTCATTGCATTCAACCCGGAGGCCGGGCGCGCAGTCGTTCATCTGCGACTCGGAAATGATCCGAGACAGGTTCTTGCGGTCTCGTCGACGCGAGAGTTAAAACACATCAAACGCACCGCCAACGCAGGTATCCGCATCATCCGGGGTAACCTGTATACGGGGGAAACAGGATTTCTACTCGGCTCGTTCGGCCAACCGGCGATCCCACAACGGGTACATCGACAGATCAGACAGTAGAGTCGTCCGTCGGAGAGGTCTTGCCCGACGCG
>SKXQ01000092.1 GCA_007128315.1 Spirochaetaceae bacterium | reverse complement strand
TCCACGCAAAAAACGAGTGTTGATCCCCGAAAGGGCCGGTATCGATCAGCGCCCGGCGTACATAGCCGATCGCAGCGAATACGGTCACTGGGAGGGTGATACCGCCGTGAGCCGAAAAAGTGCCAACGCGTTGATGGTGCTCCAGGAACGAACACTCGGTCTGACGATCCTCGCAAAGCTTCCTCGATGTGCGCCGGAAGACATGGCCACAGCGGTTATCAATCGGCTGAAGGACCTACCGGCCGATATGCGGCGCTCCATTACCTTCGACAATGGCCAGGAGAATCGCCATCACACTACCATACGGGAAGCACTCAGCATCGATACCTATTTCTGTGAGCCGTACAGCTCATGGCAGAAAGGTAGCGTCGAGCACGCGGTCGGATTGACTCGACGATTCTGGCCCAAAAAGACCGACTACGCGTTGATCCCAGAGGGCGAAATCGCTATGGTCGAGTACAGGTTAAACACACGACCTCGAAAGCGTTTCGGCTTTCTCTCGCCGATCGAATATGCCTCTCGTGTTGCGTTGACTGCTTGAATGCGCAAGGCTACGGGAGAATCCTTGTTTACGCAAGGATTTACTGTCTGGAGATCTGCCCTCGTCTTGTCGCAGCGGCCTGCAGTCGGGGCCTGTTGCTGCGCTGAACCATTATGAACGGAATGTTGGACAGAATTGCGTACAAAGGCATCCAGAGTGCTATCTCAAGCGGATTCCACAGGAAAAAGGTCAGCGAAAACAGCAGGGGAAGCCAATGGGTAAGCTCGGCCCGACGGGTCTCAGCAACGAATTGCTCGAGATATGCAACATCTGCGCCGGAGAGTGATCGTTTTGCAAAGCCCCCTTCGAAGGCTGCGCCAGCTTCCGGAAGCAGATCCTTCCAGCGGTGCACTCTGAAAAGCCGTCGATACAGACGTCCCTCCTGCTCGAATCGACGCGTTCTAAACAGCATGCTGTCACCCTGAAGCCAGGTGAAAGGGACATGGTGTGCGATGTAGCCGCTGCCGATGTGAATAGCAACCCACGCAACGGCAATCAGAAGGACCCGAAGCAGAACGGTCACGATCGGGATTCCACAACCGGCGGTTCTTCGACGCGGTCGGGCGTCGGATCCGTGCATCCGCCTTCATCCGGACAGACACGTCTGCCGCGCCATTCTATGGTACCACCGCGGAAGTGCATCCACAGCGCCCTGAGCATGATAAATCCGAAGAACAGCAGATGCAGGGGAAATGTGACCGCGACGCCGAAGCCGAAACTGCCGTAGGAGCGTACGCTCAGGCCAACCAGAATCGCAAATATTGCGTAGATCACGGCAGCCTGCTCAACGGTGAATACCGCTACACTCGAGTCAGTCAGAGAGATCGTCGTCTGAGCGAAGGCCGTGACCACACCGATGATCCACAGCGACTGCAACATAAGGACGCGCGTTGGCGTGGACCCGGCTCCGCGAAGGAAGTTCTTGGTCCAGCCGTTTACCATGGACATGGGCCCTTCAGGGTACATGCGGTAGCGTATCGCCTTTCCACCGAGATAGTTGCGCACCGGTACTCCGGAGGCCCTGCAGGCCCGGCCGAGATCAACATCATCCAGAATCGAATTTCTGACCGACTCGTGGCCACCGCACTGTCCGTATGAGTTTCGATCCATGAGAATGCACGGGCCGAACAGACCTCGTGCGTCACCCCGGACGCCGACCGCTGTGACCGCCTGAGCATTGAACAGAGCGCTGAACGACTCGTAGATGCGGCGTGTGCGATGGTAGGGTTGGACCGAGATGGCTCCACCGTGGTCTGCGTGCGCTGCACACAGTCGGGCGATCGCGTGAGGTGAGAGTTCTACATCGGCATCGAGAAAGAGTATCAGTGTACCCGTGGCTTCAGATGCGCCGACGGTGCAGGCCCAGGTCTTTCCGATCCAGCCAGACGGTCGGTCTCCTGCCGGAACGATGCGTGCTCCGTACCGTTCACAGACACGCACGGTACCGTCGGTAGATTCATCATCGACCACAATAACTTCAATCGCCTGATGGCTCTGTGCGTTGAGGCTTTCAAGCAGGGTCGGGATTCGGTGCTCCTCGTTGCGGGCCGGTATGACGACCGAAACAGCCGGTTCGCCCGCAGGAGGACTCCCGTCTGTGAGCCGGGGAAGGCGTTCACTTCGGACGTACACGATGCGCGGTCCGAAGAGCAGGATGCCGGAAACGAAGCCGAGAAGCAGCATGAGCGAGAGAAAGGCATACAACACGGTGAAAAGGTACTCTTTCCACGATAGACTGTGTACGATATCTACATTATGCGATACTTAAAAATGCATCATCGTGTACTGCATATTGCGTTTCTGCTTATCTTTTTCGCGGCCTATAGTGTTACAGCGGGAGAGAACATGAGATTTCGTGAACAGACCGGCAGCGAGGTGATTTATCTGCAGTCGACCGAGGACTCTCTCGGTGAGCACCTGCGGCTCAGTTCCGAGAGTGAGACCGGCGAAACGCATGAGGTTATGGTCGACGCGCAGACTCTTGAATCACTGCAGTGGGCCCACCGCAACCCCGCGGATAATACCGACTATACCGCCCGCATCAGCGGGAGAACGATTCGGGTTACGGGAAGAAATCAGGGCCGACAGGTGGATGAATCTTTCCGCCTCGAGGACGCCGACCCCTGGATTCAGTCAATCGAACGCTCGCTTGAGCCCTTCGTGCGGTCATCCCGCGAGCGCATGCAGTTCTGGACCGTGCAGCCGGGTGATCTGGCCCTGCGGAAACTGCAGGCTGTCAGGCGGGGGCGATCAACAATAGACGTCGACGGAGAACGCGTCGACACCTGGGAGGTTCGAATAAGCCTGCCCGGGATCGGCAGCGTGTTCTGGAGCGCTACCTACTGGTATCGCGTGAGTGACGGCCAGTTTGTCCGCTATGAAGGTGTACGCGGGTGGCCGGGAACGCCACGTACGGTCGTGGAGCTGGTTACGAATGCGTACTGATCGTGCCAGGCAACGTTTTTTGACCACAGCCCTGCTGGTTATCGTTCCTGTCCTGCATGGAGTTACCTTCGAGCAGAACCGTTTTGACTCGCTTCAGGATCAGATGACCTCATATTCGGTTGATACATATTACGACAACGGTGCTCCGCGTTTCGTGTGGCTTGATGAGCCGGCTTCCGTTGAGCTTTCAATCGGAACCGTCGAGCTGGCGTATATGATCTCTCTGTTCCCGAACGGGCTCATCAATACGGCTGACTTTCGCTCTCCGCAAAGAGTTACAACGCCGGTGGGCACTATAGACGCTACGGGAGTGACCTTTCACGAGAACGGACAGCTGCACATGGTGCATTTCGAGGATGATCAAACGATCGCCACTCCTATGGGCGACGCGGTAGCTCGACAATACGTGACCTTTCATGAAAACGGCAGTGTCGACGAGTTCCGGCTTGCCAGACCCAGGGAGCTGTCCGGGGCGTTTGGAACCTTCATGGCGGATTCGACGGTTGGATTTGATGCCCGGGGTGCACTTGCGCTCATGGAGGCACGGGTACCCCAGACGGTCTTTCTGCCTGATGGCTCGAAGGCAGATGTGGAACTCATTCGTCTGCACGAAAACGGTGTTGTGTCGCTTGTGCAGTTCGATGCGCCACGGTTCCTCGAAACTCCACGTATCACCTTTAACGACGCAATTCTGAGCACCTTCAACCACGACGGAACCTATGACATCGTCGGTGTCATACAACCGCTGACGTACGAGACACCCGGCGGAACCTTTGAGATGCTCGGCGTAGCGCTCCTGCCGGACGGGAACCCCGCCGGAGGCATACTCACGGCTCCTTACACCGCGGAAACCGTGGCGGGGGCCATACCCCTCGCGATAGCGATTTTTCGCGAGGACGGCAGTCTGCAGCGAGCTGCTCCCCTGGACGTGATGACGATAGACGGGCTGGAGTATGATTACCGCTCCTGGATGGTCTTTGACCCTGAAGGAAACCTCACGGGGCAGTTTCTCAGTGAACTGTTCTACTGAAGCTGCCGGTCTCAGGGGTAAAAGCGTCCCATAAATGCGACACAGTATCGTGTTCGACGTTCACTCCAGAAATCTGAACGCCCGGATAATTACCGACGCAGGTTCGGCCGGCCGTCGCCCCTGATACAGCCAGAGATTCATGTGGACACGGGCGTTTCCGGGATCGGGAACGCCGGGCCCTTGTACCTCCCAGTCAGAGATAACCTGCGGATCGTCGGCGTGCAGCTCAAAAGGATCGTAATGTGACCCCGACAGCGAACGGAACGCGACGCGTCTTTCGGTCCAGCGAAAAGCGTGGGTCATGATATCCGGCAGCTCATCCGGGAGGTCAAACTCGAGCCTGTTTTCCACCGGCGGAAAGGGGTGAAGTACGAACTGTGCGTCCGGTTTTCGCGGGGTCCCAAACTGACCGAACTCGATATCGATCTCGCGGTAGGCCAGCTGTGGCGCGCCGTGGTCAAAGGTAAACAGGCCCAGAACAACTTCAGGGCTGGAAAACCGCAACGGACCCTGAGTCTCGAACACATAGGTTCCGTAGCCGTGACCGTCCGGCAGTCGAACTTCCGAGGTATACCATGTCGGTCCATGATTCCAGACGCTGAGATGCAGGCGCCCCTGATTGTCGACCCGCACACCCTGCTCATCCGCCGAGAAACGGTTCGGTCCGGGCCCTTCACGGCCTTCAGTGTCCCGTACCGTCCACTCGTATCCGGAAAAGTGTATCATTCTGTTCTCTCGTTCGAACGGTACGTGTGGTGTCGAGCTGCACGTAGGAGATACTACCGTCCACAGCAGCACCGTAATACCGAAGAAAGCACGTGTCATACCAATACCCTATCATGGAAACGGCCTGTTCCATTTTTGCACTACCCAATATTATAATCGACTATGAGCGATCTGACCCAGTTCAACACGCTCGGCAGCGAAATGCTTCCGGATATCTCGACATACCATTTATCGGGAGAAGAGTGTTCGGTGCTTGTTGATCCGGGTCCTGACAGGCATGTGCATCGATACAAGTCTGAGCTCGTGAGGCTCGTGACCCCCGAGAAACCGCTTGTTGTGGTTATTCTCTCGCCGCTGCCGGGCTGTCTGAGCGGGTTGAGACTGCTCCGTGATCTGTCGACAGAGCGAATTCTGTACCTTCACTGGACTGTCGCGTCAAGCCGAGAGGCGAGTCTGGGGGCCTGGAAAGTGCGGCCGTGCAGCGCTCCCGACCATACAGTACGTCTTGGTCCAGCGAACCGCATTTCCCTTCGCAGGCCGTTTTCCTTCCCGCTGCCCGGTGCAATGATCGGGTATCATCCACGAACGAGGACATTGTTTACCGGGCCGTTTTTTGGGTCCATGGGTCCGGGCAAGCGAACGGACAAGCCGGTGTTGCGACGCGAATCAGTGCGTATATATACTGACGTGGTAATCGCAGGGATTTCCGCCGAAACGGTGATTGATGGTTTTGAAGGTATACCGGATTTCGGTCAGCTTGCGCCGGCGCACGGAAAACTGGCCGTTGGTGGTCGGAAGCTCATCGATACGGTGTTTCAGCCGGAACAGACCGAATGTACTCCCGTGATTGCCCTGCATCGTCTCTATATCAGAATTGCGGCTCTGCTCGGCGAGGAGACGGCGGCAAACCTGTTCCAGGCCTCGCGCATACCCCGGCCGGATCTTGAGCTCGGATTTGAAGGTGAGGTTTCCGACAACGCAGTATCCGGCTTGTGGCTGGAGCTCGTCTCCAGTCTGACCCAATGGATAGGCGGTCCCGAACTCGAGGTGCTTCGAGGTACCCTCGCGGGGCTGTCGCGCGAAGCCAGCCTCCCACTGCCCGAGTCGTTCGACGGACTGTTACGGCAGTTCAGCCGGGTAGCCACGTACACAGGTCCGCATCAAACGCTTCAGGACACGCCTGATCCTTCCGTTCGGGAGCGTGCGTCAGTACGGGCAGCGGAACCCCGTGCGGACTCGGTCAACAACGCAGAGACGCTCTACGCTGATCTTGAGGCGTTCCGGAATACAGAACGGGCGTATGCCCTGTGCCTGGTCTCGCTGGATCGGATCGAACAGATCAATCGCAGATTCGGGCGTGCAGGTGGCGATGATGCTCTTCACGTGCTCGCGTACCATCTGGAGAATTACCGGCTATCCCGCGGCGATCAGGTACATGTACGCCTGTACAAGCTGACCGGTCCGGACTACGTCTATCTGATTGTCGATCCCGACGATCAGGACGTTGTGTCCGTAGCGGAAGCGATCCGGAAGACTGTTGCCGAGTCAGCGATGTTTCTGGAACGCATCACCGTATCCATCGGGCTTGTGCAATCGCATGAGCTCCCGACAAACAGTCGGGCGGAGACGTTTGTGGAACGTGCACAGGGAAGGTTGTCGATTGCCAGAGCGAGCGGTATGAATACCATCTGCAGTTCTGATCCCGAAGACAGTGCCATTGGTTCCGGGGGAGCGACGGTGCTGATTGCCGATCCGGAAGCTCCCTACCTGCATACCCTGACCCGCCTGCTCGAGGACAAGGGCTTCTCGGTTCTTCTTGCCGACGATGGAGCCGATGCGCTGGACACGATCGCACAGATTCGCCCGGACGCGATTGTCTGCGAGGCCTTCCTGCCGAAGATGAACGGTTTTGCCCTGCGCGAACAGTTAGGTTCCTCATCGGAGATCAGCAGTATACCGTTTATTCTCATATCACACCGTAAAGACGATGAAACGATAGAGAAAGCCGCTTTGCTGGGTATAACACACTTCCTCCGCAAGCCATTCTCGCTGGTCGAACTTCTGGGCCTGCTGTCTAATCTCACGCGAGAGCGCCTGTAATGTATCGCTGGGAACTGCTTCTTCTTGGTTCGGTTGCGGGGCTGAACATCATCCTTTTAATACGATTGTTCGTTCTTCGGCTCCTGTTGCGACGTACCGAACACCGCCGACTGTGGGTACGGACCTTCATTAGAACATCCCTGTCGTCTGCACCGGTTGCGGAAATCGTTCGAGCCCTGACCAGAGACACTCAGGCGTTCATGGAGGAGTATGCGTTGCTCACTGATTCGATCAGTATACCGGAAGCGCAGCGCACAAAGATTCAGGACGCCATTGGAGAATCGGGCCTCTTTGCCAGACTGGTACGGCGGCTCAAGTCGCACAACCCCATGAAAAGGAAGACCGCTGCGATATTACTGGGTTACGCCAGACTGGTACACGCTGCGCCTCCTCTCATGCAGGCTCTGGCTTTCGAGAAGCGATCGTCGGTCAAGCTGCACATCGCATACGCCCTGTCACGTACAGGAAACCCCGCGGTAATACCATCGCTCGTTGATTCTCTGGCCAGCAGCGACGAAACCTATCAGCGACAGATCCACGGAATCCTGTCGCGATTCGGGGATCATTTGCACAGCTACTTCAATGTGCTGCGAAAACGGAGCGAGCCGGAGATCCAGGCGCTGGTCATGAACATAGCCGCGCTGCGCTCCGATGACGAGGGACGAATATACCTGGAAGCGCTGACCGCGAACGAGAATCCGGATGTTGCCGTTGAGGCTGCCAGAATGCTGCTGAAACGCTATCTGCATCAGATCGATATCGAGCGCCTCCTGCAGTCACCGAATCGAATGCTCACCAACTTGTGTCTTGAAGCCGCAGGCGACCTCCCGCCGGACAGGAGTCGCGCATGGCTGATCGACGGTCTGCGCAGTGAGGATACGCGAAAAAGTGCGGTCATTGGCCTGTCGAATCTCGTTCTGTCGCATCCGAAACTGTACATGGAGCTTGTGAAACAGGCCCTCGAGGAGGAGGACCCCCCGTTCCAGGACGCCCTTCTGGAGGTTCTGTCCAAACGGGTCGAGTATCTTATCGAGAAGTCACTTCGTGATCGCTCCGCGCGTGAAGTGCTTCTCGCCGTGTTGCGAAGCGGGCGCGTGCATGGGGTTTTCGGGTTCCTTTCGCAGAATCAGAATCCCGATATAGAACGTTTCGTCATCGATGTAATCGAGGCAGCTGTCCTGGAACAGTCCGACATCCGGGATCTGATTCTCGAATCTGCCCCCGACCGTGTGCTTGAGACGCTTTCGCTTGATCGGTCCGAACGAACGACAACCCGCCACACCCGCGTAAGCGAATCAACGCCACGCTGGTTTGTTACTGGTGTGATCGGTCTGACGGTGTTGATCCCTGTCGCGGCGTACACGGTCCTTCGCTGGTCAGCCGAGCTTTCGGTGATCGAGCATTTACGCGAGTATGGACTCGGTTTCACCCTCGTGTTCGCCTGGTACGCATTCGCGTTGAACATCTGGTATCTCGTCCTGACCTGGATTGCTGGCCGTTCTGTTCGATCTCAGCAGCGGGGCTTCGAAATCAAACCGGTATCGATGCTCTTTGCTCCGGGAGTACTTCCGTCTATCAGTGTGCTCGCACCTGCGTACAACGAAGAAGCCTCAATCGTCGAAAGTGTACGGTCGCTGCTCGGGCTCCGGTACCCCGACTTCGAGGTACTTGTCATTAATGATGGCTCTGCGGACGGGACCCTTCGACGACTCGTCGACGTGTTCGAGCTTGATCGTGTCGACATTTTCGTGCACGGGTATCTGCCGGCGCAGCCTGTTCGCGGTATCTACCGCAATCCGAGAATTCCGGAGCTGACGGTGATCGACAAGCAGAACGGAGGAAAGGCCGACTCGCTGAATGTAGGTATTAACGCCTCTCGTAAAGACTACTTCGCCGCCATAGACGCCGATTCGCTCCTTGAGCGGGATGCGCTTCTACGGGCTGCGGCGCAGTTTCTGGACAGCGATGTACCCGTGGTTGCGACAGGCGGGAACATCTTCCCGGTCAACGGCTGTACGGTATCGAACGGGGATCTTGAAGAGATTCGACTGCCACGGGAGCATCTCGGCCGCTTTCAGGTACTGGAATACCTGCGCTCATTCATGGCCGGTCGCACCGGGTGGGCGGGCCTGAAGAGTCTTATGATCATATCCGGTGCGTTCGGTGTGTTCAGGAAGGCCGACGTGATCGATGCGCACGGATACATGACCGGCAGCGGTTTTTACTCGAAGGATACCGTCGCCGAGGACATGGAACTCGTGGTCAGGATAACCCGTAGTCTTGCCGATCGCGGTGAGCCGCACGCGGTTCAGTACTCGTATAACGCGAACTGCTGGACCGAGGTGCCTGTGTCGAGGCGTATACTGCGATCCCAGCGCGACCGGTGGCAGCGTGGCTTGATCGATACGATGTATTATCACAGACGTATGCTCCTGAATCCCCGGTACCGGTCTGTTGGCCTGATTGGCTTTCCGTATTTTTACGTGTTCGAGCTCTTGGGGCCATGGATTGAGACTCAGGGCCTGCTGTTCCTGATTGCGGGACTCTTCCTTGGGTACCTGAACCCGGCTGTGGTGCTGCTGGTGTTCACAGCGACGATTCCGCTCGGAATTTCGGTTTCGCTTATAGCCCTGATCCTTGCGGAGTACAGACACCGTTATTTCAACAGGAAAGACCGTCTTCTGCTGGTGTTCTATGCAATCGCCGAGAATGTGGGTTACCGGCAGTGGGCGTCACTGCTCCGGCTCTCAGGGTATCTCAGCGCCTTGACGGGCAAAACCGGTTGGGGCAGGATGAGCCGTACCGGTTTCAAACCGCTGCGCGAAGTCCGGTCCGACTCCAGGGGGGCGTCATGAATCAACGACGATTGTCTGTGTATGCATCCGTACTGGTGCTCTTTCTCCTTATACCGGGAGTGGTTTTTGCGCAACTCGGTATACGAAACATCTCCAGCGTGGCGATCGATGCTGACTTCGATGGGTCTCTGACGCTTGACGTGAATCAGGTGGTTCTCTTTCCCTTGACTGATCGTCTGACCGGCGAGGTCTCGCTGCAGCGGCAGGACGACCCACGAGGTTTGCGAAAGACCACAGTATCGATTGCTCCTGTCGTGGTTATAGGGCAGTTCAACTATGTCATTTTCCGATATGGTCTGGGGGTCCTGGATGCGGGTCTGCCACCGGCGACCGCGCCGGACGAGAGAGCGGTCTCGCACGGCCTTACCATCGACGCGAACCGCGAGACGGAAACCATGTACCTGAACCTTGCTGTACGCGGAGAGTACTATCCGAGGGACGGATTCTGGTTCGTTCTTCCCACCGTCGCCGCCCGCGTCCCGCTGAATGAACGACTGGATCTCCTGGGGCGCTACTTCTTCAGCTATAACAGCGACGGCGACGTCGGGAACGCGGTGCTCACGGAGCTGTCGTGGCCCCTGTCGGATCAGCTTTCCATGAAGGCGGGCGGCAGCGTGTCAGTGGAAAATAGCTGGTCTCTCACTGGCATTACCGGAGGCTCGTACGCGGTGACACCCGCCCTCGCGCTCAGGTACCACCTCGAGTACATAGGCCGTTTCGGTGCACCCGACGGAATCCGGAATATACTGGTCCTTGACGCGTCGTTCTGAAAATCATTCCTGCGAACGAAGCTTCTTTACGATTTCCGTAAGCACTTCGGTATACAGGATGATCCCGCCCACGCTGCCGTCGGCACGATACCAGGGGCGGCATTCCCAGCGCGTGTAGTCGGTGTTGCCATCGGTCCTGACAAAGGAGTCATGGTCGGATCGCGTCACCTCGCCCTGTAGCGCCCGCTGGTGCACATCCCGCCACTTCTGCGGAATATCGGGAAAGACGTCGTAGTGGTGCCGACCAATGGTTTTGTCTTCGGTTACGCGGTAATCCTCGAGAAAGCGACGGCTGACCATCATGAAGTGCAGATCGGTGTCGAGGATCGCGATGGCTGTCAGGTCGTGTTCCACGACGTAATGCATGAGCGTCGGCCACCACGAGAGCTCTTCGTCGGACTCGCGCAGTCTCTCGTAGGCGGCGGCCATCTGCATGGCCTGCGCGGATATGTTACGGTTGGCGTCCGCGAGGCGGAAAGCCATGCGAATCGAGGCGAGAAGTACCGTGTCTCCCGAGGTCTTGAGGATGTAGCCGTAGGAGGT